>NZ_CP043682.1:0-339160 GCF_014084025.1 Borrelia sp. A-FGy1
ATTTATTTTTTTTTAGTACAAAACATATAAACTAAACTGATCTGGATAAAATCCTTATACTAAAAAGCCTAATATTCTAGAATACTAAACATTTAAAAATACAACGAAGTAGCTAAATTTAAAGTTTATTACTGCTAATAAATTATACTATTGTTAGTTTTGTTTTGTAAAAATGAAATTCAAAAATTTTTAGAAGAATCTAAATCAAAAGTAGAAATAATTGATAATTAGATAATTAAAAGTATTATGATATTTATAAAATAGAGAAAAAAGGATTTTGATACAGTATAATAATTTTATTTTATTAAATTGATATTAGATTTGTTATTTAAACTAAGGCTTTAAAAAGCAAAGAAAATCTTTTTATTAAATTGCTATTTTTATTAAGATTTAAGTTTAAAATATCTTCTCCCTATTCTTATAATAATTAATAAAAAGTTTTAAATAGATTATTTTTTTATAAGTTAGTTTATTTTATCTAAAGCTTAAGATTAGAATTTTTAAAGCTAATAGTACGATAATTTAATTTTTATATATTTTGTATTTCACAGCACACTCAATCCCATACTGTAATACAGCGCTTTTAGATCAAATAAATTAAAATTATTTTTTTTAGACTCTTTTATATTTAAATATAATATCACTAACTTTAAAGTTATTCTGATTTTGTCCTCTACTCTTTCATACATACCTTTGAATACTTAACTTTAAAAAGAAAAAACCCCTTGGGGAAGGGGATTATTTAAAAGAATGTATGGTATGAAGTAAATATTGATAATAAATTCTTTTAATTTTAAAAAAGGAGAATATTTAATAACTAAATTATTAGTTCAAAATTTTGATTATTTCCAGTTTTTTCTAAATTATTTTTATTCTACTTTTCTTTTTTAAATTCTATTTTTATTAAATATAAATAGTCTTTATAATAAATATTATCATAAAGACTATTTATTTATTTCTTATTTACTCTATCAAAGTTAAAACCACTTTATGCTTAATTTTAAATATAAAAAGATTATCTGAAATAAGTTCCAAAGCAAATATTAAAGATATTTACCTAAGAATCAGGGAATTATGCATTATATTATACATTTAATAAATTTCCTTTTCTACCCATTAGAAAATTAAACATTTACGATCAATTATTTCTGGAATATAATCTAATACATTTGTAATTCAAAAATTAATTATTCAAAATCAAATGAATACAAAAATATAAATAATATCATATACCAATCTTTACTAATCTAACAATACTTTATTTATAGATTCTATAACTTAGACTTACTAACATTTCACTTAATTCAATAAATAAAAATAAGCTTCATATATTTAGTATAAGATTTCAATAGGGATATACTAATAAATTTTTAAATTTGACTTCTTTTTTTCTATAAATTTTTTAAAATTTATAGAAAATCTTAAAAATAAAGTCCCTACTCCTATATCTTGTTTTGGAGAGGATTAATAGGAGTGTTGGGGACTATTGATAGAATATTTTCTATCTTCTTATATCTATTATAATATTATTTTATTTTTTTAATTTTGTAAATATTTTTAAATAATTTTATTATGCCTTCTTACTTACCTGTTTTCTTTATTGCTCTTAAAAGCCTAAGTTCACCTTTATTAATACCTGACTTCTTAGTTTTTTTTCCTGTTCCTATACACATTTTTTGATCAAATCTTTTATTTAATTCCTGCATCTCTTTAATCTCTATCTCACTAGGTTCATAATCAATCCACTTCCTGTCTATCCAACCTTTTTCCCACTCATAATATCCTTCATTATGATTATTTCCACTAATTTCATCAAAATGTCTTGTTAATGCTGAAACTACTTTTGCTCCATAATAAAGCATCTTATCTGTTTCCATTTCTGTTATAAACTTATCATAATCATACTCCTCTCCTGTCTGCATATTCACAATATCAACTATAAGTTTAAATATATTGATGCAATTCATCGCTATATTCCCAAATGGAAGATCTGGATTACTTAATGCTTTAATATTAACCTCATACTTATTTTTTAAACTTCTAGGTATTCTGAAAAAATCAATAATATACCCATTAACTCTAGCCTTATAGTTTGCCTCATACTCTGCATTTCCAAAAAAAGTTCCCTTTCTTCCAGATACTTTATTTTCACAACAAAGTATCATAGGAAAAATTTTATTATTTGCTTCTTTAACTCCTCTCATCTTTATCACCTCAAACCTAAGTTATTTTTCTCTTTTTATTTTGTGTACATTATTATAATATATATCAAATAAGAATTAATACAATTACTAAATATTTTTATTAGTTATTTCTTTTTTAACAATAAAAGATATCTACTTTTATTGTTTTTTTAAAATTTTGTGATAAAATATTATGTATCTTTAACCTTTAACCATTTATAAAAAGTCTTGGGAAATTTTGTTTCACATGGCTTTTTATTTATATTTCCTTTCCTTATTTTTGAAAAATCATTTAAATCATTTGTTTTTTTTATTAAGTTTTTGATATCCTTCTGGGATAAGTACGACATCAATACCTGAACCTAAAGAAGTTTTAACTGCATCTTCTATACTAAAATTATTCACAATTGCTCCCATATCATATGCATCCGTTATTATAATACTACTAATATTTAAATTATATCTTATAATATCTACAATATCTTTTGACATACTAGTTATATATTTAGAAATACTAGGAGCTAAAACATGACCAATCATAATAAATTTTGCTTCTTTACCATAAATAAATGGTACAAAATTGTTCCTCATTAAAAAATTTTTACTATAAGGCAATAAAGCTATTTCCTTATGAGTATCCACTTTAGTCCCTCCAAGTCCAGGAAAATGTTTAACTACTGCATATACTCCTTGTTTCTGTATCGCATCAATAAATGACTCTACCATAAGTCCAACATTGTAAACTAAATGTCCAAAAGTCCTATTAGCTAAAGGACTAACAGCTGAAAATTTTAAATCAGCTACCGGTGCCATATTGACATTAATACCCAAACGTACAAGTTGTTTTCCAAGAACTTCACCAATTTTATATGCAAGATGCACATCATTTGTTTTACCTACAGATTCCATAGAAGGAAAATTATAAACACCCAGTTTTTCATTTCCACTAACTCTATTAACCAAACCTCCTTCTTCATCAACAGCAATAAAAATATCAGAGCCTAAATATTGTTTTAATGAGTCAATCAAAGCTTTGGTTTGCTTAGCGTCTTTGAAATTTTCCCTAAATAAAATAATACCTATTGGATTGATCTCTTTAAGTTTTTCAAGTTCATCTTTACTAAATCTTTGAACAGCATTAGGATTTGCAATATTCCTAATACCAACAAACAAATTTCTATTGTCTAGGATGCCTTTAAAATCAATTTTTCCCAAAAAGTTCTCAATACTTACTAAATCAGACTTATCTTCCTCAAAATAATCATAATCTATATCAGGAACATTCCCCAATAAATATAAATTTAAAGAAAATAATATGCTTATTAATAAAGCACTAAATATTCCATTTACCATCTCTAAAAACTAAACCATAATCATTCTTTAACAAGTAATTAAGAGAATTATTTAAGTAATTAGCAATATAAGAAATATTATATGAAAACTTATCTTGCAAGTAACAACTAGCAATAAGAATATCAATAAATAACTTTGCAGGAAGAAATCTATTTTCTCTATTAACTTCGAAAATTAAGGGATCATCAACTAACTTTACTACTTCCCAAGTTACTTGTTCAATTGAAAAATATTGACCTATCTCTTTATTTTGTTCAATAACCCTACTAGGTATCTCTTCTATAATTCTATCTATATTTTTGACTAAATATTCTAAATTAAAAAGACCAGTAGCACAATTAAATAGAATTTTATCTCCTCTATCTTCAGCCTTTAGAACATCTTCTTTAGAAATAGCTCCTCCAATATCAACACACGTTAGCCTACCATCTTTATCAATAATTAAAATTCCTCCTTTTGTATCTAATGCTGTTTTAACGCTAAACTCAAATCCAGAAGAACTATTTATTATAGCCATTATGGCAAGAGCCTTTAAATTAACAGTAAACCCAATATTATCAATATTACCAATATACACAAATCTCTTTCCAGATTTATAAAGTTTAAAATAAATATCTCTTAAAACTCTAAAATTTTGTCCGTGTCCTGCAGGTAAAGCCAATATAATTTTTTCCCCGTTCATCTCATAATCAAAATAAACATATTGGCCATTATCCAATTTTCTATAACAATATACTAAAGGTTGAATAGCTGTAAGAATATCTTCTTTTTTAAGAAAAGAATAATTTAAACTCTTAACCAAATCTTCATAAAATATATTATCTAAAAATTTAGAAATGAATGCATCTGTTTTAAAGCTAGTCATCTGAAAAATAGAAGGCTTTAAACTTACTCCATAAATATCCATATATCTTTTAGAAAGCTTTAAAAGATGTCGAATTTTCAATTCTAAGAATGAAAAACCATAACTACCATCTTTATTAAGATAAGCAGGCGTTATTCCTTTTGGTAAATCCTTAAAAGCCCTCTTAGCTTCAAGTATTTTACTCTCATATAAAAGATATAATTCTTTATTAAAATCACTATTTTTTAAAATATCAACATAACTAGTTGCAGATCCTCCATTCAAAATTCCAAACGAAAGATAAGGATATAAAGCTAATCCTAAACTTTCCAATTCATCTCCAGTAAAAATATAAAAATCATCTTCTTCTACTTTTAAAAAGTTTGAAAAATTATTAATATATTTTTTTAAATTATTTTCAACAAGTTGCTTTTTAAACTTTAATTTAATAGCATTCCCTGCAATATTAAAAATATTTTCTTGACTTTTATCTGGAAAACTTTTAATAGAAACATTTAAAAGTTTAAGCCTATTACTATTAAGCTCATCAAGCATTTTTCTAGAAAAATCTTTATCTATCATTTCGAGATTAAAAAATTTAAAAATCCTATCTAAATCCAAAATAAATAGTATTATACCTATAATATACAACAATTATAATATACTAAGATAGTATCTTATAATATGTTATTATAATATTTAACAATGCTAAAAGATACCCTTTAAGAGGATAAAATGCTAAAACAATATACACTAAATATGATAAATTTAAAAAATGCTATTGATGAAATGATACTATCCCCTTCAGGATTTAGAAAAATATTTGCGAAATCAAAAGACGAAAATTCAACAGATTGTGAAATAAATGATGATGATAAGGTATTAATTGCAATAATAACATTTACAATATCAAATTATTTAAAAAATAAACCAAAAAAATACATTAATATAGGACTAGACTCAAGAGCAACTGGACATATAATATCTGAAATAATAATAAAGACATTAATATCAAACAAAAATAATATAAAATTTTTTGGCATACTTCCAATACCAGAAATTTTAGCTTATACAAAGAATAGCCAAAATTCAAAAGGATTTATATACATTTCAGCCAGCCATAACCCCAAAGGATATAATGGACTTAAAATTGGTCTAGAAGACGGAGGTGTACTAAATTCAAAAGAAATAAATAAAATAATATACAAAATCAAATCAAATGTTAAAAAAATTTTTTTGATAAAAAAAATTATAAAAAATTTAAAAAAGTTTAACACAAATAAAATTAATTTAAAATTATATGAAACAATTATTCAAAAAAAGACTCAAAATAAAGCAAAATCTTATAAAACATATATGCAATTAATGCAAAAAATAATATATTCAGATATAAAAAATAAAAAAAATATTGAAAATATAAAAGAAAATATCAAAAAAAATCCTATAGGAATAATAGGAGAAATGAACGGCAGCTCTCGTATCAATTCAATAGATAGAGAAATTATTGAATCTTTTGGACTAAAATTTGAATTTCATAACTCCCAAATAGGAGTTTTTAGACATGGAATGATTCCTGAAGGTAAATCTTTATCTATATGTAAGAAAATACTAGAGAAAAAATTTAAAGAAGATAATTCTTTCCAATTAGGCTATGTTCCTGATTGTGATGGAGATAGAGGAAACTTGGTATTCATTAATAAAATAGATAAAAAATCAAAAATTATTGAAGCACAAAAGCTATTTGCATTATCAGTACTTTCAGAGCTTAGCTACCTTTATCATATTGGAATTAAAAACAATTTAGCAATTGTAGTTAATGATGCGACCTCATTAAATATTGAAAAAATAGCAGCTCTATTTAATGCAAAAGTTTATAGAGTTGAAGTTGGTGAAGCAAATTTAACAGAAATGGCAGATATCTTAAGAGGAAAAGGCCTGATAGTAAGAATTTTAGGAGAAGGTTCAAATGGTGGAAATATTATATATCCCTCAAAAGTTAGAGACCCTCTAACTACAATCTTTAGTATAATTAAATTATTAAGGATAAAAGAACTCTACAAAACATGGTGTAAGTTATCCAATAATACATATAAAGAAAACTATAATCTAGATGATATACTGAAAACAATAAATTTTTACAGTAATATAGAAACATCATATGAAAAGGCTATGCTAAAACTTAAAGTTGAAAATCAAGAAATATTAAAAACAAATTATGAAAAATTACTAGAAAAAGAGATCAAAAATAATAACAAACTTATTTCAGATTTATTAATAGATAATTTTGAAATAATTAATTATGAAGGTATTAAACAAAATAAAACAAGAACAGGAGATTCTTCCGGAGGACTTAAAGTTCTACTTAAAACTGCAAAAAATGAAATAATTGCAACTTTATGGATGAGAGGCTCAAAAACAGAACCAATATTGAGAGTGCTCAGTGAAATTAAATCCGATAAACAAGAGAAACTACTAAATCTATTAGAATTTAATAAAGAATTAATTCAAATTGCATATTCATTAATGTAAATTATTAGTAATTTAAAGATAAGGCAAATGATCAAACATTTAAACTATCTTTAAAAGATTTTTCTATATTCCTCCTCACACCATTCCAAGTTTTAGAAATACCCATTATTTTTTTAGCTCCCTTTATAACCTCTATTGCAACTTTCCTAGTTTTATTTGTACCTTCAAAAATTATCTCATCGACATATTTTTTTTTAGTTTTAAAAAAAGCTCTCTTCTCTCTAATAGGTTTTAAAAATTCATTTAAAACTTTAAAAAGCCTTTCTTTAACTTCAACATCACCAATCGTACCCTTTTGATATCTAGTTTTAAGCTCATAAAGTTCATCAGGATTATCATTGAAAAAATCATGATAAATAAAAACAGGATTTCCTTCAACTTCTCCCGGTATATCTGATCTCACCCTTTTTGGATCTGTAAACATAGACATAACTTTTTTACGTATTAAATTCTCATCATCACTTAAAAATATTGCATTTCCGAGACTCTTACTCATTTTATTCTTGCCGTAAATTCCCACAAGAGATTGAGAATCTGTAAAAATAGCTTCAGGAATTGGAAAAAAGTTTTTTCCATAAAGAAAATTAAACTTTCTAGCAAGCTCTCTTGCAAGTTCGATATGAGCTTCATTATCACGTCCTACTGGAACTAAATTAGCTTTAGCCATTAAAATATCTGCACTCATAAGCACCGGATAGCCTAAAAGCCCATAAGGAATCTCAGTAAGCCCAGCAGAAACACTCATATCTTTTATACTAGGAATTCTTTTTAAACGATTAACCATAACAATCATTGAAAGTATTAAGTTTAATTCTAAAAGCTCTGGTATGGCCGATTGTAAATATATATGAACCTTCTCCGGATTAATTCCGCAAGCAAGGTAATCCAAAACCATTTCCCTAACATTATAAGATATCTCATTAACACTCTTTAAATCTGGTCTTGTGGTAAGAGTATGCAAATCAGCTATAACAACATAAGTTTCATATTCCTCTTGATACTTTAATCTATTTACAATAGAACCAACATAATGCCCCAGATGAAGAGATCCTGTGGGCCTGTCCCCTGTAAGCATAACTTTTTTTCGCAAGATTAATTCTCCTCCTTACTACTTTTCAATTTATTGTTAATATTTTTAATATCACTTAACATTTTTGAACCACTCAAAAATACAGAGAAAGGCTTTAAATAAGCTATATTGTCAACTATAACCTTTATAATTACTGTAAAAGGATATGCTATTAAAAGACCTACAATACCCCAAAGCCAACCCCAAAAGAAAAGAAAACAAAGCAATAAAAAAGGAGAAATATCAAGGCGATGTCCCTGCATTTTTGGCTCAAGAATATTTCCAATCAATACTTGAAGAGAAGTATTATATATCAATATATAAAGCACCAAATTTAAATTAGGATAAAACTGTACTAAAGCAGCTATCACAATAAAAAATACAGCCAAAATTGACCCTATGCTTGGAATAAAATTAAAAACAAATGTAAGTACTGCCCACACAAGAGGAAAATCTTGCCCAAACGAAGTCAACCCTATAAATACTAAAAATCCTGTTAAACAACTAACAAAAACCTTTATTACTAAATACTTACTAATTTGATTATTTATTGTACCCAAAGCCTCAAAAAATCTCTCTGAAATAGAATGCCCAAATGCCTTTCTAACTTTTATATCAAAAATATGTATTTCTGACAGCAAAAAATATAATAATAAAAACAAAACTACTAAGCTACTTGCAAAACCAATAATTTCATTAGATATCCTAGTTAAAAAAGGATAAATATATCCAGAAAAATCTATATTACCAATAATAGAACTATCTATCTTATATTTATCAAAAATATCTCTTATAATGAAAATTAATTGCTTTTGATAATAAGGCAACTGTTTTATCAAAATAGTAATACTATAATAAACAAAATTAAAAACTAAATAAGAAAACAAAAATAAGAAAAAGAAAATCACAAGTACGATCAAAACTCTTGGAATTAGCAATCTTTTAAGAAAAGTATAAATAGGATATACTAAAAATCCAAGAACTACTGCAATTGACAAAGGTTTAAACACAGTCTGTGCTATCTTTAAAATACTAATTAATATTATTACCAATACTATAGCATAAAAAACAGACTGAATTTTAAAAAATTTTAACTTATCCGTTGGTTCCAAATTCAAAGCCATCTTTACTTCTCTCCCCCTTTAACACTTAAATGATCCCATATAGCTCTTAAAATATATAAGTACCATTTTAGCAATAATTTAAAAAAGCTTAAAACTATTAAACTATTTATATATTAAAATTATATATTCTTTATCCAATTATATAATTCATTTACTATTTTACTGTAATTAGATTCAGCTACATAAATAACCCATTTTTATTCAAGTAAACTTTTAACTTCATTGTTATTATCACAATAAACTAATACTAATATATTTTTACAATGATCTAAATTATTATTTTAATATTTCAAAAGCTAAAATAGTATTAAATCCATTTGCAACATAAAATATATTTTCAATTTTCAAAAGAAATTTCTATTTTACTTTTTGTAGCTACTTCATTAATCTTATCATAAAATATTTATTAAAATCAAAAATTATACTTATTTTACTGTATACATACAAAATACACTGCTTAAATACTATTTTCTGAAACTTTACTATTCAAATTCTTATATCAAAATTCTCATAAAAGGATAAAAACACTATTTAACTATAAATTTGAAAATCCAAATTTTAGCAATATAAGTAAAAATTTATATCCCCCCTATCCCTTAAAGCATCTGACTAAACCTACTTTAAGCAATATAAATTTCGATTTAATTGATATCTTTATCTAAGTTTATATATTTTCTCAAATAATTCAATGACACAACATCTACAAATTCAAGAAATTTTAACCCTGAAAACTTAAATTATTATTTAAGTATTTAAAATATTTTCTTTAATATATTATAATTGCTAATGGAATAATTTATTTATATGTCATTTCATCATATATCATTAAAATCAAATATTCAAACTATTCTTTCTTTCTTATTCATAAACAAAAATTAATTTAAATTAACACTAAGTTGTATTAAAATATATATATTCAATATAGTAATACAAAAAAATAAATAGAATGTTTATGATAGATACAATTAATATAGTTCAAATAAAAGATACTCTTTCTAGAGTATTAGATATAAGCTTAATAAGTATTTTAGTTTATTATATATATAAAAACCTAGTTAATTCTTATTCTGTAAGCTTACTTAAAGGGATGATAATAATTGCATCTATTGGAATTATTTCTTATTATTTCAATTTACACACTATAAACTGGCTATTAAACTACATAGCCAATATACTTCCTATTGCAATGCTTATATTATTTAATCAAGAAATAAAAAAAATAATAATGCAAATTGGGAATTTCAACTTATCTTTTAAACTTGCAAACAGAAAAGAAGAAACTATTAAAACTATTTCTGAGATCATCAAAGCAATTAAACACTTATCAGAAAACAAATCCGGCAGCCTAATCTGCATTGAAAAAAAAATACAGTTAGAGCAAATAATAAATAAAGGAATAAAACTAGATTCGATCGTATCTAATGAAATCTTAATATCTATTTTTGACTATGAAACACCTCTACACGACGGAGCTGTCATTATCAGCAATAATAAAATCGTTTATGCTGGATC
This sequence comes from Borrelia sp. A-FGy1, assembly GCF_014084025.1. Classification (NCBI taxonomy): domain Bacteria; kingdom Pseudomonadati; phylum Spirochaetota; class Spirochaetia; order Spirochaetales; family Borreliaceae; genus Borrelia; species Candidatus Borrelia mahuryensis. The sequence continues at coordinate 10,615 of NZ_CP043682.1, forward strand.
TTTCCTGCCTCTATCTAATATTGAATCTATTAGCAAAACTTTTGGAACAAGACACAGAGCAGGCCTTGGAATCTCAGAAAGCTCAGATGCAATAACAATAATAACCTCTGAAGAAACTGGATCTATATCACTCACAAGCAATGGAAAACTAGAGTATAATTTAAGTTTAAATGAAATTAGAAAAAAATTAAATCTTACATTAATAGAATGAATATAAACAAAAAAATTAAAAATATAACAAAATTTTTTTTTGAAGATTGGCAAAATAAATCCATTTCTATTTTAATAGCTATTGTAATGTTTATAACATTTTACTTAAATAATATAGAATCAATTACAATAGAAAAAGAATTTAAAATTTTACTAAAAGATGAAATCACATTAGGTAAAATTCCTGATTTCACAAAAATATTACTTACAATAAAAATTAATAAAGAAAATTTAAAATACTTAGATCTTGATCGTGTAATATTATTCGTCGAAGCTACAAACATAAAAGAAGCAGGGAAATATGAACTTCCAATAAAAATCAAAAACCTTAATTCTATCCCTATCTCTGAATACAGTCTTTCAAAAAAAACAATTTCACTAAATCTTGATAAAAAAACCTCAAAATTAGTCAAAGTTGAGCCTAAATTTACACTAATTGAAAAAGAAAACAAAGGAGAATATTTTATTGCTAAATATAATATTTCACCTGAAAAATTAACAATATATGGTCCTGAAAAAGTAATACAAACAATTAATACAATTAAAACTGAAATAAAAGAATTTGACACAAGAACAATATTTATATCAGAATATCTTGAAGTAGTATCTCCAGATCCACTTATAACACTTGATAAAAGTCATGTAATAGTAACTATTACATTAAGCAAAAAATATACACACACAACAATAAAAAATCCCAATTTGATTTTCAATAATCTTAAAAATGGATTAGAAATAAAAAATAAAGACAAAATTTTAAATCCAGAAAACGAAATGTTTATTAAAATAAGAAGCAGACTATCAGAGAAAATAATTAAAATGCATATAGATAACAAAAATATCAATTTTAATCTAGATTTAAGTCATATCGAAATCCCTGGCATTTACAATGTTAATGCAGATATAATTTTTAAAAACAATACTCACGGTATAGAGGTTTATGAACAAGAACCCAAAACAATAAGACTAGAGGTAATTCAAAGTGAACAATAAAAATAAAACTATGAAATCAATAGGATGTGATATAATACAAATTATAAGACTTAGCAGTTTCTTAAAAAATAAAAAAAAATTAGAGAGATTTTTTACACAAAGAGAAATTGAAAATTTAGAAATGAAAGGAAAAGGATTTTTAGAAAGTTTAGCTGGTAAATTTGCAGCAAAGGAAGCTCTTATCAAATCTTTAAGCCCTTTATTAGAAAATAAAATTAAATACTCTCTTAAAGATATTGAAGTCGTCAAATTACCAGCTGGAAATATTGTATTTAAATTACACAATAATATTGAAAGCTTAATTGAACAAAAGAGCTTAAAATTATACTTAACCATCTCACACGAAAGGGAGTATGCTATTGCATTTGTAATGGTAGAAAATTAATTTATGAAAAAGATATCATATTTTACAAAATACGAGATTGAATGTCCTTTATGTAGCTATAAATTTAGGAAAGAAGACCTTTTAACAGGAAGTAGTCGATTAATATCTGGAGAACTAAAAGTTGATTTAAAAAGAGAATATGTAAAAAATGAAAAATATGGGAATATATACCCTAGAATATATTCGATCATAGTATGCCCTAATTGTTACCTAGCTGCCTTCCCAAATGAATTTAATGCAATAACATTTGCTAGTAACCAAACAAAGAAACTTTTAATAAATTGCGAGCAAAAACGAAAAGAAATAAACTCACTTTTTGAATATAATTTAGATTTTAATAAACCAAGAGGCCTTAAAGAAGGAGCTGCCAGTTATATATTTGCTATGATGTGCTATGAGTTTATTGATAAAAACCACAATCCGACTCTAAATCAAGCAAAATGTGCAATAAGATCAGCCTGGATTTTTGAAGATCTTCACAAAGAAGATCCAAATAAAAATTATAACTACTTGCAAAAAATATTTTATTATAAAGCAGCTTATCTTTATAAATTAACAATTGAAAAAGAACAAGACAACTCAGAGCCAATCTCTACTGAAGCAATATTTGGCCCTGATACTGATAAGAATTATGGATATGACAGCGCTCTTTATTTATCAGGATTACTAGAATATTTTTATGGAAGTAAAGAAAATAAAGAATATAGATATAATCAATTAGTTGAAATTAAAACCACACTTTCTAAAATAGCTGGAATGGGAAAATCATCAAGAGAAAAACCTTCAATACTTTTAGACAAAATAAAAGAAGTTTATTTTAAAATTTCAAAAGAAATAAAAACTTTAAAATAAATGAAAAAAATATTTGCAGAAATAGCATATGATGGATCTCTGTATCATGGATTTCAAATTCAACCTAAAAGTCCAACAGTACAAGGAGAAATTGAAAAGGCTCTAAAAAAAATAATCAAAACAAAAATCAAAATTCATTCATCGGGTAGAACTGATAAAGGAGTTCATGCAAAAGGGCAAGTAATATCTTTTTCTATAAACATAGATATTTCCCCAAAAAACTTAAAAATAGCATTAAATTCTCTATTAAAGGATGGCATTAGGATAGTAAAATTAAAATATATAAAAGATGAATTTCAACCTAGATTTCATGCTAAAAGAAGAAAATATAGTTATTATATACTCAACAATGAAAATCACTATCCTTGGGAAGCATATCAAGCTTATTATGTAAAGAAAAAATTAAATATCAATAGATTAAATAAAATGTCTGAAATGTTAATTGGAACACATGACTTTACTACCTTTTCATGCATAAGAGATAAAACAAATTCAAAAATAAAAAAAATTTATTTCGCTAGATTTAAGAAAAAAAATAAGTTTATTGTCTTTGAAATAATAGGCTCTTCTTTTTTATGGAAAATGATAAGATCAATAGTAGGTACAATGCTTGACATAGAAATAAAAAATGAATCTACTTATACCTTTATAGAAATTTTAAGCTCAAAGAACAGAAACCTTGCAAGGACAACAGCACCCGCAAAAGCTTTATTTTTAGACAAGGTTTATTATGAATAAAATCAAATTAATTAAAAAATTGATACTTCTAAGAATGCTTAAAAATAATATATTAGGTAATCTTTATGAAAATAAAGAAGAAGAACTTAAGAAAATCAAAAACAAAATAAGAAAATTTAAAAATATAAAAGTACTAAACAAAAAAATACAAAAAAATACAAAATTAATAAAAACAATAGAATATAATAAAAACAAAAATGAAGAAAAAAACTTATTAATAGTATATATAGATAAAAAATACCTAAATAAAAGCGCAAAAGAAATAGTAAAAAAATGGTGTAAAAGTATTAATATATTAAATTATAAAATAATAGATAATTTTAATATGCTAAGCTTAGAAATCAATAAACAACCTAAAGCAATCCTATCTTGCGAAGAAGTAGAATTTTTTTTAAATCAAAAATTAAGAATTCAAATTGTAAGAGGATTTGAGCTTAGATTTAAAGGGATTCCATTAGTATTTACATATCTTCCCTTCAATCAAATTAAAAATCCAATACTAAAAAAAGAGATCTGGCAAGACTTAAAAATAATAAAAGGTATAATAAAATATGGATGATAATCTAAATAACACCTTTTATTACGAAGTAGCCTTTAAAATCCCTGTAAATAAGGTTTTTTTTTATAAACACAACTTCAAATTAAAAATAGGAATAAGAGTCATAACGAACTTTAATGGAAGAGAAACACTTGGAATAATAATCAAAAGATATTCTAAAGACGAGTTTAAAAGAGATTTTACATTTGAAATTAAAGATATACTAAAAATTATTGATGAAAATGCACTAATAACAGAACATAATATTAATCTTGCAAATTGGATTAGCAGAAAAACATTTTCTGGATTTGGAGAAGCTTTATTTTATGGACTACCTAAAAGTTCAACTTCAAGCAGAATAAGCAAAGTAATAAAAAATAAAGAAAATAAAAATTTAAACTCAACTACACTAATTCAATTAGATGAAAAACAAAATAACATTTATCAAGAAATCATAGAATCAAAAACACAAAATATATTTTACTTATTTGGGGTGCCTGGATCTGGAAAAACAGAAATATTTATCAAATTATGCGAATATTATTTAGAAAAAGAAAAACAAATAATTTTTCTAATTCCCGAAATCTCTTTAGGTTATCAAATAATCAAAAGAATCAAGTCGAAGTTAATCACAAATAAGATTTACGAATATAACTCAAAAACAACAAATTCAAAAAAAGTTTTAACATGGAACAAAGTAAAAAACGGAGAAAGCTTGATTATAATTGGAATTAAGAGTGCATTAATGTTACCATTCAAAAATTTAGGACTGATAATAATGGATGAAGAACATGAACACACATATAAATCTGAAAATACTCCAAGATTCCATTCAAGACACATAGGTTTCTTTTTACAAGGTGTATTTAATTCCAAATTTGTAATGGGAAGCGCAACACCATCACTTGAAGCATACATGGCAATGGAAAATAATCAGATAAAAAAAATGATATTAAAAAATAAATTTTTTAATAAAACTGCTAAAGAAATTAAAATAATAGATATGAAAAAAGAACGCCACATTATATCGTCAGAATTACTTTATAACATACAAAAAAGCCTAATTAACAAAAGACAAGTTTTAATATTTTTCAATAAAAGAGGATACTCAAAAATACTTGAATGTAAAATTTGCGGATATATAATCTGCTGTCCAAATTGTTCTTTTAACTTAACATATCATAAAAATAAAAACAAACTCATTTGTCATTATTGCAACCACAAAATAAACGTAATAAACAATTGTCCTGATTGCAATGCAAAAAACATTACATATAAAATATATGGGATTCAATTTATTGAAAGAGAGCTAAGAAATCTTTTACCAAATGCAAGAATAGCAAGAACAGATTCTGACCTTAATAAAAAAGATATTATCAATACAATAACTGATTTTGAAAATGAAAAACTAGACATTTTAATTGGTACACAAATTATTGCAAAAGGATTTAATTTTAAACAAATACAAACTCTAGGAATTATTAATGCTGATGTTGGAATTGGACTTCCTGATTTTAGGAGTAGTGAAAGAATATTTGCAATAATTTCACAAGTATTAGGTAGAGCTGCAAGATTTCAAAGTGACAACACAATTATTATTCAAACAAAAAATCCCAATTATTATGCAATAAAATATGCTTATAAAGGTAATTATGAAGCATTTTATAAAGAAGAAATAAAAATCCGCAAAGAACTTAATTATCCACCCTTCAAAAAAATAATTAGAATAATAGTTAGAAGCCATAAAAAAGACTCTGCAAAACATAAATGCTTAGAATTTTTTGAAATATCCAAAAAATTTTTAAATGAAAAAATTGAATATCTAGGTCCTTCAAAAGCCCCTATGTCAAAAATAGCTAAACACTATAGATATAACATAATATACTTATCAAAATCCTTCAATTTACTAGAAAAACTAATAAGATATACACAAGAAAAAATAAAAATAACAAAGGATACGCATATAGAAATAGACTATTACCCAATTTCTCTAATTTAAAAAAAATCCGAACTATCTTTCCCAAGAGCTCTTAAAAAAGATGAAAGCACATAAAGAGCTCTATCATTATGTCCTCCCTCAGGAATAATAAGATCAGCATACTCCTTAGTGGGCTCAATAAATCTATAATATCCTGCTCTAGTAGTATTTAAATACTGTTCTATAACCGATTTCAATGTACGTCCTCTTTTGGACATATCTCTTTCAAGTCTTCTAATAAACCTAATATCATTAGGTGTGTCAATGTATATCTTCAAATCTATTAGATTCCGTACTCTTTCTTCAACAAAAATCATAATACCTTCAACAATAACAACAGGAGTTGGATATATCTCTATGGTTTCCGGTTTCCTTATATGATTAATAAAATCATAAAGAGGCATATTAATTGGTTCATTGTGTTTTAATTTTCTTAACTGTTCATAAAATAAATTATTATCAAAAGCATCTGGATGGTCAAAATTAACATTTAAAAACTGATATTCATAATCACCAACACTTTTATAATAATTATCTTGAGATATAAGAACAAATTCAGGAATAACTTCACTAATTTTATTAACAACTGTAGTCTTTCCACTTCCAGACCCACCTGCTATTCCAATAATCTTAACCATTACCTTCTTCTTGCAATTTAGGCATATTTTTCAAAGTTCCTGCAACAAATATATTCTTAAATCCTACTCCTCTTAAAATTTTTTCCGCTTCAAAACACTTATTAAAGCTTCTACCATAAATTATTATTTGATTATCAATACTACCTAACTTACCTTTCTTAGCAAATAAATTATTAAAAGGAATGTTAACCGCCTTTACATAGTGAGCTTTATTATACTCCTTAGTAGATCTAATATCTAATATTATTGCTCCTTCTTTAATTCTCTTTAACAAAGCTAGATTAGACCTCTTCATCTTTAAAATAATAAAAATCCAAATATAAAAAATAAAGAAAAGTATTAAAAGTATAAACTTTAAATAATCTACTAGCATATTATTTATAAAACAATAATATCAAAAAAAAAGAAACAATTTCAATAAAATAAAATTGTTTTTTTAATAAAATTAATATAGAATTCAAGTGAATTAATAATTTTGCATTAAAGAGTAAGTCATAAGTCAACATGAAAAAAAAAAGGAAAAAGTGGAAAAGGATAAAGCAAAAAACTAGGTTTATTATACGCATAATACTTAGAAAACAACTTAAAAATATCTTTAAAGACCCTAAACTAATCTTAATTAGTACATTACAGATAATAATTGGTTCTCTTTTAATGGCAATATCTACAAATATTCTATATATCCCACATGGTCTTTTGAGTGGAGGAATTGCTGGGATTGCTTTAATGCTTCATTACCTTTTAAGATTCAACTTAGGTATCACAATATTTATTTTAAACATTCCACTATTCATTCTTGGGATTAAATTTTTAAACATAACATTTGTAATTCAAAGCTGGATTGCAATGGCTTTATATTCCATAATGGTAAACTATTCACAATTTCTGCAAGGCAAAGTGCAACTCAATGACATGATGCTTGTATCTATTTTAGCAGGCCTCATATCAGGACTTGGACTCGGCTTAATATTTAGAGCAAAAGGATCATCAGGGGGTTCAGACATAATATCTATGATAATTAAAGAAAAATATTCAATTAGTATTGGAACTACAAACTTTCTTTTTAATCTTGCTATATTATTAATAGCAGCTGTTTTTTTTAATGTTGAAATTGCTCTCTATACTTTAATTGCTTCTTTTGTAACATCTGTTATGACAGATAAAGCAAGTATAGGGTTTGGTAACCAAAAAGCAATATTTATTATCTCAGATAAAGGAAAAGAAATATCTTACCTGATTACAAATAAACTAAAAGTAGCAGCTACACTAATTGATGGACAAGGTGCTTGGGCAGGAAACGATAAAACTATAGTTTTCATAGTGGTTCCCACAATACGTATGTCAAGAATTAAATATATTTCTCAAAAAGTAGACCCCAATTGTTTTATTACAGTACTTAATACAAACGAAATAACTGGTGGTAAAAAAATTACAGAATCAGTTCAACCTAAACAAATTACTGAAACTTAAAACTTATCTAAAAATTCAATAAAATTAATAATAAGTAAATCTAACTCTTTTTTGCTATAAAAATTTGACAAAAAATCAATAAACCTCCGTGGAAACTCTGAAACAAATTTCTTTAAAATCCCTTCTTTAATATTAATTTCAAGCTTGAAAGCATGAAGCATTAAAGATATATCTTTAAAATCACTGTCTAGTCTACTATAAATAATATCACCTAATATTGGATGATTTAAGTATTTCATATGTACTCTTAATTGATGAGTTCGTCCTGTCTTAGGACTTAAAGCTAATAATGAATAATTCCCAACATTAACAAACACTCTATATTCAGTTAATGCATTTTTACCCCTACTTTTATTGGCAATAAACTTTTTTCTATCATTTCTATCTCTATCTATAAAAGTCTCAATAATACCAGAAAAACTTTTAAGGTTACCTTTAACAACTGCAATATAAACTTTCTTAACAACTCTTTTTTTAAATTGCATAGATAAAAATTTCAAAGTTGTCAGATTTTTAGCACAAATTAATATACCAGATGTATCTTTATCTAGTCTATGCACAATTCCAGGCCTCATTTTATCTTCTTTGAAATTATCCTCTAAATTTGATACATGATATAAAAGAAAATTCACAACAGTATTTCCCAAACCAGATATGCTAGGATGACTTAAAATACCCTGAGGCTTATTTAAAACAATAAGATTTATATCTTCATAAAGAATAGTAATAGGTAATTTAAAAGGCCTTGCATACTCTCTTAAATCAACTTCTTCATTAAATTCTATTAATATTTTATCTCCTACAAAAACAGGCTTTGATAATTTTTTTGAAACAAGAACACCATCATTATTCTTAAAAGCAATTACTTGTCTTTTTTTAATTTGATTTCTAGTAAAGAGGCAAACTTTTTTAGATAAATAAATATCTAACCTTTGACAATCCTCTTTTACAACAAACTCTTCCTGAAATTTTTTCATTTAATAAATCAAAAAATCAATTAAAGCAATTATTAAAGATATTACCAATCCAGACGATGCCGATATCATAAATTTTTTAAAAGTTTCATCTTTTGGAAGATTAAACCCATTCGAGAAAGGATATGGGAGATATTTTGAATCCATGCCATGATTAAAATAGTAAGATAAATCAAAAAAAAACAAACTTACTATTAAAGCTATAGGAAAAGTTCCTATACCTATTACTGAAAATCTAAAAGCTCTCTTTCCCCATTTAGATTCAATAGTTTTTTCTACATTTAAAACTTCATTTTCTTGAATATTTTTATAAAGAAAATTACTATCTTCTTTATCTTGAAGTTTAACAAAAATTTCATTATCAAAATAAACATCATTTTTACTGGGAAAAATTTGATCTCCCAGCAAAATTTTTCGACTTAAACTCAAATAATTAATATCAAGTTTATAATAATCAAAAGAATTGGAATAGATAATACAAATATTAAAAAGTAAAAATAAAATTCCAATAGTCATAAATATTTTAATTCTCTAACTCTAATTTTAGTGTAAAAGTTATCTCATCAACAAGTTTAGAAGTACCAAAATATTGAATAGGACCTGGATACATATATAAATTATTCATTGCCCATTTTTCACGATTCTTAGCAAATTCATTAAAAGGAGCTCCCTTCAAATCAACAAGCGATTTTTTAATAACAGGTTTTGAAGCCCCATACCTTTCTTCCACATTCATCATCATTGTCAAAGGAACCCCGCCTGCTGTCCATTCAGCCACATTTTTATTTAAGCCTTTTATACTAGACATATAACCTGTTAAGCCATTTAAAACAAGTAAAGCAGCATTATAACCTAAACTGTAACAATAATTACTATCAAAATTTGAAGGCAAAGCACTTCTACCCTCATATCCAAAAAAATGATCAATAGGAATAAATTTACCAATATATTTACCAATCTTTCTTAATCCCTCTAGCCTAACATGAACCATTTCAATAAATAATTTTTCAGTAGGAACCCTTGATAAATTAAAGTTACCATGAGGATCTCTCTCTAAAACAGAATTCACAAGTTCAATCTGAATAAATAAAGGCAAAGATAAATAAACTTCTCTCATATAACCATTAAGTTTAGAAATAAAAATATCCCTTATGGTTTCAGCTCTAATCCCTTTAAATTCATCCTCATTGCTATCAAATATACTACACAAATTGGACATCAAAGACTTAACTTCAGGGATAAATTCAATAAGACCTTCAGGAATTATAACTACACCAAAATTATACCCTTTAAAAGAACGCTTTGCGATAACAGAGGCTATTTCATTAACAAGATCTGATAAGGTCTTATTTTTAGCTAAAACTTCCTCAGATATAATACATATGTTAGGTTGAGTCTTTAATGCACATTCAAGGGCAACATGAGATGCACTTCTTCCCATAAGTTTAACAAAATGCCAATACTTCCTAGTCGACATAGCATCACGACATAAATTACCTATCAATTCAGAATAAGTCTTAGTAGCAGAATCAAATCCAAATGAAATCTGAATATGTTCATTCTTAAGATCAGCATCTATTGTTTTAGGAACACCAATAACTTGAATATCCCGATTCTTTTGTTTAAAAAATTCTGCTAACAAAGCTGCATTAGTATTTGAATCATCACCACCAATAATAATAATTGCATTAAGATCATTTCTAAGGGCAACTGACAAAGCTTGTTCATACTGAGCCTCTGTCTCTATTTTAGTTCGTCCAGAAGATATAATATCAAAACCTCCAGTATTTCTATAAGAATCTATTAAATCACTAGTAATTTCAATTTTATTGTCTTCCAATAAACCTAAAGGCCCATTTTTAAATCCAAAAATTTTTGAATCTGAATTTGATTTCTTTATTGCATCAAAAATACCAGCAATAACATTATGTCCTCCAGGAGCAGGTCCACCTGAAAGAATTATTCCCACACTTAAAAATTTTGAAAAGTCTATACTTGAAGGTCCTTGAGCAAAGCTCATAACTGGAAGTCCATATGTATTTTTAAAAATCTTTCTTAAGGTTTCTCTATCTTGAAGACTTTCTATTTTTTTACCAAAAACTATACTAATATTTTTAAAATCATGTTGCAAAATTTCAGGCAACTTAGGTAAATATTGAGATCTTTCTTTTTGTAAAGATGAAATCATATTTCTTCCTCCTTTAAGACTTATACAGCTTACTCCTAAATAGTAAAATAATTAAAAATTAATTTCTATATGTGATTTAAAAATAAAGTAGCATCCCCATAAGAGAAAAACATGTAATTCATCTCAACAGCTTCTCTATAAGCATTAAACACAAATTCTTTTCCTCCAAATGAAGAAACTAACATTAAAAGAGTTGATTCTGGTGTATGAAAATTTGTAAAAAGCATATCAACAAATTTAAAACGATAATTTGATCCTGGATAAATAAAAAGATCTGTTTTCTGATCTCCCCTCATAAAGTTATTATGGTCATAAGCTGACTCCAATGCCCTAAGAGTAGTGGTTCCAATAGCTAAAATTTTCTTACCTAAAGCCTTTGCCCTTTCAAGTCTAAGAGCAACAGAATCTTTTATAAAAAATCTCTCAAAGTGCATCTTATGTTGTTCTATTCTTTTTGTTCTTACAGGAAGAAAAGTTCCGATACCAACATGAAGCGTAATAAAATCATATTCAATACTATTTTTATCCAATAAAGAAAAAAGTTCCCTACTAAAATGTAGTCCTGCTGTAGTTGAAGCTGTTGAACCTATATATTTTGAATAAATTGTATGATAACGTTCTTCATCCTCTTTATCACAATTTCTCTTAATATAAGGCGGCAAAGGAATAAGTCCATACTTTTCAAAATAAGATTCATCTAAACTTTGATTAAATTTAATCATAAATTTATTATCTGACTTTGAAATTACTCGAGCTAATACATCCTGAGGAAATCTGTAGACTCTACCTAAGCTATGTCTTCTTGCCCTAGAAATCAGACATGTAAATATATCATCCGATATTTTATCTAGTAATAAAAATTCAAAGATATCTCCACTATCTGTCTTAGCATATATTCTTGATTTTCTAACCCTCGAATCATTAAAAACTAAAAAAGTATTGCTATTAACATATTTTAATATATCATTTACACAATGATCATGGTAAACTTTTTGATTACTAGGATCTAGCACCATTAACCTTGATAATCCTCTTTTTTTACTTGGATGCTGTGCTATCAAATTAGAAGGTAAATCAAAATAAAATTCTTTGGTATCCATTTTGTTTATCATCAACCAATTCATTATGTTCATTTTTATCTAAATTTAGATGCAAATACGCAAAGTCAGTAGCCTTTCGGCCCCTACTCGTTCTCTCAATTAAACCCTTTAAAATAAGGTAAGGTTCATAAAAGTCTTCAAGAGAATCTGCTGTTTCACCAACAGAAATAGCTAAGGTTTCAACACCAACAGGACCTCCTTTAAATTTTAGTATTAAACTCTTTAAAATATTTCTATCCTGCTCATCAAGGCCTTCTTTATCAATTTTTAACATCTCAAGTCCAGAATTTACAATACCTTCTGTAATTAATTCATACCCTCCAACCTGCGCAAAGTCTCTCATTCTTCTCAAGATCCTATTTGCTATACGAGGTGTTCCTCTTGAACTTTTTGCAAGAAGATAAGCGGCCTTTTCTTCTAATTTAACATTTAAAATAATAGAATTTCTCTTTATTATATTTACAAGTTCCTCCTCATTATAAAGCTCAAATCTAGACACAATGCCAAATCTTGCATAAAGAGGTGATGATACTTTTCCTGGCTTTGTAGTAGCCCCAATCAAAGTGAACTTAGGAATAGGAATTCTAACAGTCCTTGCTGCAGGGCCTTGTCCTATTATCCAATCTATTTCATAATCTTCCATTGCAATATAAAGCATCTCTTCTATTACAGGCTTAAGTCTATGTATTTCATCAATAAATAAAACACTCTTATCATCAAGAGTTGTTAAAATACCCACAATATCCTTTGGCTTATCAAGAGCCGGCGCTGAAGTAACCTTTATTACAGTTTTCATTTCAAAAGCAATAATACTAGCAAGAGTAGTCTTGCCCAAACCTGGAGGACCACTTAAAAAAACATGATCAAGCGCCTCATTCCTCTCCCTAGATGCTTTTATAAAAATATTTAAGTTCTCCTTGATATGAGACTGTCCTGAAAAATCTCTAAGGGATCTTGGCCTAAGTTCATTCTCATTTGTGTCATACAAAAAATTTTTGTCAGAACTTAAAAAATTAGATTCCTCTCCTAAATCCATCTACGCCCCCCTCTAAATATTTTCTAAATAAGTAAATAAAATTAATTTGAAAGCCTTTTTATAGTCTCTTTGAATAAAAATTGTTCCTGATCTTCTTCTATTAACATCAAAAATTCATCAGTGGACATAATTTCTCTCATCTTAATCACAACAAGCTTTCTATCAAATCCCATGTTAACAATTGACTGTTCAAGATCTTTAAATTTAAATATATCTGAATTCAAATCATTAGACTTAACAAGTTTTCCTCTAAGTTTCAAAAATATCTTACCTGCTGTTTTATTTCCAATTCCTTTAACTTTAGAAATAAGTCTGACATCTTCCCTTTCAATTGCATCTCTAAATTCACTATATTTAATACCTGACAATATCCTTAAAGCTGCTCTTGGACCTATTCCATCAACACTAATAAGTTCCTCAAAAATTTCTCTTTCCTGTATATTTAAAAAACCAAAAAGTTTAATTTCGTTTTCTCTTAAATGAAGATAAATTAATACTTTAACATCCTCTAATAAATTTAGTTCTTTCATGAAAAAAGAACTAACTAAAATCTCAAATTCAAAAGGGAATGCTTCAATAATAATACTGGACTCTCTTTTCTCGATAATTTTACCATAAATCTTGTTTATCATAGAATTAAATTATAATACATCAAAAACTTAAATTTATATTATTTTATATTAACTAATTAATATAAAATAATATAAAGAGATCACCTTATAAAAAATAAATTTACTATTAGATGCCCTATTTATAAATAATCTTTTAAATTTCTAATTAAATTCAGAAAAAATCATTTAGACTTCCATGCATGTTTGGTAACAATAGAAAAGACATTTCCCTTTTATTAAAGCTCCAAAAAATATTTAAATCTGATATTTGTTAAATATCTTCTATGATGTCACCAAGCAAATATAAAAACAAATTATTTATTGCGGAATACAAGTCATGAAATAATAAAATTACTTTGAGAACAGAATAATATAACACTAGTTATCAATCTAAATATAAAACTGTAACAAATTATAATACCCTCTTAAAATGTCTTTTAATTCTACTGACTCTAAAATAGAAATACCTTTCGATACTGTCACTTACTGGACAGCTTAATTTTATTCTAAAATAACTTTAGAGATAAAATTTAAAAGTATATATTACGACTAGTTATAATTTCCATGGCAAAATGCAAGTGCAAGTGCATCGCTACTATGATCACTATTAAAATTAAAATCTGTTTTTATTCCAAGTAAAATACGCATCATATATCTTACTTGAATTTTTTTAAGCCTGCCAAACCCAGAAATTGCGTTTTTAACTTGTATTGGAGTGTAAGCATAAAAGTCTATATTTTTCAAAGCAAGCGTTAAAATAATAGCTCCTCTAGCCTCAGCTATAGCTACTGCTGTTTTCTTATTTTTAGAAAAATAAATATCTTCAACACTTGCAACATCAGGATTAAACTCATCAATAATAAAAACAATTTCTTCAGAAATCAATTTTATTCTATCTTTTAAAGACATACAAGATCTAGTTATGATTGTACCATCTTGAATATATATATATCTACTTCCTCTCTTATCTAAAATTCCCCACCCAACATTAGCAAGACCAGGATCAATTCCTATTATTCTCATTTAAGTCCCAAAATTAAGCCATAAATCAATCAAAAACATCAGAATCTTCCAAGTTATGTATAACTTCCTGTACATCATCAAAATCTTCCAATTTTTCAACAATAGTAAATACTTTATCAACCTGATCTTTATTTAAAGAAATTTTATTTTCAGGAATAAGTACAATCTCTGCCATTTCTTCTTCAAACTTAGTTTTTAAAATAGACAAAATTATTTCAAAATTTTCAGCACTTGTTATCACCTCTACCTCAGATTCTTCACTCAAAATATCTTCTGCTCCCGCCTCTAATGCAAGCTCAATTATTTCACCTTCAGAATATTTATTTAAACTATAAGAAATTAAACCTTTCCTATGAAACATATAAGATACAGAACCAGGAGCTCCAAGAGAGCCGCCTCCCTTTGTAAGTACATTTCTTATATCACTTGCTGTTCTATTTTTATTATCAGTCAAACACATAATCATTAAAGCTACTCCATAAGGAGCATAAGCTTCATAAATAAGTTCAAAATACTCATTGCCTGTATTATCTCCAATACCTTTTTTAATTGCTTTTTCAATATTATCTTTAGGCATATTAGATACTCTTGCCTTATTAACAGCAACCCTTAATCTAGGATTAGAATCAATATCACTCCCGCCCATCTTGGCAGAAATGCTTATTTCCCTAATCAATTTAGTAAAAGTTTTATTCCTTTTAGTATCAAGAATAGCTTTTTTTCTCTTTATAGTTGACCATTTACTATGTCCAGACATCTAAACCTCCACCAATTTTTCCAATTTTTCCAATACTTCAAGCTTATCATGACTAATCAAATATGCTTTAATTGTATTAAACATTAACATAAGTACTGTAACAGGACCAATTCCACCTCTTACAGGAGTAATAAACTTAACATGCTCTTTTATTGACTCAAAGTCTGCATCTCCAGTTAAAATACTAATACCTTCAATTTTTACCTCAGAAATACCAATATCAATAACATAAGGATTGCCAGAAATCATATTTAGATTAATTAACTTAGGCTTTCCTACAGCAGAAATAATAATATCTGCTTGCCTAACATAAACATCCAAATAAGTACTCTTACTATGACATGTAATCACAGTCGAATTATAAGGTTTGCAAGAAAGTAAGATAGAAATAGGCCTTCCAACAAGGGCACTTCTCCCAATTACAACAACAGTTTTACCAGAAGTTTCTATTTTCTCATCAAATAAAACTTTAAGTACAGCAAGAGCTGTACAAGGAATAAATCCTTTTTTATCACCCAAAACTAATTTGCCCAAATTAATAGCAGAAAGTCCATCAACATCCTTTGTATGCACTATTTTATTTAAAACCATATTTACATTTATTTCATTCAAAAGAGGTAGTTGAACAATAATTCCATCTGTATCTTCATTTAAATTCTCAGTTTCAATCAACTTCAAAATATTATCTTGTTCTGTTTTATTGCCCAACTTAATAACACAAAAATTAATACCAATTTCTTTTGATACTTTTTCTTTAATAGCAACATAAAGCCTACATGAGGGATTATCATTTGCCAAAATAACTTTTAAAGAAATCTTATTTACCAAATCATATTCTTCTAAAAACTTTTTCAATAACAAATAATATTTCCTCGCAAAATGTTTACCATCAAAAATATTGGTCAAATCAAACCTCCACGTAACTTAGTCAAATATCACACATTATACTTATATTGTAAATATACATAAAAATCAATTTGAAAAAATGAATTGTAATAAAACCTTTTTTTAAATATAATAACTTTAACTAACGAGTTTTTGAAAAATGGAGAACAATGAAAAAGAACTTTTTAACTGGAGGCTTAATCTCAATATTATTACTAGCTACAAGTATACCAAAAATTGAGGCATATTCAATTGATAGAAATGGAAATTCTGTTATTGGGGTAGATTTAAGTTTAGGTATACCTCTTTTTTATAATAATTTATCAAAAATTTTTTATTCCAATTTGTATCCTGGAGGAATAGGAGCGCTTAAATATCAATATCATATATTAAATAACTTATCTATGGGAATTGAACTTAGATATTTGTTCAATTTTGACATTAATCATTCATTTAATTTACTAAATCCAGATTCTGGCATAGGAAAAACACTCAGTATAGTACCTATTACGTTCTTAATAAACTACATATTTGATATTGGTGAGCTTTTTCAAATACCTATATTTTCAAATATAGGATTTTCTCTTAACTCTTACGGCGATAAAAGTAATAATATCTCAAATCTAAGAACTTTTGATGCAATGCCTATAATTTCAATTGGTTCTGGATTACTTTGGAATTTCAACTATAAATGGGCTTTTGGGTTTACAACTGCATGGTGGACAATGTTTGAGTTTGGTAATTCAGCTAAAACAGGACACTTTTTATTAATTTCTCTATTTGTAACAGTAAATGTAAATAAATTGTAGGTTTAATATGAATAATAATAGAAATTTTAAAGAATTCACACTAATTATGCTAATAATACTAGCTAGCTCATGCTCAAGTGAATCTATTTTTTCTCAACTCAGTAAGTTACAAAAAATAAATAGTGATAATAATATTCTAGACAGTTCAAGTCCAAGCGGCATATCAGTTGTTAATGATACTTTATATATTGCAGCTATGCACTTATTTAAAAAAGAAAATGGAGTTGTTAAAAAAATAAATTTTAGTAATTCTTATGAATTTGTAATTGATCTTGTTAACATTTCAGGTAAAACATATCTATTAGCACAAAGCAAAGATAAAAAACTAGAACTCTATACTCTTGAACAAGACAACTGGAAACTTACTTTTCAAAAAAATTTAAATGCCATTAAATTCTTAAAGTCTATAGATAAAAATGGAGTCAAATCAGCTTATATTTTAGCTTCAGAAGTAAATGGAAGTCAAGTTATTCTAGACATTAATGGAGTTAATAAAACCCCTTCAAATACAAACAAAGATGATAAATTTTATCAAATCTCAAATAGAAATCAATTAATAACAGGAAAATTCTCAAAAATTTGGAAACTAGACGGCAGTTCTATAAATGTTAATTCAAAAAATGAAATAATGCCTATTATAGATACAAATATACGTGGCTTTGCTGAAACTCTAGTAATGACTGGGGGAGGTTATGCTACATCAGATAACAAATTTAGAATATATTCAAGTATAAATAATTATGAAAATCCAATATTTAACCGAGAAGATATAGGTAGTTTTATTGCATATTTTGCAATAGAAGTAAATGGAATAATCCTTATTGGCAGTAATAGTGGATTTGTAGAACTTATCAAAGACAAAAATACATTTATTCTACAATCACCTTCTTATTCTGCATCAGAAGGATCTTATCATGCATCACAATTAAGCAAAACAAGACTCAATAACATCATACCTATTGATGATAAAACCTATATACTAACACAAGGAAAAGGATTATGGAAAATTGAAAACCATAAATTAACTAAAGAATAAACGATGAAAATTCATTGCAAAATTTGAATATCTATTTCTACTAAACTCATAATTAAAATATTTTTTTACTTTAATAAGCCCTAAATTATTGTTCATATTAGATCTAAAGTATAAATAATTTATATTATCTGTATTAAAAATTTTTCCTTCATCATTGATAACTTTAATTTCTAAATTCAAAAGACACTTAGCAAATAGTATATCTCTTGTTATTACAATACTATCCTTATTGACTAATTCTAAAATGAAAGAATCTACATACCTTACAACTTTAAAAACAGTATTTCTAGTACTACTTAAATGTAAAGATTTATTTGAAACTAAAATAAGTTCTACCTTTCTATTAAGCACAAAATTTTGCAAAAATTTTATTATTTTTAAACTACAAGAATCAGCATCAACAAAAATCTTATCTAACAATTTTATAATCCAATATCTTTAAAACTAAAAAAGATTTTATTTTTTCTTTATTAACAGGCCCTACTGTCCTAGAATCATTCAAAATTTCCAAATTCTCATTTAAGAGAAAAAATTCATTCTTTTTTAAAGCAAAGCATTTAACTGGTTGATTAGATTTAAAAAAATCATTTAACCTATAATTATTTATGAACTTACCATTTAAATAAAAAGAATTATTACTTATCCTATTAACTAAGACATCAAAACCTTTAACATAAACTAAGTCTCCCCAAGTAGCAACTATTCTCGATATACTATATTTTTTTATATTAAAAATTTTATTCAAACAAAATAAATCTCTGAAAAAATCTAAAAAAATGTTGCCCTCTAAAGTTAAATCCTCATAAAGGACAATATTATCCTCTCTAAAAGGTACAAAAAAAGCTCTTAAATACCCTGAAATAAAAATTAAACTATGGTTTTCTTCTATTAAAGGTGACATTTCTTTACCTTGAAAAGTAAAAATTTGTATAAAAAACTTCGTAAACAAATAATTTATTATTAAAAATAGCAAAATAAAATTAAAAAATTTTTTTCTTCGTTTTTTTCTTAAAAGTCTTTGTTCAAAAGCTAAATAAGTAGCCATTTTTAAAGAAACCCCATCCTAGAAAAAGGAAAATGCAAGAAAAAAGTCCTACCAAGTATCTTATTTTTATTTATAACTCCAAAAAATCTACCATCATAAGAATTATCTCTATTATCTCCTATAGGCAATACATATCCATAAGGAACATATAATCCATAATCTTTCATTATTGCTTTTTCTATATAATAATCAACATATGGCATAAAAGCCACTAAATATCGATATTCTAATCTCTCAACTTCAAATCTATCAACAACCCTACCACTAAAGAATGAAAAATCTGGCATATTTTCTAAATTCAGATTCAATTGCTTTAATGCAATAAACATAGCAAGATTATCATAAATTTTATAATCCCCTTCTTCTATAAGTTTCTTAGAAAGAAAATTATATCCTAAAGAAGCTTTATACAAACCTTCTTCTAAAAAATTCTCTTCACCTTCTTTTTTGACAAATACTTTCCCATTTCTAAATCTTACAACTTTACCATCTGCAAACAAAGCTCTTTTTACAAAAAATCTAACACTAGGATTTCCATCTTCATCTCTATCAAGATCAATAAAAGATAAAGTTAGCATAAAAATTATTCTTTGCAAAATATCAAAAAAAGTACCCTTTGATTTATATCCTATATTTTCAAAAATAACAATATCTGTTTCTCCTGGTTCTCTAATCCCATTTATCTTGCCCATTCCAGGTAAAATTTCAGGTCCATAGGAAAATTTGTCCACAAATAAAAAGTCTCCTATCTTAAGAGTGTCTTCCATTGATCCTGTTGGGATTCTAAATCCTTGAAAAAAATACTGATTTACTGCCAAAACAAAAAGAACAGCGCCCAAAAACTCAAATAAAAAATTCACCAAAGAACCTCGTTTTTTAACTTTTAATTTATAAAAATACTTCTTTCTTTTTCTATGCGTTAAATACCTCTCAATAGATTCCACCAAAAAGTTAGCCAATTTATCTAATTTTCCTAAATACATAAATCCCACCCTTAATAATAAAATATACATAAAATAAAAATTTATTAATATACTTACACATATATAATAAGCTTAAAAACAAAATAATAGATAACATTGACCTTATCCTCATACTTACCTATAATTACACATGTAATGCAAAAAGATGATAAACTTGATATTAATGACGAAATTTTTAAAGTAAAATTAAAACCAATATTAGGAATAGTTCCAAAAATTTACTGTTTATTAATGCTACTTATCTTATTCTTAATCTTATTATTTATTTTTTTAATAAATCCCAAAATAAAAAATCCTGGATCCTATTTACACATAAAAACTAATATTAACAATGCACATGTTTATCTAGATGAAAAATACCTTGGAAGAACTCCATTAAATAAATACATAAACATCGCCAAAGGCACCTTAAGAATAAAAAGACTAGGATTTGATACTTATGAAGAACAAATTGAAATACAAAATAGATTTTTTACAAGTTACAACTTTAATGTTAAATTAGAGTTAGTAGATCCTGATAAAATCATAAATCAAAGGCAAAAAGAGCTATCTATCATGACAAAAATTAAAAATACTAACGACAATATACAAACAATTCCTATATTCTCACTAATTTTAAACGATTTTAAAAACAGTACAGAACACATAAAAAAATTTTTTAAAACTTCTATACCGTATTTAAATTCAAGTTCATTGTTTAAAGATTTCATGAAAGTATATAAAGAAATTTACTCAATAAAAAATAATAGTAATAAAGACATATGGGAATCTTTACAACAAAACTTTAATCTAGAAAAAAGATCAATTATTTGGTTTTTTCAAAATCTAGATAAAGAACAACAAAAACAAATATCTAATGAAGCATGGTTTAAAACACTAATAGAAGAATTAAAAAACGAAAAAAAAATATTAACATTTGAAAATAAAAATATAAATCTAGACTTTAAAGGTTTTAAAAAAATAAATTCAGAAATTATTGAAAGTACTGAAGATTATAAATTATCTTCTCATAACATTACGATTAAAACTGCATATAAATTAAAAGAATTTTTAATTCAAAATCAAAATATTACTAAAGCTGAATATCAAATATTCTTAAATGAAAATCCCAAATGGAAATTAAATAACAAAGATAATTTAATAAAAGAAGAACTTGTAGATGAAAGGTATCTTAAAAATTTTGTACAAATTGCTTCAAACGAAGACATTACTGACATATCTTACTATGCAGCTCTAGAGTATGCTAGATGGTATTCTTCAACACTACCAAAAGGATTTACAGCAAGGCTTCCTTTATCTCAAGAATGGGAATTGTACCAAAGAAAAGAACCAAAATCAATCAATCATTTAAATATTAACGAAATATCTCAAAAAGTCGGATTTTGGAATTTAATGCAAAACTCAAACTTTAATGATACATTATTATTTAAAGATAAAAATCAAAATAACATATATTGTACACATTTTAACTCATTAATAACCGAAGTTAGAACATATAAATATAAAGACAATTCAATACTTAAACCTTCAACAAAAGCTTCTTTTTTAAAAAATTGGAGTTCTCCAAATATTGGATTTAGGCTAATTATTGAAAAGGAGTAGATGTGACCTCACTTTTGCTTGAAAATAAAAAAGCAAGATTCAATTATTTCATTGAAAATAAAATAAACTGCGGTATTGTACTAAAAGGAACTGAAGTTAAGTCTATCAAATTAAAAAAGTTTTCATTTAATGATAGCTTTGCTATTATCAAAAAAGATGAAATATGGCTTGAAAAGCTACATATATCAAAATATAAAGAAGGCAATATCTTTAACCATAAAGAAATAAGAAGTAGAAAACTTCTTATCAAAAAAAAAGAAATACAAAAATTAAAAAAATTTAGAGAAAAAGAAGGATATACTCTAATTCCTATTTCAATTTTTCTAAAAAATTCATTAATAAAAGTAGAACTCGGAATATGTAAAGGTAAGAAATTATTTGATAAAAGAGAAACCTTAAAACAAAAAAGCATCAAAAAAGATTTAAGTCGAGAGATCAAACATTATAGATAATCAAAATTATAAAGAAATATTATAAAAAGAACAGCTATAAAAATAACCATTCTTTTCTAACAAATAAATTTAATTGTTTATAATTAAAAATTCTTTGCAAAATAAATTCCAAATCCAAGCATATTATTTTCATTCATAGTAACACCAAAATCAGGCTGAAATCCTCCTAAAGCATTTCCTAAATTTTGTCTAAGCCTTTTATTATAATTAGATGCATGTACAAAAGGAAGAACAATTTCAACAAGTCTTGTAATAGCCAAAGTAACTCCTCCCACTGCTATTAAAGAAACCGAAACCCAAGGTAAATCTTCTTTCTTAGCCTTAACCTCACTTATACCCCCAGCAGAATATACACCGTAAGCTAACAAACCAACACCAATAGCATCAAATCCTAAAAGAGATAATCCACCAATAATATCTCCTTGTGCAAAAGATCCTATTCCAAATCCCAAAACCAGATTTAAAATAAATGGAATTAAAGGGTCTTTCTTGGAAGATTCATAAATTAATAATTTATCTACCGAATTATCAATAATTTTCCTATCCTCAACCTGAGCAAAGCTAGTAAAAATAAAAAAAGAAAATAAGACCATAATCAAAATTTTTTTCATAAAATATCCTCCTTATTAATGCTTATAAAGTAGACGTTATTTAACGTCATAATAATAACAAAAAGATATAAAAAATTCTACTTAAACTTAACCTTTTTAAGATTACTGCTTGAAATTCTTTTACCTACAGAAACCCTAGACTTAATCATAAAATTACCAATATTGATAGTTTTAACAATTCCCTTAGTAGTGCAAAATTCTACAAAATCTGGGTTTAAAGCAAAATCTACAAATTCATCTTTATCATCCAAAAATTTGTAAATCTTATCCGTAATAAACTTATCTATCTTAAATCTCTTAACATAATAAAGGTTTTCAGATTTATTAAGATAAATTATAGAAAATATTTGATCTTTTGAACTATTTATATCATAAACTAAAGCACCTATATTATTTTTATCAATAAAAGTTTTATCCTCAATATTTTTTATAACATAAGACTTTTTCTTAAAGATTAATATCTTATCATAATAGCTAGCATTTCCAATAAATTCACCATCAATAAGGCTAGTTCCAACAAAACCAGATTTCAAATTTAAATAAACCTTCATATTTTTAGTAGCTATTTCCCTAACATTTTTTGATTGAATAAGAGATATTTTTGTTTTTCTCTTATAAGCTTTAGAATATTTTGCAAGAAGTTTATCTATAAAATTTATTGAATATCCCCTAATCGATCCAATATTAATCTCCACACTCTTTAATTCCTTATTAAGACTTATAATATCTTTATTATTTTTATCAATATCAAAAATACTTATTTTTCTAATAGGAATTCTAAGTAAATTTTCAATATCACTCAAAACAATATCTCTATAAAAATTGTCTTTATATTTTAAAATTTTATTCAAAATAATGTTTAAAACGTCAGATTCTTTAGAAATAGTTTCAAGGACTTTATAAATTCTCTTTTCAATAAATATTTGTTCTAAAGTTTTATAAAAAATTTTTTCAAGGATTTTATTTCTTTGTAATTCAAGCTCCATTTTTAATACTTTCTGCAAATGTTCTGCATGGAACTTGATTACCTCTGTAATAGTATAAATAACAGGATATCTATCACTTAGCAAAAGTAAGTTAACCGAAATAGAGACCTGACAATTTGTATAATGATATAACTTTTCAATAACTTCACTAGCATACACTCCCCTTGGAAGGGTTAATTCAATTTCTACATTCTCCGTAGTAAAATCGTTAATGCTTGTTACCTTAATATAATTTTTACGAATAGCTTTTTCAATAGAAGCTATTATACTCTCCGTAGTCTCCCCAAATGGCAACTCTTTTATTAATATAGTCTTATTATCATCTGTAGCCTCAATCTTAGCACGCACTAAAACTTTACCATTCCCATCTGCGTATTCATTAACATCAACTATTCCACCTGTAGGAAAATCAGGATAAAGTTCATAAGGTTCACCGAGTAATTCACTTTTAACAGCATTCAAAATCTCATTAAAATTATGAGGCAAAATTTTTGCAGCCATACCAACAGCAATTCCTTCACTTCCTTGAATGAGTACTACAGGAATTTTTGCAGGGAAAATCAAAGGTTCGTCATTACGACCATCATAAGAAGGCTCATAAGATGTTATTTCCTTACTATAAAGTACATCAAATGCTAAAGGAGTTAACCGACATTCAATATAGCGTGACGCAGAAGCAGGATCACCAGTAAAAAGATTACCAAAATTTCCTTGCTTCTCAATAAACAAATCTTTATTTGCCATATTCACAAGTGCTTCATAAATCGAAGTATCTCCATGAGGATGATATTTCATTGTATTTCCGACAACATTTGCAACCTTATGAAAATTGCTATCATGCATTTCAAAGAGAGAATGTATAATCCTCCTCTGTACGGGCTTAAATCCATCAATAACACTAGCAATTGCACGGTCCTTAATGACATAAGATGAATATTGTAAAAAATTATCTCTAAGTAATACCCTAACGTCCATTAAATTAAATTCTCCATAATAAAGTTACGTCTCTCAGAAGTATTTTGGCCCATATAAAATCCCAAATTTTCTTTTATATCTTTAATATTAAAAAGATCAACCTTTGTAAGTTTAATATTAGAAATGTCAATAAAATTCCTAAACTCATTCGGAGAAATTTCTCCAAGCCCTTTAAATCTTGTTACTTCAGGATCACTTATTTCAAGAATAGCTTTTTGTTTATCTTCTTCAGAATAACAATAAACAGTATTTTTTTTATTCCTTACTCTAAAAAGCGGAGTTTCTAATATATACATATGTCCATTTAAAACCAAATCTTCAAAATAAGTTAAAAAAAATGCCAAAAGTAAATTTCTAATATGGAAACCATCAAAATCAGCATCTGTAGCAATAACCACCTTATTGTATCTTAAATTTTCAATCGATTCTTCAATCCCAAGAGCTACCATCATATTGTAAAGTTCCTCATTTTTATATATCTCAGACTTACTTTTCTCAAACATATTTTGAGGTTTGCCCCTAAGAGAAAATATAGCTTGTGTATACACATCTCTACAAGACACCATTGAACCTGTTGCAGAATCTCCTTCTGTTAAGAAGATCATAGTAGATTCGGATTGAATACTCTTTTCATTAAAGTGGAATTTACAATCTTTAAGCTTAGGAATTTTAAAAGATATTTTTTTAGCTCTTTCTTTTGCTTCTTTTCGCACGCTACTCAATTCTTTCCTAAGGCGCTCATTATCAACTACTTTACTTTCAATTACCTTTGCTAAAGTTTTATCTTTATAAAGAATTTCTGAAATTATTTTTTGCACTTCTTTAGCAACATTGCTCCTAGTTTCAATGTTTCCAAGCTTATTTTTAGTCTGACTTTCAAATATTGGGTCTTTTATCTTAACAGAAAGAGTAGCTACAAGTCCTTCTCTAATATCAGTAGATGAATATGTTTTCTTAAGAAAATCATTAATAGCTCTAGCAAAACCCTCTCTAAATCCTGTCTGATGCGTTCCTCCATCACTAGTATACTGTCCATTGACAAACGAAAAATAAGTCTCTCCGTAATTACTTGTATGAGAAAAAGCAAATTCTAAAGTCTTGCTAGAATAATAAACAAAATCATAAAGTAAATCTTCATTTTTAATTTCAGAATTTATAAAATCTAATAGCCCTTTCTTAGACTCAAAAATTTGATCATTATAATTGATTTTTAAACCTTTATTTAAACAAGCATAATGAAAAAATCTCCTCTTTAAAAAATCTTCGCTATATTTATAATTACCAAAAATCTCTGTATCAGCCAAAAATTCAATATAAGTGCCACTTATTTCATCAGAATTCCCCTCTGAAGTCTTCATCAAATTTCCCTTAGAAAAAAGAGCTTCAAAAAATTTGCCATCTCTTATTGACCTCACAAAAAATCTTGAACTTAAAGCATTGACAGCTTTAGTTCCAACTCCATTAAGACCCACAGAAAATTGAAATACATCATCATTATACTTAGCACCAGTATTAATAACAGAAACACTATCTACAACTTTTCCAAGAGGAATGCCTCGTCCATAATCTCTGACTCCAATAATATTATTTTCTTTCCTTATAAATATTTCCTTCCCATATCCCATAATAAATTCATCAATGGAATTATCAACTATTTCCTTTATCAAAACATAAATACCATCATCAATATTAGAACCGTCACCAAGTCTCCCTATATACATACCAGACCGCAATCTAATATGCTCAAGGGAAGATAAAGTAATAATTTTACTTTCATCATAATTATTTGTCTTCATTTAAATCCCTATCAACACTATATTGCATTTTCATTTTTTCTAATTTTTTAACTATTTTATCTCTAACAATAACATGAAGATTTTCTCTCTCATCATTTTTTAAAACAGAAACATCTATTAAAGAATGCACATGAACATATACAGACAAACCTGAATTAAATATAAAATTTTTAATAAAGACTTTATGTGTATTAAGAAGAGATACAGGTATAATTGAAGAATTTGTCCTTAAAGCTAAATTCATAGCTCCCCTCTTAAATTTTCCCACCTCACCACCTTTTCTGCTTCTAGTTCCTTCGGGAAAAATTCCAATAAATCTTCCTTCTTTAATAACTTCCATGGCCCTCTTTTGAGCATTAGCAGAAGATTTTATGCTACTCCTATTTACAGGAATGGCTCCTATTGAAATTAATATCAAATTAAGAAAAGGAATATTAAAAAGCGATCTCTTGGCAACTATTATAAAGGGTTGAATAAATACATAAATTAAAAATATTGGATCCATTGCACCAACATGATTTCCCATAATCACTACACCATCTTTACTAGATAAACAAACATCATCATCTTTAGTAACAACAACCTTAATATTAGCAAGCCATAAGCTAACATTAATACCAAACCTCATCAATATAAAACTAAATTTTATAAAAAAATTTTCAAATTTAAAAATTTTAAAAATTAAATATACTGGAAATAAAAAGGTAAAAATCAAAAATAAGGAAATAATATTAACATAAGCAACAATATTTCTTAATATTCTCATAAAAATTAATCCAATTTTTCTATTCTCTCAAGCTTCAATTTCTGTCCTTTAACTAAACTTACTTCATCTTTCAAAATTTTAACAGGATTAAGAATAATTGTAGAAAATTTTTGATTCTGTACTACTCTTTCGCTATATTCAATAATAAAAGATTCTCTCAATCTACCATCACCTATGCTAACTTCATACTCAAGAATCAAATTATTTTTTAAACTAAAAACATTAAAAATTCCATAATAAATATTATCTTCAATAATATAAGTAAGATTAGGATAAGAAAAATCATAAATAATATCCTTATAAACATAATTACCACTTGGAATAAAAAAATTCTTTCCATTGCTATTTTCTTCCAAGATAGAATTATCAAATCGTTTAAAAATACCTGAAAACCCATATTTATCATAAGCATCAGTCCCAGTATCAACTTTTACCTCAATATTACTTTCATCAATAATTTTTATCCAAAAATTATATACTATTAAATCTGAAAAAATAGACTTAGTACTAATATTAAGAGTATTATAAGCAGGCTTTGACATATATTCAATATGTGCTATTTCTTGATAATTTTTCTTAAAAATACTAATTTCATTAAAATATCTACTAAATGACAAAAATAAAATATCTTTAAAACCTGACTTTCCTGCCTTTTGATATGTACCACTATCATACCAAACACCATATAAAAACTTATAAACCCCCTCTTTGGTTAAATCCTTTAAAGTTTTATAAACATCACTATCTATTCGTCTTACCTTCTCACTTGCAGATAAAGGATAATACTTTCTCTGCAAGTGAGAATATTCATACATTTCAACTCGGCTAACTATTATATCTTCACCCTGTTTGTCATATTTTTCCAAAGAAATAGAATAACTTTCCCTAGACTGCTTATCATCATAAGCTGGAGATCTTTCATATTTATTTATAATAATACTTCCATTTACTTTATTAAAAAATATAGGCCTATATGAAGAAACATCATTAGCAATTGCCTTTTGAAAAACATATAAAACAGTCTCTTCATTTAAAAACCCTTGAACAACTATATCAAAATCATAATCACCAGTAATATCTTCAAGATACATATTGTAAGACTTTTTAGAATCAATATCCACCTGCTCTTTAAAAAGAACTATAGCCTCTTGAGTTTTAGGATCAAAACCAATTATAAAAAGATAAGATTTAAGATCTGAGAAATCCTGTGCTAAAACCACTTGTTCAAAATAAACATCTAAATTTAAATTTTCCTGTTGAACTGAAAGAATCTTATAACCCTTAAGGTCAATAAGCGACCCAAAAATATCTTCTCCATTATTACCACTATTTGAAACACCCACATCAGAATAATTCAATTCACTAGGGCCTTTTATCCCTTTATTAAAAATAATAAAATCTTTATTTACCTTAGCACAAGAAAATAACATAAAAAATAAAGATAAAATTAATTTAAAACGCATACCATATGATTTTTACTACAAATTTAATTCATACTAAATAATAATTTTAATCAAAATTCTGCAAGGCAAAAAATGCATTACTAAAATTTTCTTCAAAATTACCTTTATTTAACATAGAATCTATTATTAGCCTACTATTTGCATGATAAAGATTATCAAGAATACTATTCTCTGTAATTATATCATTCGACTTAATAGAATAACTGCCATCTGAATTTAAGAAAAATACATAAACTTTACGATCTGCTAAAAAAGGCTTAGACCAATTGTTTTCTTTTAAGCCAAAAATGATATCATAAAAATCCTTACTATTCTTAAAAACAGACAATTCATCACCCAAAGTACTAGGATAAACACTCATATTGTAAGCAAGATTGACAATATCTTTCTTCAATGATAAATTATAATTTCTAAGAGCTTTCTGTACCCCATCAGTATTCATTTCGGCAATGACCTTATTAAGATTCTCTTCAAGAAAAGCTTCAATAATGCTTGGTTCATAAGTTTCTACATAGTTTCTAACCACACTAATATCATGTTCTGAATTTTTATCAAAATTATAAACATTACTTAATGCTTTATAAATTTCATATTCATTACTATTTTTAGTTTTAATAGGCTTAGAAATTTCATTAACTTTCAAAGCAAAAATTAATCTTACATCTTCTTTCCTATCAAAAGCAAGATCAAAATCAAAATAATATTTTTTAGAAGAAGCAACTCCCTTAAAATTAACAATATCATCAGAGTAAAATTTAGCAATCTCCTCAAAAGGCGTATCATTAGATAATTTTTCATAAGCATCATTTGCATCTCCCAAATTTTTAAAACGAATAGATACAACCTCAATGCTTTTAAATAAATTTAAAGATCTCTCAGCATAAGAAATTATCCCATCTTGTGGAAAATCTTGATAAGAAAGTGTAACATATGAAATATCTCTTCTAATCTTGCTCATCTCCTTAATAGAATTAAGAAGAACATCTGCAAATATAAAGCTACTGTTCAACAAAATCTGAATATTAGAAGACAGTAAATCCTCAACTGCTTCACTATGAATTTTAAACTTCTGGTAATCAGATACTTTTTTATATTTCTTAAAGCTAAAATTACCAGCAGAGTCTAGATATTCATAAGAATTTATTAAATGTTTATTTAACATACCCTTTGAAACATAAAAGCTATTAGATTTTGCTAAATCAAGAAAAGCAATATCTTCTATATATTTAGCAAAAGCCAAATTCCAAATAGAATACTCCATATCAGAATTATCTTTATTTTGTATTAATTTAGAATAAAGATTTGAATAATAATTAACATATCTGGCAAATTTATTTCCCTTTTCATAATAAATTGGTTGTCCCTTATAAGTGCCAAATCTTAACCCAGATAAATCATATCTATCAAACAAACCTGGAATCAAAGGTGCTATGATAAATCCAAACACAATTAATATAAGAGACAAAAGACTCAAAATACCAATCCTCTTATCATTAGAATCAAAATAATTAGTAGTTTTAGACATATCTTCTCTTATCTTCTTTATTCTCTTACTCATAAAAATAACCTTAAAAATTTAAATAGCATAACATTTTAATTATTAAAATAACATAATTAAAACATTATTTCAATTGAAATATTTACATTAAGCACTATTTTTAATATATGTAAATAATTAATGAATTAATGTTCTTTAACAATTCAACAATATAGCAGAAAGTTATGGGAAGTAATAAGTTCACTATTGACATAAAACCAAATGAACTCAATAGGCTAACAAAGATAGTTTACAATAATTTTGGCATTAACCTTAGTGAGAAAAAAAAATTGTTGATTGAAAGTAGGCTATCTTCGACAATTAAAGCAAAGAATTTCAACAATTTTACAGAATATATTAACTACTTAGAAAATAATGAAAGCCAAATATCCTTAATAGAATTAGTAGATAAAATATCAACAAATCATACTTATTTTTTCAGAGAACCTAATCATTTTGAATTTCTTGAAAAAAAACTTTTACCCAAAATGATTAATCAAATGTCAAAATCAGATGAAAAAGAAATTCGTATATGGTCAGCTGGATGTTCAAGTGGAGAAGAGCCTTATACAATTGCAATGATAATAAATGAACACATAAGCACTAATAAAGTCCACCTAAATATAAAAATATTGGCAACTGACATTTCAATTACTGTTTTAAAAGAAGCTAATCAAGGAATTTATTCAGGAGATCGTATAAAAAATCTGCCTAAACATTTAAAACTTAAATATTTAAATCAACTTAAAAATGAAAAATTCGAAGTTAAAGATTCACTTAAAAAAATGGTTCAATTTAAAAAATTGAATTTAATGGACGAATACTTTCCATTCAAGAAAAAATTTGATTTAATTTTCTGTAGAAATGTAATGATTTATTTTGATGAAGAAACTAGAAATCTACTTGCCGAAAAATTTAACAAATATTTAAAGGATGATTGCTATCTACTCATTGGTCACTCAGAAACAATTAGAGGAAATAAAAATTTTGAGTACATTATGCCTGCAACATACAAAAAATTACACTAGTATAAGGTACATTATTTGCCTTGTATCTTTTTATTTAAATAAATAATCTCTTCAATAAGATTTTTCTCGCTCAATAAGCCCATGATACAATTTTGAATATTAAACATAGTCAATGATAAATATATATTTTGTACAAATTTGTCATCAATCATAAATTCAGCTTGAAAAGCGCTAACGTTAATAATTAAATTTTCAATTTCACTAAGTTCATATTCAATATTATCAAAATTTCCTTTCTTTACCTCTTTTAAGATTTTATAAAGCCTATGTCTTACATTACTAACTTTATTTAAAAGTAACATGAACTTATCATCAATATACCTATTTAATTCATCATTTATCATATAGTCTCTCTCTTAGGTCAAATTTACTTTTTCTCCCACCTTGACAAAGTAAAGTAACTCACCTATTGTAGCAACATGATCTCCTACTCTTTCCAAAAAACTATTTAAAAACAATATATTCAAAAGATAATCCAAATTTTCTGGATTATTTTTCATAGCATCAATTACAACTGTTTTTTGTTTGGAAAATAATTTATCTATGACATTATCATACTTCACTATCTTAAGTATTTTAGTAAAATCTCCATCAAAGTAAGCATCAAAAATATTTGAAAGCATATTTTTAGCTGTATCTGCCATTTCTCTTAAAGGTTTAAGATAAAGGTCAACAGAACAAAAATCTACTGCATTAGACTCTAAAAGAAGAACAACCTTTACAATTTTAGTAGAATGATCTGCAATACGCTCAAGAGAGCTTATTATTTTAATAATTGCTAAAATTTCTCTAAGTTCAGTTGCCACAGGATGTTCAGTAGCAATGATTCTTCCACACAAATCCTCAATATCATATTGATAATCATCTATTATTTTTTCATCCTCATTAATGATTTTTTTAGCCAAATTTTTGTCTCTAGACTCTAAAGCAATTAGAGAATTTTCTATTATTTTAAGAACACATTCTTTCATATCCCAAAGATAATCTTTTATCACTTCAAGTTGTTTAGTAAGTTTGCGTCTAATCATAACAAATTCCCCTAAAAATTCCCCTAAAAAAACCTTTTTAAAAATAAATATCTTAACTTAGAAATCTCATAATAATCACTAAAAGGATATTCATCAATAACCTTCTTATAGTAATCAAGTGATTTTAAAAAATCTCTATACTTACCCTGCGTCTCATACAGTCTACCTAATAGATAATTATATCTATCCAGAAATCTTGAATTTGCATACTTAGGGAAATACAGAGAACTAAAATTTAAAAAAAAATCATACTTACAATTCAGTAACAAAAACTCAAGAATATCAAGATAAACATTTTCACTAAAATCAATATTATTCTCTATTAAGAACCTAGTATCCCTTATTACATTTTCCACCCTATTTAACTTAATTCCAAGATGAATAAGATTTAAAAAAATCTTATCAAAATGTCTATCTCTTATGCTTAAGTAATTCTCATAAGAATTCAAATAATCCCCATTTTTATAATAAAGATCAGCCTTTAATAAAGTATACTCACTCTCATTAAAATTATATCCATTAAGTAATTTAATCGCACCTTCATAATCATTAATATAAGATAAATTTAAAGCTCTTCTAGCAATCTCCTTAAAATTTAAGTCATCGTTAATATTTTTTAATCCAACTTTTTTATCTTCACTCAACTCCTTTTCACTTAACTTATTAACCACTTTTCTTTGAGAAATTTTTAAAATCACATTTTTAGTAAATTCTCTAGAATCTTTCACATTTTGATAACTAAAAGTTAATACAATGTTCCCAATTTTTTTTGAAGTTTGAAAAGTAAAAGTAGCTCCATTATGGTAAGATTCCCTTAAAAGTCTAATAAAAGAATTATTTTTAGGGTTCTTAATATAAATCCAAGCTTCATCCTTAAAATAAAAACTAAATTTAGAATTAGTTTTCACTAAAAATTCTCTCTCTTCACTACTAAAATCAAGTTCATAAGTATCATACCTATTCTCAGAAGCAAGAGAAGATGATACATTTAAAATAAAAAATAAAATATTAAAATAAACAAAATAACATTTATTCACTTATATTTTTCCAAAATATTATCAATTAATACCTCATTTTGCTTTTCTAAATCAATGTTAAATAAATTCTCTGGGTTTATCCAGAAATCCTTAAGAAGTTTATAATTAATCGGCTGCTGCTGTTTAGCTAAATTATCCTCTAGCTCAGTATTAGGCAGATGAGGCTTAGGAAAGAAAAAATCATTCATATTGAGATTGGAATTTAAATCAAAATAAAAATCTTCTACATTAATGAAATTTAATTTCTTATTTAAATCTTCTTCTACATTTTTATGAGTATTTCTAATTATCTTAATCGAATAAAAATAGGTAATAAAAGCAACAATAATTGATAAAAATATTAAAGTTAAAAAATATTTTTGAAAATAAAATTTTTTCTCTCTCATAAAATATCCTTAATTATGCATTAAATTATATATTAAATATCATACTTTCTCTATTAAGAGAATATTAATTGATTATGATTTGTGGAATTGATGAAGTTGGAAGAGGATGTATTTTAGGGCCTGTTTTAAGTGCAGCAGTTATTTTTAAGGGGAAACCTGACTTTTTAAATGAACTAAAAGATTCAAAAAAGCTTAAAAAAGAAAAAAGAAAATATCTATCTTCATTAATACTTAAAAATTCATATTACGCCTTTGCAGAAGTATCTAATGATATTATCGACAAAATTAATATTCATTATGCGTCTCTTCTTGCTATGAAACTTGCATATGAAAAACTAAATATAGACTGTGAGTTAGTCGTTGTAGATGGGAAATTTATTCCAACAATAAAAGCTAAAAAAATCAAAGCAATAATCAAAGGAGACTCTATTATTAATGAAATAAAAGCAGCCTCAATTATCGCAAAAGTACAAAGAGATAAATTGATGGATGAATACGATAAAATTTATCCTCTTTATTCCCTCAAAAACAACAAAGGATATCCAACACAAGAACATAAAGATGCAATAAAAAAATATGGGCTCCTAAGTCTTCACAGAAAAAGTTTTAAACTTATTTAAATAAACTTTTAGTAATTCCTATCTCTAAATCTTCCTGAAACGTAATGATTTTTATCATAATTAGAACTATCTCTTTTAGATCCATTATTAAGAGCTTCAAAATCATTACGTCTTGCTTCTCCTGTAGTATAATCTCTGACTTTTTTTTTCTTAATTACAGAAATTGCTTTTAATAAACTTGACTCAAATTCTTTAATATTTTCTTCATAAATAAAAACTGAATGTCTTTCAAAATCCCCACTAGCATTTCTTTTACTTTCAACAATATTTAAAAAATAATCGCCTTTCCTATTTTCTTTAACATTAAAAAAATAAGTTCTATCAGAATTCGTAAATAACTTATCAGAATATATTTCCCCTCGCTCACCCATTAATTCCTCCACTCAAAAAGCATTTATATGTGATTGACTTTCATAAAAGTTAACATAATTGTACTTATTAAGAAAAAAAAATACTAGACAAACTTAATAATAAATTAAATTAATAATAAGTTAATTGACATAAAATACATTTTTTTATAAAATCAGATTTGATATTTGTACATGCGTCCTTCGTATAATGGTTATTACCTTAGCCTTCCAAGCTAATGATGTCGGTTCGATTCCGATAGGACGCTTGCATTGTGCTTATTTTTTTTGGAGATGGCGGGATTTGAACCCGCGTCCTAAAAATGATATTACAAGCTTCTACAAGCTTAGCCAGAATTTTATTAAGTAAAGAGATGAAAACTCTAGCAAACCACCAAATTACTTTCAAGTTTAAAAGTCCCTAAAAATGAACTTGAAACATTTTTAAGCAAGCTTCGATTCCTTTTTTCATTAAAGAGTATAAGTCAAACTTCAAAGCAAAATTCAACAAAACTCTATACTAACTTAAGCAGCCATTACAAGATTTGAACTTGTAAAGCTATTATTTTTTGCATTTATTAAAGAAGTTTTAAGAGATTCGCTCTGCTTGCAGCTTATGCTATCTAATTTTTTAGTCAAATCCAAAACATCCCCCTATTCATACTTTAAGTAAAAGTATAATATAAATATATCAAAAAAGCAAAATAATATAAATTTGAAAAACAACATATAAAGTTTTATAATAATTATTAAATATAATAAATGAAACAATGAGGGACACTTTTGAGTAACGAATCTTTATGGTTTATTATGTTAATCTGTACTTATTCAATTTTAATTGCTATATACAAATTTTTTGGAAAAAAAGGATTATTTGTCTGGGTTTCGTCTTCTGTAGCTATTGCAAACATTCAAGTTTTAAAGCAAATTACAATATTTGGTTTCAACGCCACGCTTGGTAATATTATTTATGCATCGACCTATATTGCAACTGATATTTTATCAGAATTCTATGGTCGTCATGTTTCAAAAAAAGCAGTTTATATAGGTTTCATAAGTTTTATATTTTTTGCTTTCAATACGAATATTCAACTTTACTTTTCACAAAGCAAATATGATGTATATTTTAACAACTTAAAAAGCATTTTTTCTTCAATCCCAATTTTATTAGTCGCATCAATAATTGCATATATAATATCTCAGTTAAATGACATATATCTATATCAGCTAATTAAAAATAAATTTCCCAAATTTCTTTTCATAAGAAGTAATGGTTCAACACTGATAAGTGGACTAATAGATACAATAGTATTTGTGAGCATTGCAACATATTTCAATATATTTCCAAAAGAAGTTTATTTTGACATAGTTCTTTCAACATATTGTATTAAAGCATTTGCTGGGATTTTAGGCACTCCTTTTATTTATACAGCAAAAATTATATCACAGAAAAAAAAAATAAAATGTTGATAGTTATTAACTTAACTATTATTTAGTAATTCGATATAATTAGTAACTATATGACAGATCTAATTCTATGGTCATCTTTATTATTATCTTTTTATCTATGTTTAACAATATTTTATTATCTATTTGGAAGGTCTGGTATTTTTTGTTTTGTAGCTATTACTACAATACTATCAAAAATCCTTATACTAAAAAAAGTAATTATATTTGAACAAAATGCAAATCTAACAACAATAACATTTTTATCAATTCTTTTCTCACTTAATTTAATTACAGAAAAATACAATCCTAAATCTGCCTCAAAGTGCACAACACTGGGTATGCTTATAAATATTACTTTTGTATTAATGATAAATTTTACATTAGTTTTTCAACATAACACATTTGATACTTTAAATATACATTTTAAAATATTATTTTATAACACTTCATATACCGCTTTAACTGTTATTGGAACATATATTATATATATATGTCAGAATGTTAATATATATTTGTACACTGTATTAAAAAGAAAAAACATGAAAGTCAAGTGGATAAAACATAACCTAACAAGATTAATTTCCTTATTGATGGTTTACACTATAAGTAAAGCTTACATATATATAACACCAAATTTATACCGTGATTATAATATTAACTGTATTATGAAAGGTTCTTGGATTTTTATTATAATAATCATGGTAATTGACTCTCCTATTTATTATTTTCTAAATTCTATCAAAGTACAAGAAGCCTAAATTTTAACTTTCTTATTATTTTAACAAATCCCTAAACTGCCCTTTATTATTTATTAATAGTAAAATTCTAAAATCTTTCTAAAAGAAGCCTATATTTATTCAATCTATTTTCTTTACTTTTATCTTGATAAACTAAAAATCTGATTTAAGTAACAAACAAAGTCAAATCAAATATATTTAAAAACAAATTATTTTTTATATAATACTAAGAATGAAAGTAAAAATTGAAAATTCTTGGAAAGAAATTCTACAAAGTGAATTTAACAAAACATACTTTAAAAAACTAGTAGGCTTTATAAAAAATGAATATAAAACAAAAAATGGAAAGATATTTCCTCCTCCAAAGCTTATATTTAATGCATTTGACTCTTTGCCTTTTAAAAATATAAAAGTTGTTATACTTGGGCAAGATCCATATCATGGGAAAGGACAAGCTAATGGACTAGCCTTTTCTGTCAATTCAGATATAAAAATACCCCCTTCACTACAAAATATTTTCAAAGAAATAGAAAATAATTTAAAAATAAAAACTATTGAAAACGGAGATCTAAAAAGATGGGCAATACAAGGTGTTTTTTTATTAAATTCAATACTAACAGTAGAGGAAGGAATTCCATCTTCTCACAAAAATATCGGATGGGAAACATTTACAAATGAAGTAATAAGAACTATTTCAAAAAATTTAAACAATGTCGTATTTATGCTATGGGGAAACTTTGCAAGAGACAAAAAACACTTAATTGACATATCAAAACATTTAATTCTTGAGACAAGCCACCCTTCACCTTACTCTGCAAGCAATGGTTTCTTAGGCTCAAATCATTTTAGTCAAACTTTAGAATATCTTAAAAAATACAACAAAACTTTAATAGACTTCAAATAAAACTCCCTAGCTTTTAAGAGAATAAATAAAACATCGACTTGACTTATAGATAATTAACTTTTTCTGTATAAAGTTTTTCCATTATCTGTTTCTTTATCCTCTTTCAAATCATCATTCCAAAATGGCGAACTTTTTTCATTTGTCTTGATCTCTTTTAATAAACTGTCATCTACCCTTTTTGTATTAATAAAAGACAACATAACAACAAATATAAAAAAAAGTGCAATAAATAATCCCGTAATCCTTATTGCAATATTTGAAGATTTAGCTCCAAAAATAGAAGAACTCCCGCCTCCAAACATTCCTCCAATACCATCACCTTGTTCATCTTGAAATAATACCAAAAGAATAATCATAAAAGAAATTATAATAAAAAAGATAAACATCAAAAACTTAAATAAGTCCAAAATAAACCTCTCTACTTAGCTACCTTATTAATTATTTTTAAAAAAGAATTCGACTTTAAAGATGCACCCCCAATTAAAGCTCCGTCAATATCGCTCTCTCCCATAAGACTTTCTATATTATCAACATTAACAGAACCACCATACTGAATTATGATATTATTAGCCGCTGCTTTAGAGTATAATTTTTCAATTTCAAGTCTAATTGCCCCATGTACTTCTTGGGCCTCTTCTTTTGTTGCTGTCTTACCAGTTCCAATTGCCCACACAGGCTCATAAGCTAAAATTATTCTTTTAAGTTCAGATTCAGATACAGAATTTAATCCTTTTCTAATTTGATTTAAAACAATATCTAAAGTTTTATGTTCTTCTCTCTCCTTAAGAGTTTCTCCAACACAAAGAATTAAATATTTAAATGGATTTTTAAGACCCCTAAGAACTTTCATATTCACTATATCATCTGTTTCCCCAAGATAAGTTCTACATTCCGAATGACCAAGTATTACGTAATCAACCCCAAATTCTAACAACATAGAAGATGAAATCTCACTTGTTCTTGCGCCACTACTCTCGTAAGACATATTTTGAGCGCCAAGAAGTACTTTAGTTCCCCTAGTAACATTACATACTTTACAAAGAGATGTAAAGGGAGGAGTTATCATAACTACAACATTATCTTTAATATATTTAACTCCATCTATAATCTGTTTAGCAACAACTAAAGCTTCTTCACTTGTATAATTCATCTTCCAGTTTCCTGCTAAAAATATCTTTCTCATAATTATTTCTCCAGTATTTTTATACCCGGTAAAATTTTTTCCTTAAGATATTCAAGAGAAGCCCCTCCTCCTGTTGAAACATGAGTTATCTTTTCAAATAAATCAAATTTATTTACAGCAGCTACTGAATCTCCTCCACCAACAACTGTAATACCAGAACAAGCTGCCACAAAATTAGCAACTCTAGCTGTTCCCCTAGAAAAAGAATCAAATTCAAAAACCCCAAGAGGTCCATTCCAAATCACAGTTTTTGCATTACGAATAACTACTTCCACTTCTCTTAAAGTTTTATCACCAATATCCATTCCAATTTTACCATCAGGTATATCAACGGCATTTACATATTCAGGAATAGAGTCTAACTTAAATTCATTTGCAACCACATGATCAATAGGCAAAATAATTCTTACATTTAATTCTTTTGCCTTCTTTAAAAAAGAAATAGCTATATCAATATAATCATTTTCTAGAAGAGATTTCCCAATTGAATGTCCCAATACTTTTAAAAAGGTATAAGCCATCCCACCTCCAATTACCATTACATTTGATTTTGGTAAAAGTGATTCCAATACTTCAATTTTTGAAGAAACTTTTGAACCTCCAATTATTGAAACAAATGGACTTTCGGGATTTCTTAAAATTTTACCTAAAAATTTATCTTCTTTTTCAATTAAAAATCCACCAACAGCTGGCAAGTAATCTGCTATTCCTGCCGTAGAAGCATGAAATCTGTGAGCCGTTCCGAAAGCATCATTAACAAAAATATCTCCATTCTGAGATAATTTTTTAGCAAAATCACTACAATTTTGTTCTTCTTCCTTATAAAATCTTACATTTTCAAGTAAAACAACATCTCCATTCTTCATAAAAGAAATAGCCCTACTCACCTCATCTCCTATGCAATCAGAAAGCATCTTAACTTCTTCTCCCATTAGCTCGGATAATCTCTTAGCAACAGGCATAAGAGAATACTTGAGATTTTTCATCCCATTTGGCCTACCTAAATGACTCATAATAATAACCTTGGCTCCCTGAGCTTTAAGATATTCTAAAGTAGGCAAAGCTGCTTTAATCCTAGTATCATCACTAATATTTCCCTCTTTTAAAGGAACATTAAAATCACATCTTACCAAAGCTCGCTTATAAGAAAAGTCAAAATCCTTTATTGTTTTTATTGACATTAACAACTACCTCATGAGCATTTATATTTATTTAAATATTATTTAAATAACTTTTGTGCAAGATCAACTACTCTAGTAGAATATCCAAACTCATTGTCATACCATGAAAGCACTTTAACAAAACCATCTAGCAATACCATTGTTTCAAGCCCATCAACTATTGAAGAATGAGAATTTCCTTTAATATCTGAAGACACTATAGGATCCTCCGTATACCCTAAAATACCACTAAGCTCCTTAGACTCAGACGCTTTCTTAAGAGTTGAATTTATTATATCCTTTGTAATATCCTTTTTCTTAAGTTGTACCGTAAAGTCAACAATTGAACCTGTTGGAACAGGAACTCTCATTGAAGTACCATTAAGTTTGCCCTTAAGCTCAGGTAAAACAAGACCAACAGCTTTAGCAGCACCTGTTGAAGTAGGAATAATGGACAATGCCCCTGCTCTTGCTCTTCTAAAGTCAGAATGTGGAAGATCAAGAATTTTTTGATCATTTGTATAAGCATGAACGGTAGTCATAAGACCTTGCTCAATTCCAAAAGCTTCATGAAGTACTTTTGCAAGAGGTGCAAGACAGTTTGTTGTACATGAAGCATTTGAGACAGCTTTCAAATCAGAAGTAATATCACGGTCATTTACGCCAAGCACGATAGTTTTAATCTCATCTTTAGCAGGAACAGTCAAAATTACTTTTTTGGCCCCAGAATGCTCAACATGGTCAAGATATCCACCCCTATCACTTGTCGCTGATGAGAAAACTCCTGTTGATTCAATTACAACATCAATTCCAAGATTCCCCCAAGGAAGCTTTTTTGGATCTTTCTCAGCAATAATCTTTATTTCCCTGCCATCTACTATAATAGCTTTTTCTCTTGCCTCAACTTTCCTATTATATACCCCAAAAGTTGAATCATATTTCAAAAGGTGAGCAAGTGTTTTAGGATCTGTTAAGTCATTTATAGCAGCAACTTCAATTCCCCTTTCAAAAGCAATCTTAAAAACATTTCTACCTATACGTCCAAATCCATTAATAGCTAACTTCATACAAAACCTCCATATTTTTTTATTACTACTAGAATTATTAAATCATAAATTAATTAATATCAAGTGTCAAACTATTTTTTAAAAAAATCATATATCCTTCCTGTATATAATCTCTTAAAAGAGTAGAAGATTTCAAAATACCCCTAGAAATATAATCACCTACCTCCTCAATCAAAATTTCACCAAGAATATCTGATTTATCATAACTAATAAAACTAGAACTATCACTATTATACTTTAAGGATCCTTCTTTAAGAACTAAAAATACATCATCTTTTTTTACATTATTCATAATTCCTACATTAATAAGAACATCTTCCTTTTTAAGTTGAAGTATTTTCCCTTTTTTAGGCAAATAATTATTAAAGTCCCTAGAGAAAGAGCTCAAAATTTCACTCAAATAAAGAACCCCTCCTGAGTTATAATTGAAAGTATTAACCTTAACTCCTGTCTTTCCCGAATAAACCTCAATCTTTAAACTAGCTGAATTTTTAAAAACATCCACATCAAGATCAAAAATCAAAAACAAATCAAGCTCATTATTTCTCGCATAAGAAAACCCTTCAGAAAAACTATTTATTAAATAATCTTTATTTTTATTATAATCAAAATTATAATTTACTACCTCTATACCTATATTGCGCTCAATTATTCTTTCAGCATATCTTAAAATTAAATCATTTGCTCCAAAAACTCTATTCTCATTTTGAGTAAAAATACCTATCCTATAAACTGTTCGATCTTCATAAAGCTTATTTAAATCACCAATACTCCTATATCCATACCTAAAAAATAAAGAACTTCTAATATTAAATGCAATCATATCATAAAAATCTAAAATATTAGAATCCAAAATATTTCTATGATTTACCAAATAATAAAGTTCTTCATATGCCATTACATCTAATTTCAGAAGCTTATAAATCTTTGCAAGTAAAAACCTAGCACTATCATTGTCAGGATAAATATCAACAGCATTTTTTGCATTAAATATTGCTCCGTCTAAATTCAAATTTTTAAAAGCTTTAAGTCCTTCTTTTTCATATCTTTTAGATATCTCTATATTAATACTATTATCTTGAATAAAACCCCTAAAATTAGACACAAAGAAACTCTCCTCCAAAGCAATATCATAAAATTCTAAGTCCTTTTTCATGCCTTTAGCTTTTTCTAAGTTTAAAATAGCTTTATTCACTTCTCCAAGTTTTAAATAAGAATACCCAAGTAAATAATAAAGCTCATCAGAGCTTTTATCTACAAGTATTGTTTTTTTAAGAACATCAACTGCATCTTCATATTTAGCCTGATATAAATAAACAAGCGCAAGTAAGCGGTAAGCATCAACAAATCCAAAATCTTTATAAGTAGTCCCTACCAACATTAAATAATTTTTAGCATATTTCTCCGCAACTCCTAAATTCTTAGTGCTAATAGAAAATTCTGCTACCTTCTTATGAAAATCTGGAAATGAAGTAAAATTACCTCTAACCTTGTTAATTAAATGTTGCGCTTTATCATTCATATCCAACTTTTCATAAATATTCATAAGCCGCTCAAAGGCATTGTAATTCGTCTGACTATATTCAAGAATTGAGATATAATAATTAGCAGCTGCAATAAGCAAACCCTCTTCCTCAAAAATCGAAGCAAGCCCTACTAAAGCATCAATATTATTTTTTTGTTTAGAAAGAACTTCCGAATAAAATTTTTTAGCTTGCCCCACTCTATTGTTTTTAAGCAAAATATTAGCATAAAGAATTTTATATTCAATATCACCATTTGACATCTTATAAGCTTTTTCTATGAAAAATTGAGCTTGACTATATATTTTTAATAGATAATAAATTTCTGCAATAAGCTTATATGCCTCATAATAATTATTATTCAATTTAATAGCTTCAAGTAATTCATCAATAGCATCATAATATTTTTGTACAAGGTAATATTCTTGCGCCCTCTGGTAATACTCGATTGATGTTATAGAACCCATTAAATTACCAAAATTTAAATTAAAAACTAAAAAAATGCCTAAAAATCTCTTCAAACTCATAACACTTCCTTTTGGGAAATTTTTATTATCTTAATGTTTCTCTGCTGCATATTTTTAATAGTAAATGTTAAGTCATTATATTCTATTTTTTCATTTTTTAATGGGATTCTCCCAAACAAATCATAAACAAACCCACCAAGAGTATCAAAATCTCCGTCTGGAAGACTCAATCCAAGCTTTTCATTTAAATCTTCTATCAAAACTCTAGCAGTACAAAGATAACTACCATCATCAAGTTGCACTATTTCATCAAGCTCATTATCAAATTCATCTTGTATATCTCCAACAATCTCTTCAAGAATATCTTCAAGAGTAACAAGACCCGAAACTCCCCCATACTCATCAACCACAATAGAAATATGAACATGATTCTCTTGAAATTCTTTTAAAAGAGAATCTATTTTTTTACTCTCGGGAACAAACATCACCTTACGCATAATATCTTTTAAATCTATTTCATAAAAATCCTTTTTATACATATGAAATAGAATATCTTTTGTATGTATTATCCCAATAATATCATCAATTGTTTCTCTATAAACAGGAAACCTTGAATGATTGCTAGATGTTACAACTTTCAAGAGTTCATCTTTGCTTCCAAAATAATCAACAAAAACTACACTTATCCTTGGAACCATAATTTCCTTAACAATGGTCCCTTTAAGAGAACTAAAATTATTTATTAAAGAAGCTTCAAATTTCGATTTCCCCTCATTATCCTCATCGGCATCTCTTCTTTTTTTA
This sequence comes from Borrelia sp. A-FGy1, assembly GCF_014084025.1. Taxonomy (NCBI): domain Bacteria; kingdom Pseudomonadati; phylum Spirochaetota; class Spirochaetia; order Spirochaetales; family Borreliaceae; genus Borrelia; species Candidatus Borrelia mahuryensis. The sequence continues at coordinate 54,792 of NZ_CP043682.1, forward strand.
CTCTTAATTAAATTAAAAAAATTTAACATCAAAATACCTTTCGGGTTTCTCTTAATATCTGCTCTTGAATAATTAGCATTTCTTCCTTTTGAAAATCATTTGTTTTATGGTTATATCCTATTAAATGTAATATTCCATGTATAGTAACTCTTTGAAGCTCATCATGCATTGCCACATTAAATTCCAAAGCGCTAAATCCTAAATATTCAAGAGATATGACAAGATCTCCATGTATTTCACGACTCAATTGCCCATCCTCTTCAAGATAATTAAAAGAAAGAACATCAGTAGGCCCAGTTATCTGTCTAAACTCACTATTTAACTTTTCGATATAGGCATTACTACAAAGAATAACAGAAAGCTCATATTTTTTAACGCAAAGATAGCTCAAGACAGATAAAATAAAATTATAATAGACATCTAAATGCTCAAAGTTAATATCTTCAGTCCATAAAACTAAATCTTCTTCTATCAACTTAACATATCCTAGTAGAATTATAGCTTAAAAAAAGATATCATACAAACAGATTAAATTTTAATTTTGCAATTAAAACCCTTTAAAAATTAAATTTTTAAAAAATCCTTAATTGTACCTTCAAAATCATCTTTTTGAAGATACCCAACAGAAACTTTTGGTTTCTCTCCAACAGGAATAAACATAATAGTAGGAAGACTTTTAACTCCAAGTGAAACAGAAATTTCTTGTTCCTTATCAGTATCTACTTTATAAAAATCAATTTTATCTCCATACTCTTTTGAAAGTTTATCATAAATTGGGGAAAGCATTTTACATGGACCACACCAGTCAGCATAAAAATCAATTATTGCAGGTCTTTTACCTTTAAAAGCCCATTCTTTATTATTTTCATAATCAAAAACTTTATCAATAAAATCCTGCTTAGTTAAAATAATTGCCATATTTTCTCCTTCCTAAATTAATCGATTTTTCATTATAACATAAATACAATATAATCAATAAAGAACTTAAATATAAAAATGAATTTAATACTATTAAGCTTAAAAGAATTTAAAAACGGAATTACTCTGAATGATTTTAGAGCAAAACATATTACTGAAATACTCAAGCTTAAAAACAATGAAAAATTTAAATTTGGAATCATTGAAGAAGAATGGATTTATTCTTGTATATACAAAAAAGATATAAGAATCTTCTTTAAAGAAAGTCATAAATTAAAAAAATCAAATAAGCTAAAAAAGATAAAAGTAATAATTGGTTTAATGCGTCCAATAACGGCAAAAAGAATAATCAAAGACCTTACTAGTATTGGAGTTTCTGAAATTATTTTCTTCAAAGCTTCACTTAGCGAAAAATCTTATTCATATTCCAAACTATTTAAAGAAAAAGAATATGAAAAATATTTAATAGAAGGTGCCATGCAAGGTGGCATTACCTATATACCAAAAGTAAAAATTCTCAATAATCTAACAGATGCTTTAAAAAATAAAGAATATGGAAGCTTTAAGAGCACAAAAATACTACTTGAAAAAGAGAGTAATAATAATTTGATTGATATAAACATAACAACAGACAATGTTATCATTATGATTGGACCAGAAAGAGGATTTACAGAAAAAGAAATAAAATTAATAAAAGAAAATGACTTTATACCTTATTCAATATCTTCAAACATATTAAGAACAGAAACAGCTACAACTATATCCTCTAGTATCATTTCATCAAAAATGACTAAATAAATAACCTAATAACCTTTTGCCTGTTGCAAGATTTTGAATCTCAATTTCAATAGAAAATGTTAAAAATATTGGCACATATTTTAAATCAAAAACAAATCAATTTACTACTGTTTGGTTTATAAGCTTATCATAAATATAAAGCTCAATTATAGAACCCTTTAATGATTCATATGGCAACTTAATAAGACCTCCTCTAGCCTTAAAAGAATAAAGCAAAGAACTATTTCCACTAGAATCTCTTACTCTAACCATTACATTTACTTTAGAAGGATACATATCTAGTTTATAAGTCAAAACACCAAAAACACTTAAATTATCTACTTTAGGTTCATTAATAGTAATTATTAATTTAGTTAAATCTTCAATTTCAGTATTTGCAGGCAAAGATTGAAGAATAACACTTCCAAAATTATTGCCCTTCGTCAAATTTATGTCAAAATCAATTTCATCATTTAAAAGAGAAACAATTGCATCTTTATAGTAAAGGCCAATATAATTTTTCAAATATTTAACCAAATCTTTTTTTTGACCCTTACTTACTAAAAACTGAAGATCAACTAAACCTGTAATTTTAGTACCCGGAGATGGCTCTTGTCTTATTATTGTACCCTTTGAAAGCTCACTCTCAATTTCAATAGGCTTTAGAACATTATAAAAAACTCTATTATTATTTACTGAATTAGCTTTTAAATTAATAAGCACATCATCAATATTTTTTCCAATAAAGCTATCGACTTTATTAACAACTGCTCCTTTACTAATAAATATCGTAACCCTATTACCAAGCCTTAACGCAGTACCAGCACTAGGTCTCTGATCTATTACTTTCCCTTTATCAAGAGAAGTTGACGAAAATTTGAGCTCAATATAAGGAATAAGATCTTTATATTGAAGTTCAGTAATAGCATCTTCAAGATAAAGTCCACTGACATTTGGAACAATAACAATATCATTACTCTTTAAAAAAATAAAAAATATTCCACATGAAACAATTAAAGATCCAAAAATAGTAATGAATAGACCTCTTAATATATAACTAGGCAAATTGGGTATTTCTTCATCAAAATTTTCATTCTCTTTATTAGAGCCACTATCATAACCATTTATATTTTTATTACTTAAAAAAAAATGGTTCTGTTTTTTGCCATTATTCAATATTACCTCCCCCAATTTAAACTTTAAGAAAAATTTTACCTATCAAATTTCTATTTCCATTGTAAAAAGACTTATAGTCTAAGACCCTTCTGCCAGCCTTTTGAAGTTCTAAGAGTAAAAGAATTCCATTGCCTGTCTTTATAAAAAGACCTTTATTGGAACAAAATGAAACAACTTCTCCTATTGCTTGATCACAATAATTATTGTTTTTTACAAAGTCTGCTCTATGAAAAATAATTTCATCACCATCCAACATAGCCCTTGCAAGCGGCCAAGGATTACAGGCATTAATCTTATTTTTTAATTCAAAGGCACTCAAACTAAAATCAATAACCCCATATTGCTTACTAAAAAAAGAACAATACGTTGCCTGACTCGAATCTTGAGGAATTCCAAAATTTTTTGTCTCTATTTTGCTTAAAGCCTCCAAAACAAGATCAACACTATTTACAGAAACATATTCAAAAATATCAGCACTTGTATTAAAACTCTTTATTTCAAAATGCCGCTGTACTAAAATATCTCCGCTATCCATTTCTAAAGACATTTTTTGAACCGTAATTCCACTAATATTATCCCCATTTAAAATAGCTGTCTGAATAGGAGAAGGTCCTCTATATTTTGGTAAAAGAGAAGGATGTACATTAATACTACCCATTGGAAAAATATCTAAAAATTCTTGCTTAAATATTTTCCCATAAGAGAAAACCAACATAATATCAGGCTTCATTTTTTTAATTGATTCTATTATAGATAAATTAATTACCAAAGGATCTAAAACTGGCACACCTTTCTTAATAGCTTCAATCTTAATACTATTTGCCACTAAATTTAAACCCCGTCCTCTTGGCTTATCAGGAGCTGTCAAAACACCAACTATATTATACCTATCGACAATCTTTTTAAAAACATCTAAAGCAATACTACTAGAACTTGCAAAAAAAATCCTCAAATTCTAACAAGTCTCCTTTTTTTCATATAAGATTTCAACAATTTATTTCTAAGTCTATCCTCATAATAATCAATAAAAAGTACTCCCTTTAAATGGTCCATCTCATGCTGAACAATTCTAGCTAAAAATCCAGAATTTTCAATCTTAAAAAAATTACCATTCTCATCATAAGCCTCTACTGTAATAGCTTTTGGTCTCATAAGATCATAAAAAATCCCAGGAATACTCAAACAGCCCTCTTTAAAAACAGAAAGTTCAAAAGAAGTTTCTGTTATTAAAGGATTAATAAAAATTAAAGGTTTTTCTATCTTATTCTCTCTTATAACAAAAATAGATAAATCAAGCCCTACCTGAGGTGCCGCTAACCCAACACCACAACTAATATCCATTAAATCTATCATTTTAAAAGTCGTATCTCTAATATAATCATCAATATTTAAGACTGACTTAGTTTGTACCCTAAGTAAATCATCAGGATATAAAATCATCTTCATAAAATCTTCAAACCAATTATCTAAAGCTATGTCTTTATCTTACCAAAAAGTTTCCATTCTTCATTTCCTACTTCCGAAAAATAAATACTACCCTTTCGAGATTTAGGAAAAGCATAAAGTTTATCCTCATTTGCATCCTTGAATACTAAATATTCTTTAAGTTCTATTTTTGAAGGAAAGAGTTTCTTATCTTGTCCATTCATCCTCAATCTCCAATTACCATCCAATGTTTTATAAAAAAAAACCTTATCATCAAAAGTATTAATTTCATAATGATTTCCCTTATGAATAATATCATTTACTTTAGAAGTGCCTAAAACATAGCTCAAAAAATCTTTATCAAATTTAACAGTATCATTAATAGGACCCAAATAAACAGCCTTAATTTGCTCACTTTTTGAATCAACAAAAAATAAAGTGGGACTTTGTTTTAAATTAATTTCACCAAAAATTTCATTATTCATATCAATAACTAAAAAAACATTACTTTGTGTAACAACCTTAAGAAACCTATCATCTTTAAAGGAATTCAAAAAATCTTTTATTAAATTTTCTTTAATATCTTTTCCAACTAAAATTAAAACATTTTTATTTAATTTTTGCGCTTCATTTATGGCATTTCTATAAGAATATTCAAAAACAATATCCGATGTAAGTGCAAATAAACTAATAAATTTAAAAGTAATAAATAATACAAATAAAGCTACAATTCTCATATTTTGCTAGTTAATTTCTCTAAAAATTTTAACTCTTTGCCACTAAAATATTCTTTTAAGCTAAAATATACAAATTCATGGTATTTGTTAATATACTGCAACTCATCTTCTGAAAGCATTTCATTTATAATTAGTTCCTTTTCAAAAGGTACAAGAGTTAATTGCTCAAATTCTAAAAAATCTCCAAATTCATTCGCATAACCTTGCTTTACAAAAGCCAAATTCTCAATTCTAATTCCATGCTTAGAATCACGGTAAATTCCAGGCTCAATTGAAGAAACTTCAGAACCCTTAAAAGAATAATTAGAAAAAGGACTAATAGAAACAGGAAACTCATGAACATTTAAAAAAAACCCTACACCATGACCCGTCCCATGAGCAAAATTTAATCCTTCCCTTAATAAAGGAAGTCTAGCAATCCCATCAAGAAAAGCTCCTGAAGCACCAAATGGAAATTTTAAAGACGCAAGAGCAATAAAAGATTTAAGAACCAAAGTATAATCTTTTCTCTCTTCAAAGGAAGATTCTCCAATCAAAATAGTCCTAGTAACATCTGTAGTTCCAAGTTCAAAATAAGAACCTCCAGAATCTATTAAAAGCAATCCACTAGAATCTATTCTTTTAAAACCTTTTTTAGGGCTATAATGAGGCAATGCTCCATTTTCTTTAAATCCAACTATTGAATCAAAACTAGAACTAAAAAATTCATTGTTCAACATCCTAAAACCTAAAAGCATATTTGCAATATCAACTTCATCTAACTTAGATAATTCATCATTACTTAAATGCTTAAAACTATACAGAAATTTTATCAAACTTACAGCATCAATAATATGAGCCTTTTTAATTTTGCTAATTTCATAATCTGACTTTATTATCTTAAGTTGGCTAACAATACTTTGTCCAATAACTGTATTTGTCTCACCAATAGATTTTAATATTTTAACATTACCATCAACTGATACAAAAAACTTCCCTTCATGCTTGATTTCTACTAAGAATGAATAAAAATTATCATAATCTTCAATCTCAAACCCTTCACCTTCAAGTCTTTCCTTTAAATCAGAATCAAGATTTAAAACATTAATAAAAAGAACATTTCTATGCCTTTTACTCCTAGTAATAAATAAAAAAGCATAAAATAAAGCAGACTGTTTAATATCTAACCCTCTCAAATTCAATACCCAAGCTATTTCATCTAAAGAACTTACAATGTAAAAATCAACTGCCTTTTCTTCTAATCTTATCTTAAGATTACTAATCTTATCTGCTCTTTTATTATGTCTTTCTACTTCACATAGTTCAAATATTTTATTTACTTCTAATACAGGCCTATCATTCCAAATACTTGAAATTAAATCTTCATCTAATATTTCAAACTCCGTATTCCTGCATTTATTAACTAAATCATTATAAAATTTTATGTTAACATCTTCAGCATAAAAACCAAGCCTTAAGCCTTTAAGATTTGTATTGATATAATCAAAAATATCTGGACATCCCTTAACACCAAGCTTCATTAGCTTAAACCCAGTTCTTTCAATCTCAACTCCTGCTTGTAAAAAATATCTACCGTCTGTAAAAAGAAGTGCTTCTCTCTCTGTAATAATTACTGTTCCAGCACTTCCTGTAAAACCTGTAATAAATTCTCGAGTATTAAATCTAATATGAGGATATTCACTCATATGTGGATCATAACTTGCTATCATATATGCATCAATACCATTCTTTATCATTAAATTTCTCAAAAACAATATTTTAGTTCCATCCATATAAGCAAGCTCCTTTTAACCAATAATTTAGCAAATTTTCATTCATTATAACAAATAATTCAATTTTAAAAAATTTCTTTATTTGTTATAATTTAAGAAAGAGTAAAATCGAAGGATAAAGTATGAAAAATATTAAGACTGTTGTTTCTGACCTTGATGGAACGCTTTTGCTTTCAAAGAGTCAATTAGGAGCCTTTAGTGAGCTTGTAATAAAAAAACTAACAAAAGAAAACAAAAAATTTATTATTGCTACAGGAAGAAGCAAAAGTGAAATAATACCTTTTATAAAAAATCTAAACTCCAATATTTCATTTTTCATAACATTAAATGGTGCAAGAGTTTATAATCATGAATGGAAATTAATAAACAGTTATGACTTATCCTCTGAAATTGTAAATGAAATTTTAAACCTTAGAGAAAGCAAATATAAAGACATACCTCATTTTTTACAGAAATCTGATGGTGTGGATGACTATCTCTATACTGACAACATAACTAAAAATGCTATTAATAAAAAAATAAAAGAATACGAATTATCAAAGAAACATAAATATATAGAAAAAGAATTAAAAGACACAAGCATAAAATTTCACGAAGTCAGTCACTTTAAAGAACTTAAAAACTTTAACAATGTAGCAAAAATTCTTTTATATGACGAAGAACCAAATCTAATAAAATATGAAGCCATGATTTTAGAAAAATATAGACAAAAAATAAATGCTTATCTATCAACACCACATTCACTTGAAATTGTTAACAACAAAGTTTCAAAGGGAAGTGCATTAAAAGATGTTTTAAAAATTATTAACATTAATTTAAATGAAGTAATTGCATTTGGAGATGGATTTAATGATGTTGATATGTTAGAAAGTGTAAAGAAAGGATTAGTAATGGGAAATGCAAATTATAGACTTAAAGTAATGCTATCCTATTTAGAAATAATAGGAACAAATGATGAGGAAGCTGTTGCTCATTACATTAATGATAATATTCTAGAAGAACCTGTATAGGAGAAAAAATGGAAAAAGACTTAATAAAATATGCAGAACTCATTATTTTAAAAGGAATTAATTTACAAAAAAATCAATGTGTATTAATTACAGGCTCAATCAAAAATTATGATTTTTTAAAAATCCTTACAAAAAAAGCTTATGAACATGGCGCAAAGTATGTAGAACTAAATATTGAAGATACTGATATCTTAAAAACCAGATTAAGATATTCATCAGAAGATTTATTAGAATTTATTCCAAGATTTAAGTACAATTTTTTTGAAGAAATAATAGATGAAAAGTGGGCAAAGATACGAATTGATGATACAGAAAATTTAGATGGATTAAAAGATATTGATAGTAAAAAATTATTAACATACTTTAGGCAATTAAGACTAGCATCTAAGCAAGTTTCAGCTGCAACAATGAACAATGAATTATCTTGGTGTGTAGCTTGTGCACCAGGACCAAAATGGGCCTCAAAAGTTTTAAATAAACCTAAAAATCAAAAAACATTAGAAGAATTCTTTGAAATTCAAAAGAAAATACTATTACTTGATACAGAAAACCCAATAAAGGCTTGGGAAGATCATGGAATTAAACTTCATCAAAGATGCAAAATTTTAAATAAACTTAAACTAAAAAAATTAATTTTTAAAAACCAGAAAACAAACCTAGAAGTATACCTTTTAGATGCTTCCATTTGGACAGGAGGAAGTGAAAAGATAAAAGGAACAGATATTGAATTTAATGCAAACTTACCAACAGAAGAGGTTTTCACAACTCCAGATTATAAAAAAACAAATGGCATCATGTACGTTACTCGACCAGTTATGATACTTGGAAACCTAATAAATGGGATATGGATAGAATTTAGTGACGGGAAATTAGTTAATTTTGGATGTGATGACGAACAATCAAGAAAAATACTTAAAAAGCACATAGAAACTGATGCACAAGCAAAATACATAGGTGAAGTTGCATTAGTAGACAGCAATTCTCCAATTTATCAAAGTGGACTTACATTCTACAGCATACTATATGATGAGAATGCGAGTTGTCATATTGCATTAGGCAATGCTTATTCTTCTTGCTTAAGCAATGAAGAAAAATTAAAAACGGATATTGAAAAATTGAATTATGGATGTAACGTTTCTTTAATTCATACTGATTTTATGATTGGAAGTAATGATATAAATGTTATCGGAATTGATAAAAAGGGCATAGAACATATAATAATACAAAATGGAAAATTCGTAATATAATAAATGAATTGGAGTAATTAAATAATGATAAAAGAGTTATTTACAAATACCCTTTTCTTATCTTGCTTTGTATCTGGAATTGTTGCGCAAGTTATTAAATATACTATTCAAACAATGAAAACAAAAAAACTTAAATTAAACCCAACATGCCTTATGAAAAGTATATTCTTAGAAACAGGAGGCATGCCCAGCAGTCACTCCTCAACAGTTACAGCTCTTGCAACATCTATATTTATAACAGAAGGAATAAATACCAGTTTTATTATATCTCTTGCTTTCGCTTTAATAACAATAAGAGATTCCTTTGGGGTTAGATACATGGCAGGAGTTCAAGCAGAATACCTTAATGACTTATCTGAACAATTAAAAACTGCAATTGAAATCGAGCCCTTAAAAATTAAAGTGGTTAAAGGACACAAAAAAAAGGAAGTATTTACAGGAGTGCTTATTGGTATAATTTCTGCATGGGCAGTATGTCATCGAATAATATAAATAATAAACCACAAAGGTAAAAATGAATCTAATCAAGCTTTTTACAATACTAGTGCTTCTTACCTCTTGTAATGTGGCAAAGTTTGGGGATTACAAGCCAATATACTTTAAAGGAGAAGAAGACTTAAAAAGTGCAAACAATTATATAAACTCACTAGGGTATAAAACAATATCTGAATATACAACAAAAGTAAACATATTAGACTTTCCAATTTTTAAAGAAATAACAATACATGAATTAATAAAACTTAATGATTGCGATTTAAGAAAAGATTTATTTTTAAAAAATCTCCCTAACCTCTTCAATATATCTAATAAAAAAATACTTTATGTAGATTCATCATTCACAAATAATGAGTTAAAAAAACTCAAAAAAGATAAAAATATTGAAGGAGAATTGCATTCATTTAATTATAAAACTAAAATTAACTATTTTTCAAACACAGTATTCATACTAATAATAACATTATTATTACTACTGAATATCAAATATTTACCTTTTATACTACTATTTTTAATAAGTTCATGTATAATACTGATATTTAGTAACGAAATGCTTTACTTTTATCCTTTGAGTATTCTCTCTTATCTTCTATTTGTATTAATTGATAATTTCAATAAAAATTACAATAAAATATATTTACAAGACATAAGCTTTTTAACACTAATTAAAAGAATCAAATTTCCAATCTTTTTATTTCTATTTATAGTCTTATACTTTATTGTGATAATCAATTTTTTAACTACTAATCTTGAACCAATCTTTATTATTTTTGTATCAATATCAACTCTTTGTATTTTTTTAATATTCACTTGGATCAAAACTGAGAGAAACTTTAAAGATACATTTCTATTTTTAATTGAACTAAAAGCACAAAAAAGAGAATCAAAGATTATGAAATTAAGAATCATCATACATCTACTCCTATTTATAGTCTCCTTAATGCCATTCTTTTATTCTCAATATATACTCAATTCTTATCAAAATTTTAATTATCTTTACAGCAAAAAATTGAACTATTTTAATTATCTGAATCCCAATGACATTTATTTAATGGTAGGATATAACGAAGAAATTCCAAACATTATGGGATATATGTCCCATATCCTTTATCAAAATGAACTTAAATATAAAATAACATCCAAATATGGCAATTTTACTAAAAAAGTAAAAGAAGACTATTTTGAAATAGAAAATAATAAAATCACTACTAAACCTAAAACTGTATATAAAGTAAATAAAAAATTTATATATAAGCACCTTAATCAAGAACTATCAAGACTATTCTTAGACAATGAAAATCCTATCTTAATATATAAAGAAACAAATGAAAGTATTACAATGGATAAACATAATTCTAAAATTTTATTTTTCCTTTCTCTCCCTTTTTTCTTACTGCTATTCCTATTTAAAGCAATAAGATTTACAATTCTTTTAAAGATTAGTGAAAAAAACTACAAAAATTATATTAAAGATTATAGGAAACATATAAATGTTTAAAAAGCCAGAAACAAAACCTGGAATAAAAATAAAATACATAATAAATATAAATGAAATCCAAATTCCTGAATATGTTCTAATTCCACTAGAGACAGAAAATTCAAAATCTACAATATATGTGATTGAAAATCAAAGGATTGAGGAAGGACAAATATTATCAAAAAACATAAATGTAGACTTGTGCACATACTCTCCAATATCTGGGATAATAGAGAAAATATACATTGCCAATTTCCCAAATGGACAACAATTAAAATCAGCACTAATAAGATTTCAAGGAAGAATTAAAAATGAAAAAGAACAATCAGACGAGGAAGTATCAAGAGAAAAAATATTAGAAAAGTTAATTAGATTAGGTATTCCCTGGTTTAATGACAATTCATTATTTCAATATGTAAAAAAATGTAAAAAAATAGATAAAATGATTTTATTAATCAATGGAAGAGATTCATTTACAAATATATCAGAAATACTCATGAAAGAAAAGCTAAATGAAATCCTTTATGGATTTGAAATAATCAACAAAATTTTTAAATTTAAAGAAATATTAATAGTGATAAACAATTATAACTTAAAAAAAGAAATTGAAAATTTAATTAACTTCAAAGACAAAAAACTAAGAATTAAACTCATTCCAAATGACAAAAACCCATATTCAAATCATGAAATGATTATGCACTTTCTATATAATAAAGAGAACATGCAAGAAAGTATAAATCCAAATAAAAATATACTTTTAGCAAATGTTGAAGACCTTTACAATGTTTACAATGCAATCAAAAAAAACATTCCATATAAAGAAAAGTTTATAACTATAAATGGCAATCAAAAAATACAAAGTAAACTGATAAAAGTAAAAATTGGAACATCTATTCGTCAAATAATAAATGAAGATATTGATACAAAAAAATACGATATATTTTTAAATAATCCAGTAAATAAAATAAAAATAAATAATTTAAATGTACCCATAACAAGAGACATATATAGTATTACAATACTCAAGAAAGAATCAATATTTAGCAAGCTAAAATTATTTAAAATACCGAGTTTTTCACCTCTATACATTGAAGAGATTATTTTCTCAAAAATCAAAGGTAAAAATGAAAATAAAAAATTTCAATTCCTACAATATACTGAAATAGAAATAGAAGAAGAAATAGATAAGATTCAAAAAGAAATCAAAGAAAAAATATTAAATATTACTCCAAAAAATGAACCAATATACACTGAAAACAATCTAAAAGACATATATTTAACCATCATACTGGCTCTAATTCCTAATTTGATTTTTTCTTTTTTAAATAATACAAAATTTTTTACTGATACTTTATTACTAACAACAATAAGCTTATTAGTCTATTTCCCAATAATGCTTAAGGCTAAACATAAATGTCTACCATTCTTCATATATGCTGCATTAATTATTAGCATAATATTTCCTTTAAACCTTTCTATAATGTTAAAAATAATATCATTATTTTTAACATTTTTAGTACTTTTTTACTTTCTTAAACTTTCAAAATTCCTTGTAAATCCAATATTAATTTCTTTCATGTTTTTATTACTCAATTTTCCGTCAAGCTTTAAACAAACATATTCAGAAAAAATTTCAAAACTAGAAAGCATAATCCCCACTTGGGATAAAGCAATTAAGGAAAATCCAAATATCAAAAACTTAGAAAGTTTAACAGAATTTAAAAGGCATGAAAATAAATACATTGACATAATTGAAAAGTTTACAAATGAAAAAATATTATCTCATTTAAATATTATCATCCCAAGATTCCATATTGAAAGTCTATTTGGATTAAAAAACGAAAAATATCTATCTCCTATTTTGCTTTATGTCGGATTTTCATTTATTCTTGGAAAATTTATCATAAATAAATTAATACCCTTGTCTTTCTACTTAAGCCTTCTATCAATTGCTTACATACTAAAAAATATGAATATTTACAGTCATATAACTTCTGATATTCTGTCTCTTACAATCTCACCAATTCCAATGCTATTAATATTCACAATGGGAACAGAACTACAAATATCACCCTCATTTAAATTTGAACAAATACTCTATGGGTGTATGTTATCTATATTTTACCTTATAATACTAAGTCACATCCCATTTGAAACACTATCAGCTGTAATATCCATTTTTATATTACAAGTAAATTCAACTTTAATTAAAAAATACAGCTTAACATTTCAGATTAAAAAAATCTTACATCATTTAAGCATGAATAAAGAAAAAACAATAGAAAACAAAAAAGAGAATGGAGAAGAAATTATAAAATTATGACCAACAAATTAATGATGTACTTATTAGTAAATAATTTATTATTAATACACTTTATCGGTATTGAAGATATTAAAATAAAAAATAATCAGACATTAACAAAAAAATATTTAACAATAATAATATCTTCTCTATTTATTTATTCATTCCTTTTTTATTTTTATAAATTATTTGAAAAATATAACTTATTACTTATAATCCCAATTATATATGTAATATTGCTTTACATAATAATAATAGGACTTAAATCAATAACTAATATACTATCTGTTTACAACAAAAAGTTGAAATACTCAAATGATTTTTTGCTATCCAATAGTAGCTTAATTGCAATAATATTTTTTGGTCTAGATAAAAGTCATAGTTTTTTTGAAGGAATCTTAATTATTACTCTATCTTCGCTAAGTGTATTAATAGCCCTTATGCTAATAGTAATAATAAAGAGAAACTTTGAAAAAAAATTAATGTCTGAAATATTAGAAAACGAAGCAATATATTTCTTTATAATGTTCATTTTATCTTTAATTCCAAATATAATTATATTAATAAACAGCAGTGAGAATTTATAATGAAAGAAAAAATTAATGAATTACTGAAACAAATTGAAAATGTATGGAGGAAGCTTTGACAGTCATTCAATTAAGGCAAACATCAAAAAATATGAAATAAAAATAAATGATGAAAATTTTTGGGAAGATAACAAAAAAGCACAAAAAATTCTTAAAGAACAAAATATTTTAAAAAATAAAATAGAACCATGGGAAGATTTAATATGCAAACTTAAAGACTTAAAAGAGCTTTACTTACTAGCAGAGAATATGAAGGATATAAAATCAATAGAATATGATTTTAATGCATTAAGAAATGCATATAAAAATTTACTTATATTATCTTATTTTAAAGAAGAAACTGATATAAATAACACTTTTTTAACAATACACTCAGGCGCAGGCGGCACAGAAGCCTGTGATTGGGTTAACATGTTATATAGAATGTATATAAGATATGCAGAAAGACGAGGATATAAAGTAGAACTTATAGATCTACTTGAAGCTGAGGGAGGAATCAAATCTGTTACAGTTGAAATAAAAGGAGAATATGCTTATGGTTTTTTAAAAAGTGAAGTGGGTGTACACCGCCTTGTAAGAATCTCTCCTTTTGATGCTGCAAAAAAAAGACACACATCTTTTGCATCTGTTTTTGTTAATCCCGTAATTGATGATAAAATTGAAGTAATAATTAAACCAGAGGACATTAGAGTTGACACATATAGAGCATCGGGAGCTGGAGGACAACACGTTAATAAAACATCATCAGCAGTAAGAATTACTCATCTTAAAACGGGAATAGTAACTCAGTCTCAAAATGATAGAAGTCAGCATAAAAATAAAGAGTTAGCAATGAAAGTACTCAAATCAAGACTCTATGAACACTATAAAAAAATTGAACAACAAAAAAATAAATACAAAAAAGAAGAGAAAAAAGATATATCCTGGGGAAATCAAATAAGATCTTATGTATTTCATCCTTATAATCTAGTAAAAGATCACAGAACAAAATTTGAAAATCCCAATATTATCTCCGTTATGGATGGAAATATCGAAAATTTTATAGAAGAATATCTAAAATGGAAAAATTTAAGCTAAATATCATAATACTATTTTTAATTTTTATAACAAATTTATTATATGCTCAAAGTGATATTAAATATGGATTTTCTTATATCATCAATACAAAAGATGAAAACAAAAATCTTAAGGAAGGAATTGAAAAAACATTAGATAAGATCTATGAAACAATAAGTGAACATATTGTTAATAATAAAGATAAAGATTTTATCAGACATCTCTACATACACCAACATATAATAAGTAAAGAAAGAGAAATTAGTAATCTTAAAGAAGACATGGACAAAAAAAAACTTAAAAATTCAATAAGTTCAAGAGAAGAAAATAACACAGAAACAAAGATAAATGAACTTAGACAAGATATTGAAAACATAAAAATTAAACAAAAAGAACTTGAAAGGTATCTTAGTAATTTAAAAAAGATAAAAGTAAAGTACAAAAAAATGAAAGAAAAAATCAATTTATCAAATTTGAACTCAGAATTTTTAACAAGTGAAGAACTGTTTTTTATGAATTATATTCACTTTAAAAGAATAGAAAAATATTATCTAGTTGAAATTAGTAACATTACACCTAAAGAAATAAAAGTTAAGAAAGAAATTTTTAAATTATCATCTTCTGTTGACGACATTGCATATAAAATAGCAGAACTTAGTTTTGAAGAAATATTGGGAAGAGAATTTATTAAAATTAAAATCAATGTTCTAAATAACTTAGATGCCAAAATATATATAAATGAAAAATTTATGTCAAAGGGAATATATCAAAACAATATATTTGATATTTCAGAACTACAAAAAAAAGAAATTAACATTCACATTATAAGTTTATCTTTTAAACCTCATTCAGAAAAAATAAGGGTAAAAAATGGAGACACTATTAACTTAAATGTTAGTTTGCAAAAAGAAAATTTTAATAAAATATTAATAACAAGTAATGTAAAGGCTAGAGTATTTAGAAAAGGAATATTCATGGGTGAAACTCCAATTGAAATTGAAGAACCTGAAGAAATAGAATCTATTTTATTTCAAGCCGATGGATATAAAAATATGTTCAAAATTCTAAAAAAAGAAGATAAAAAAATATATATAGAAATGCTAAAGGACAATAAGACTAACCTTATTGTCGCAAGGGACCTATTTTATGTAAATCTTGCCGTTTTTACAATAAGCTTAATAAGTACGGCATTTGCAAGTACCCTATATAATGAATCATCAGAACTTTACAACATGGCATTAGACCATCTTATTAATAAAAGAATAACAACCCAAAATCTATACAAGAAAAAATCAGAACAAATGATTACAACATTTATAATGGGTACAGGAATAACCTTATCTGTCGGAAGTTTGATTCCATTAATCATACATTTGGTACAATATATTCAAGAGGCCAACAGAGGTGAATAAATTATTGTAAAATTATTTAAGCAATTTCAAGAAATAGGAGAAAGAAAATTTTGAGTATTTTTATAAAAATAAAGAATCTATTCAAAAATAAGAATAAAGAAGAGATACAAATACTTGAAAATTTGAAAGATATCCTTCTAGAAGCAGACATTAAATATGATATAGTTATTGAAACAATAGAAATAATAAAAAAAGCAAAAGTTAAAGGAGAATCCGAAATACTTATTAAACTAAAAGAATTATTTAAAAGTTATATAAATCAAGAAATCCTTAATTTAAAAAAGGGAATCTTAAACATATTATTAATCACTGGAGTAAACGGGGTCGGTAAAACTTCAAGTATTATCAAACTTGCAAATAAGTTTAAGAATGAAAGAAAAAATGTTTTAATAGCCGCAGCAGATACATTCAGAGCTGCAGCTATAGAACAAATTAAAATACAAAGTGAAAAAATTGGAGTTAAAGTCATATCTCAAAAACAAGGTAGTGATGCAACTGCAGTAATATTCGATAGCATTTCAAGTGCAAATGCTAAAAATTATGACATACTAATCATTGATACAGCAGGAAGACTTCAAAACAAAGATAATCTCATTAAGGAACTTCAAAAGATGGACAATGTAATAAAAAAACAAATATCTCAAATAGAAGCCAGTTATAAAAAAATACTAGTAATAGACTCTACATCTGGAAAGAATATAAATAACCAAACAGAAATATTCAACAAAGCAACAGAAATAGATGGAATAATAGCTACAAAATTTGACTCATCCGCCAAAGCTGGTGGGATAATAAATATTTCAAAACTATTTAATAAACCAATATATTTCCTTACATTTGGAGAAAAAGTAGAACATATTAAAGAATTTAATATTGATGAATACTTGAATAAGCTGCTATGATAAATAAGTTATTAATCTTATTTTTATTGATTACAACAACTATCACATATGGCAAAAGTTATTTTTTATCAGATGTATTTTTCAACAAATACCAGGAAATATACAAAATACCGCAAACAGGGTTTTATATTGAATATGAAAAAATTGATAAAATGGAAAAAATTAGTCTTTTTAAAGACTCGAAATTAGTAAAATATAAAACAAAAGAAATAATAGAAGATCAGCAAAAAATAACACATTATAATGAGAAAGAAATAAAAATAAAAGAAGAAATATATGACAATTTATGTAATAAAATAAAAGAGATAAGGTACAGCAATAAAGGAATAGTACTTGAATCCGTAAATTACTTTTACAAAAATAACAATTTAATTTATAAAGAAATAAAAATTTTAAATCAAAACCCAAAAATACTACACTACATGAAAAACACGGATGGAAAACTTTTAAAAATAACTGGATCTAATCTCCAAATTTGGAATTATGGCCCTAATGGAGACATAAAATCAACCTACTTTGATATAAATAAATCCAAAGCAAAAGCAATCAGATATGATAAAAATAAAAAGAACTTAGAAAGTATAATAACAATTAATAATAAAATAAAAACTAAAGAAAAAAATAAATATCTAGAAAATGAAACAATAAATATTCTTGAAGAAAATGATATGAAAACCATATCAAAATATAAAGGAAATGATTTATTTAAAAAAGAAGTATACAAAAAAAATAAAATAATCGAGACAAGTGATTTCGATTATAATAAATCTGGACTTCTTACAATGGAAAAAGTAACTGTAAAAGAAAAAGGAAAAGATTCTGTTACTAGAACAGAATATGAATATGATTTTAATAACAAATTAAAGCTAAAAAGAATTTATGAAAATGATTTACTCTCACTAAAAATTGAGTACTTTAATGACAAAGAATATGAACAAGAAATATACTATAATGGAAGAGTTATTTTTAAAGTAAGATATAAGGAAGATGAGATTATTGAAGAAATAAATCAAGACATTGATATCAATAGAAACAAAAATGAGACTAAATAAATTATTATTAAAAAGACTAATATTAGATGAAAAAAATAGTTTATCACTAACATTTGTAATAATTTTAAGCATAGTACTTGGACAGATAACTATTATCATCACAATATCAATAATGAATGGATTTCAAAATGATTTTTTTACAAGTATATCTACATTAGAAATTGGAAATTTAAAAATTGAAAGCAAATTAAATAAAGAAGAACTTAATATTCTTAAGAGTATAAAAGAAATAATTCAAATCAACAAAATATATGAAACACAAGGAATTGCAACTGAAAGCTATTACTACCCAATTATTTTAAATATCATCGCTTTTGATACGAGAGATATTATAAAGGATAAAAATTTTCTTCTTTTAACGGGACTTAAAAAATTCGAGCTTAACATTAACGAAGATGAAATTATAATAGGAGATGTACTTTCTTACAACTTAGGCTTATTAGAAGGTGACTTAATAGAATTAATAGTGAGTGATGAAATCCAAAACTTTAAAACATTAAAGGATCAAATTAAACATTTTAAAATAAGATCAATTTTTAAAAGTAATTATGCAAAAATTAATGAATCTACAGTATTTATGAACATTAACTATTTTTATAAAAAAAAAATCATAAGAGATTCTGATATCAGATATCAAATAAAAACATCAAATTTATATCCAAGTCAAACATTAATAAACAGCATAAAAAATATAAATCCAAATATAAAGTTTAAAACTTGGAACGAATACAACAAGGAACTATATAAAACACTAAAAATAGAAAGAAACACAATGCTCATAATTTTAACTAGCATATTTCTTGTTATTGCTGTCAATACATATTACTTACAAAAAAGAATACTAATAAATAAAAGTAAATCAATCTCAATACTTTTATTTCTTGGCCTTAAATATAAAAAAATTAGGCAAATTTTTTTAATTCACTCAGCAATAATTTGCATAATAGGAAACATTATTGGACTTACTGTAGCTATTCTTATAGCTTTAAATATTAATGAAATATTAAATTTAATAGATATTCTATTAAACAGTTTAATCAACACTATTAACTATATGTTAAAAATAAAACTAGAAAATATTGAAATCAAAATAGTAAAAAATATAATTACTCCCAAAATATTCCTTAGCGATTTACTATTTACATTCTCTTTTGCCTGCTTCTTCACAATATATTCAAGCCTTAGGCTAACAAAAAAGATTAAACATGTACAGAAAATAAATAGGTAATATAAATGATAAATATACTAACTATCAAAGAAATACATAAAGCATATATTAAAAATGAAAAAAAAATAAAAGTAATAGAAAATTTAAGTATAAACGTAAAAAAAGGAGATTTTATTTCTATTCAAGGAAAAAGCGGATGTGGAAAATCAACACTCTTTAACCTCATAGCAGGAATTGATAAAATGGATTCTGGCGAAATAGTATCTTGTGGAATAGCATTAAAAGATGCAAATGAAAAAACATTAAGCTTATATAAAAATAAAAAAATAGGACTTGTTTTTCAAAATCATAATTTAATCGATGAATTCAATGTGTTTGAAAATATTATTCTACCTAAAATAATTGAAGGACAAGACAATTTAGAAAAAATAAATAGAAAAGCTCTAAATTTAATGAAAATATTAGAAATAAATGCAAGAGCAGAACATTATCCTTCAGAACTCTCAGGAGGAGAGGCACAAAGAGTAGCAATTGCTAGAGCTTTAATAAATGAACCAAATATAATATTATGCGATGAACCTACTGGAAACCTAGACATTAAAACTGCAAAAACAGTTGAATCTCTGCTAATAGATACTGCTAAAAAATTTAAAAAAACATTAATTTTAGTTAGTCATAATCCAGAATTTGCAAATAAAGCAGACATAAAATATGAACTTATAGAAAAAAAATTAAATAGAATATAATGCAACCAAATATTAAAGAACTGACAAAAATAGCATACATAATTTTCATAAATTCAAAAAACAAAAAGGCATTAATTGGCTCTGGGATATCTTTAAGCTTAGTAATGATTCCTTTAATTATTGTTTACTATATGTCAAATAACATCATGAATTCAACAATAAATAAATATATAGAAAACGAAGGATTCTCTGTACAAATTGAATATAATGAAGTTCAAAAAGATTCACGATTTAGATCGATATTAGAAAAATTTAAAAAAGAACATAAATATAATATGTTAAAATATTCTTTTGAAAGAAGAACCTATGGCATAATCGGAAACCTTAAAAAGCAAGGAACTTTAATAAGAGCAGTAGAATCAAAATTTATTGATGAAAATAAACAAATGAAATTAATAGAAGGTAAAAAAATCTTAAAACAAGATGAAATACTAATCTCAAAACAAATCAAAGATAAGCTTAATTTAAATATCAATGAAACTATTTATGTAGTAGTACCAAATAACAAGCATCAAAAAACAATACCTAGAATAAAGCAATTTAATATAACTGGAATAATTGAAACAGGAATAACAGAAATTGATAAAAACTTAGCTTTCATCTCACTACAAGACTCACACATAATGTCAGAAGAATTTTCTAAAAGTATAATTGGTATTTCCATTAATACTAATACCAAAGAAAAAATTGACTGCCTAAAGGAATCCCTAGTAAAAGAATTTCCAGAATATAAAATAAAAACATTTTATGAACTTTACTTCAGCAAATATACGAATCTAAAAACAAGCAAAAAGCTTTTATTATTTATAATGGCATTTATTATCATATTTGCAAGTATTAATATATCATCTTCTCTTTGCATGATAATACTTGAAAATAAAAAAAAGATTGCAATATTTAAATCAATTGGAATGAATAATTTAAGCCTTAAAATAATATTCATATTAATAGCAGCTGCTATAAGTTTAATATCTTGTATAATAGGAATATTCATTGGAAATTATATAATAATTAATATCGAATATCTAATTAACATGATAGACATAATCATTAACATAATTTCAAAAACATTTGGGGTTGAAAATACAGAATTTTTAAGCCCTGATTATTATGTATCTGAGTTTAATATTCAAATAAGTACTAAATTTAGTTTAATACTATTATTATCCTACACCTTACTAAGCATTGCAACAACACTTATTCCTCTAAATATCATTTCAAAACTTAAAGAAAAAGAAATTCTAAAGTAAACAAATAATTTTAAAGTTAATGCACTATGTTACATGAAAATTAATATACATGAAAATTAATAATTTTAATAGAAGATATCTCTTCTCTAATATTAGGATAAATCTCTTTCGGAAAGATAGTCTTCAATACAAAACTTTGTTTAGTATGCTTCTTAAGAGAAGAGTTTGATTCAGAAATTAACTTTCGTCGCAAAGATCTAATAGTTAAACCTCCTTTAGTGAGATAAGCAACCTCAACTTCTAAACTTTTAATATCGTCTTTTAAGTTATTAAACACCTCTATTAAAGAATTTGCCTCATAAATTCCGAAAGATTGTTTGAAGTAACTTCCAAGATATTTAAAATTCAAAATTGAAGAATTTGTGCACAAATTAACACTATAAATACTATCAACTTCACTAAAAAATTCAACTAAAAATATATCAAGAACCATCCTCTTAGGATGGCCTTTAATATCTTTCGGAATATTATGTATAAAATCAAGTGGAGCATATACACCCTTACCCCATCTATTAGGCAAATCACTTACCTTCTCATACACTTTATTAAACATAGGTCTACCTAAATCATCATAAATAGTAACACCATAAGAAATTTTTTTAATATGTTCTTTATTGGAAATAACTCCTGCCTTTAACTGGTAAGAATGGGCATCATCAAAAACTAATACCTTAGCTCCCTCAACTTCAACATAATACAATGCAGAAGAATCTGCTGAAAGATTGGCAGACTCAACGACTAAATCAGATGCTCTTGTGACTGAAGGCAGTTCTTGTTGTAATATATTTTCAGCAACACTATATTCACTAGTAAACTCTTCTTCTCCACCAATAAAAGAATATGCAATTGTATATGTAATAAATGAGACAATACCTATTAATACAAGACTTAATAATAATACTAGTATTCTATGTTTAAATTTTTTACTCTCATCATAAAAGCTTAAATCAATTCCACCTGTTATTCCAAATTCTCTAGCTTGCAATCCTATATTTATTGCTCTTTTATTTCCCTTGATATTATTTAATTTCCTTAAAACCTTGTCATAAAGATTTAAAAATGAAGCAAATATAGTTTTATTATGAAGAGAATATAAATATATATCTTCTAGCTCTTTTAAAGAAGATTTAAACTGACCCAACTGTTCTAACCTTTTTGCCCTTTCATATCCCTTATAAAAATGTACTTTAATATTTTCAATATCATTATCGGATAAATCTGCTCGTAAAATAATATCCTTTATATTTTTTTCTTTTAAGATCCTATTTTTATATTTATTTAAATTAGATAAATAAACTTTAACTCGTTCTTCAGAAGTCTTATTCATTATCTTCTAACTCATCAACCTTCTTCAAAAGCCAATAAGCAATATTTTTAGCAGTATCTTTCGTAATAGATATTCCAACAAAAGAATTTATTAAAATGATTTTTTCCTTAGAGCCTTTAATTTCTCCAGATATCTCTTCCAAGACACCTTCTTTAGTCTTAGTAAACACAATCTCCTCAGGTATTTCTGTTGCTTCAAAAACAAGGTCACAAAAAATCTCTCCAGTATTAGTTACATTTCCATAAATATTATTAACAGGCACTAACTTATAATCTTCAGCTTTTTCAAATCTATAAATTATTTCTTTCATAAAACGAATTATATCATAAAGATATACTCAAAATATAACAGAAAGATAATACCTATTATATTAAAAATAAAATATCAAATGTAAAATAATTTTCATTATCAAAATAAAACAATAAATAATGTTATACTTTTCTTAAAGTAAAAGCTTCATTTTAAAATGACAACAAAATAATAAAATAAAAGAAGCTTTAAAATGGAGGTTTATCTTATAAAAGATACAAATAAAAAAGCTAAAATTTTAAGAAAAGATTTTCCCATCTTAAATAAAACTATTAATAATAAAAAAATTATCTATTTTGATAACGCTTCTACCTCTCAAAAACCTAAAAATGTAATTTTATCTGAAGTCGATTATTACAAAAATTACAATGCAAATGTTCACAGAAGTGGACATGAACTTGCAATTAAATCCAGTCTAAAAATAGAAAAGACAAGAAAACTTGTAAAAAAATTTATTAATGCAGAATCCAATGAAAATATAATATTTAATTCTGGGACAACAGATGGAATAAATACAGTAGCAAATTCATTACTTTTTTCAAAAATTTTAAAAGAAAAAGATGAAATTATTTTAACAAACCTTGAACACAACAGTAATTTACTTCCCTGGATCAATATCTCTAAGTATTTAAATCTAAAAATTAAAATTGCAAAGTTTAACAAAATGGGACTTATTACATCATTACAAATACAAAACTTAATTACAGATAAAACCAAAATCATTGCTATATCTGGCATAAGCAATATATTAGGAACTTCTCAAGATTTAGAATCAATTGGAAAAATTGCTAAAGAAAATAAGATTATTTTTTTTGTAGATGCAGCTCAAATGGCACCCCACACAGATATAGATGTATGCAAAATAAACTGTGATTTTTTAGTATTTTCAGGTCACAAAATGCTTGCTCCAACAGGAACAGGAGTGCTATATATATCCAACAACATTATAGATAAACTTAATAGTTGTAAACTAGGAGGCAATACTATAGAAGACCTTTTCATAGAAAATGAAAAAATTTGCTTTAAACTTCTCAAATCTCCAAATAAATTTGAATCAGGAACTCCCAACATTGCGGGAATAATCGGTCTTGGCAAAGCAATAGAATACATTAATAATATTACAATGGAATTTATTAAAGAACATGACAAAGAACTAGTTAATTATTGCATTGAAAAATTAAAAGAAATTGATGAAGTCGAGTTTCTTCTAAACCAAGATATTAAAAGAAAAGCAATAATGTCATTTACAATAAAAGACATACATTCACATGATATTGAAACGTATCTCGCTGCAATGGGAATTGCAATCCGATCTGGCCGTATTTGTGCTTATCTTGCTTTCCTTTCAGAAAATATTAAAAAAAACCATCTTCTAAGAATAAGTTTTTATTTATATAATACAAAAGAAGAAATTGATACTTTTATAATTTGTCTGAAAAGTATAATAGCATCATTTCGCTAACCCTTTTATAATAACCATTACTAATTTTAATATTGATTTAATCAAATAAACTACTTAAAATTGAATTATGCTCTCAGAGAAAATAAAAAAAGAACTAATAAGACTAAGCAAAATAAATAAATACACTTTTAAAACAAATAAAAATCAAACTTTGACATATAAATCCAATTGCGGTGATCAAATAGCTTTTAAAATAAATATAGACATTGATAAAATCAGATTAAAATATAATGCATCAGGATGTATTATCCTCCTTGCAAGCGCTTATACATTAGCTAAAATATGCGATAACAAACCTAAAAAAGAAATATTAGAAATCATTACAAAGACAATTAATAAAAATTTTAAAAGTTTAGAAGAAATTGATACAAGTCTTAAAAACTTTGTAAATTTTATACACACGAATAGACAAGAATGCTTCATACTACCTTATAAAGCCCTAAATGAAAGTTTAAATATGATGAAATAAATTCTAATTCAAGGAAAATTATATGAAATAAGCTCTCGATGGTCTATATGATAATGAATGAAAATTAATGGATATAAAATAATAAAACCAAAGATTTTCAGATAACATCAAATAAAAGATCATCTCAAAAACCACCCCTCATACGGAAATATTAGTAATATAAAATTGTTCATTCTTTCCACAAGAAATTTCAAATTATTTTGGTAAAAACTTATAGCAGCAATGCTTGATAGAATCGATATTAGAGCTAAAAACAAATTATTGATTAACAAAAATTATTTCAAGAAAAACAAGAAAAAGTGAAAGTTCAATTGAAATAAAAAAGAAGATAATAAATACAATGAATATACAAAAACAAAAAATATAAAAACATTGAAATTTATACACGAAAGTTATAGCTTTAACACAAAAAATATTAAATGCACTACGGACTAGATAAAATATAAAAGATAAATTAATTTATATTTTTTTAACATAAACATATAAATTAGGATATACTCATTATCATTTAATATTAAAAATAAAAGTATAATTTATGTCTTAAACAAAAAAACTACCTCAAGATAACATAGAAAATAACTAATAAAATCATTAAGCATAAAAACAGTGAACAGTTTGTTAAAAATTTTAAAGCCTTCTGAAGGCTTTAAAATTCTATCTTATCAATATAACTCTTAAGTTGATTAGCAGAAGTCTTGAACTTTTCAAGTTCTCTATCACTAATTTTAAAATCAATAACTTCTTTAACACCATCTTTGCATATTATAGAAGGTGCTCCAATATAAATATCTTTAATAAAACCACCGTATTGACCATTAATATATGAAGATATAGGTAAAATAAGATTTTGATCACTAATTATAGCATTTACAATATTTTTAATTCCAAGTCCAATAGCATAATAAGTAGCACCCTTAAGTTTAATGACCTCATAAGCAGCATTAACAACCCGACTATGAATCTCAATTAATTCTTCCTCTTTTATTTTTTTCTCATTAATGTATTCAGATAAAGGTTTCATAGCGATCTTGGTTTCATCCCAAGTAGCAAAAGAGCTATCACCATGCTCTCCCATAATATATGAATGTATATTTTGAGTATTCACATAAAAATGCTCTGATAAAAAATATCTAAGTCTTGATGTATCAAGTGTTGTTCCAGTACCAATAACCCTATGAATTGGGAAATTAGAATATTTCATTGTAACATAAGTCATAATATCAACAGGATTACTTGCAACCACAAAAATACCACTAAAACCACTTGAAACAACGCTTGTAACAATATCTTTAAAGATTTTAGTATTTTTTCCAACCAAGTCAAGTCTTGTTTCACCTGGTTTTTGATTGAGTCCTGCAGTAATTACAACAATATCAGCATCAGAACAATCCACATAAGTTCCATATTTTATTTTAATATTTTTCTCTAAGAACATCTGTCCATGGTTTAAATCCATGACTTCACCTTTAGCTTTATCTTTAGCTACATCAATAATTACAAGTTCATGAACAAGTGAGTTATCTATTGTCAAAGCATAAGCAAAGCTCGAACCAACTCCCCCTGATCCAACAAGAACCACCTTATTACATTTAAGCATAAATCATCTCCATATAAAATTATTTCATATCAATAAAACAATTTTATAACATTTTAAAATACTTTTCCAACATTTTTTAATAAGTATTAAATATTCAATGATATAGTTAAAAATGCATTAAATTAACTTAATACCAAAATTATAAAAATAAACAAGATAAACAATTAAATGAACTTGATAAATTTTTAATCAAAAACAAATTTATATTCATTAAACAATTTTAATATTTCATTGAAATAACTTTTAAGACCACTAATACATGTATAATATATTCTCTATAAACACATTTTCAAATTAAAAGCCCAAATATTAACTTAAAAAAAGACTACCAAAATTAAATGAATCATGTATAATTTTTTTTATAAAATTTTCTAATTTCTCAATGATCTTTGTATTCCATAAACTATCATTACTTAAAAATGTAAAAATTAATACTAGAGACCTTTGATCTAAAAATTAAATTCAACCAATCTCTTAAGATTAAGATTATTAAAAAATTTATCAATTAACCAATAGTATTTCTAAATACTAACTATGATTCTTAAATTCCATTAAAATAATACCTAACTATCTTCTAATAAGAAGGCATAACCCACTTTTTGATTCTTGTTAAAAAGTAAATTTCTGTTCAATAATAATAGAATTGATATAGTCACATTCCTTTCTAAATTTCATTTTCTACTCTCATTAGACATAAAAATTCTTTAAAATTTTTACCTTAAAATATAAATTAAATATCTTAAAAATTTAAATATTATCTTACTTAAATTACTAATTTTTAAAATAAATCTGATTCAATTAATTCCTATGTCTTTTATTTTTTTATTAAAACTAGATTTAACCTCTTCTAAAAATTTATATAATTAGATACAAATCAAGATTTTTATAATCATATATTAAAGCTTTAATAAAGGGAAAACAAAAAATTGTACTACATTTTTTCTATAAATTCTAATCACTTTCTTCTCTTTTAAGTTATATACTTCTACTTTAATAATTTTAATAGACCTAAAATCTACAAACTAATTAAGTTCTTTAAAATATACAAAATGACAAACCTATTTCCTATTTATCTTCCGACTTCAGAACAGAAAGAAATGCACTCTGAGGTATCTCGACATTTCCTATCATCTTCATTCTCTTCTTACCTTCTTTTTGCTTTTCTAAAAGCTTTCTTTTACGAGTAATATCACCACCATAACATTTAGCAGTAACATCTTTTCTAACAGGTGAAATTGTCTCACGAGCAATAATATTTGAACCAATGGCTCCCTGAATAGCTATTTTAAACTGTTGTCTTGAAATCTCTTCTTTTAATTTTTTACAAATACTCATAGCTTTTATCCTTGCATTTTCTCTAAAGACCAACTGAGATAAAGAATCAACTTTGTCTCCATTAACTAAAATATCCAATTTAACTAAATCTGTTTCTTCATATCCTAATAATTGATAGTCAAAAGAAGCATATCCTCGACTTACAGATTTAATTTTATCGTAAAAATCAAAAAGTACCTCAGAAAGAGGCATTTTATAAATAACCTCAACTCTTCTTGCATCAAGATAACTTAAATTTTCTTGTATTCCTCTTTTAAATAAACAAATACTCATAATATTACCCAAAAACTCAGTAGGTACAATAATATTAGCTCTAATATAAGGTTCAAGAGCATTATCAATATACTCATTTCCAGGAAATTGTTCAGGATTCTCTATAAAATAAGGCTTCCCTTTTTTAGGAAAAATTTTATAACGAACTGAAGGAGAAGTCAAAATAACATTAAGTCCAAACTCACGCTCAATTCTTTCCTGAATCACTTCTAGATGTAGCAAACCTAAAAATCCACATTTAAATCCATGACCAAGTGCAGAAGAAGAATCTTTTTCAAAAGTAAGAGATGCATCATTAAGCTTAAGTCTGTTCATCGCCTTTAAAAGATCATCATACTGATTAGAATCAACTGGATAAACAGAAGAAAATACAACAGGTTTAACTTCCTTAAATCCCTCAAGAGGAAAACTTGCTGGCTTATCGAAAAGAGTTACAGTATCTCCAATCTTAACATCTGATATATTTTTTATTCCTGCAATAAAATATCCAACATCACCAGCTTCCAAAACATCCCTTTTCTCAAGAAATATTCTAAAGATTCCAATCTCTTCTACTAAATACTCCTTATCTGCATGCATAAATTTAATCTTATCACCTGTTTTAATTTGACCTTCAAAAATTCTAAAATGAACAATAACACCACGATAAGAATCATAATGTGAGTCAAAAATTAAAGCCTTCAACGCATTGTTAAAGCTGCCCTTAGGGGAAGGTACATATTTACAAATAGACTCAAGCAATTCATCAATACCTATTCCATTTTTAGCAGATATTGAAACAGTAAGACTTGAATCTATGCCTAAATCATGCTCTATTTGCTCTTTTACAAAATTCACATTTGCACTTGGTAAATCTATTTTATTAATAACAGGAATAATTTCAAGATTATGTTCAATTGCCATATAAAAGTTAGAAACAGTTTGAGCTTCAATTCCTTGACTTGCATCAATAAGTAAGACTGCCCCCTCACAAGATGAAATTGCCCTTGAAACTTCGTAAGAAAAATCAACATGACCTGGAGTATCTACAAAATTAAGCTTATAAACATTTCCATCTGTACTCCTATGCTCAATAGTAACAGCCTGACTCTTAATTGTAATACCCCTCTCTCTTTCAATATCCATGTTATCAAGCATTTGACTCTTAAAATCTCGATCTGAAACTATATTGGCCTTCTGTATAAATCTATCTGCCAAGGTTGACTTACCATGATCAATATGCGCGATAATACAAAAATTTTTTTTATAAGAATTAATATTCAAACTCCCTAAATCAAACTATAACATTTAGAAATACCACATTAATTTATATATTCTTATTCATTAAAAGATTTTTGATCTGAATCTTTGATTTCGAAACATAAGGTGAAAATTTAGGAGCAAGATCAATAATTAATTTCCAAGTATCTATAGCTCTCAATTTGTTTTTATGAGTATCATACATATAAGTAGCATAAGCAACCCTATACACTACTTCCCAAAAATCCGTAGATTCAAAACTAGATCTAATATCATTGTATTCATTTATTTTTTGAACAAAAGACCTTAAATTTTTAAACTTATAAAGAGGCTCATAGTAACTTACATATTCATTCATTCTAGTCAAAATACCAACAGCAGCTACAAGTCCATGGGTAATTGCAAGCTCGTGCGCCCCTATTTTCAAATACACTTTTGATAACAACTCATGAACATCAATAACATTATAATTTTTAAACCTATAAAGATTAAAAGTGAAATCAAGACCAGAGGTTCCTCTCACATTCTTTAAGTAAGAATCTAAATAAAATCCCATATTAAATTTATTGTTTGAAACACCTTCATGCTTATGCACAATATAATGATAATGATAATAATCATCGTTATTTGAAAATCTATTTAAAATCTCGTCTAAATAATCAATCATATCTACATAATTATTTTCAAATTCAGCCAGCCTAGCTAATGAAAAAAGTATATTCTTCTCAAAAGATTGATCTAATAAATAATCCTTATATTCCAAAGCCTTCTGAAGGTGTAATTTTTCAAGGACAACATTACCAGTCCTGCCATAAGCTATTGATAAGTAATAATTAGCTTCAGGATATATTCCCTTTCTAAGCAAAGCTTCCTGTAAATAACTAATAGCAACAGTAAGGTTAGACTGAATAAACTTTTCTTTATGATAAATAAGCTGTCTTCCTTTCTCAAGTAAAATCCAATAGGGTAATTCTTTATTTACTGATGCATTTACACTTAAAATAAAACTGAAAACTAAAAAGAATAAACATCTTTTTATCATAACAATAATAAATATATTAAATTTTCTCATAAATTGCGAGAAAATTTAATATTTAATTCCTCAAAATTTAAACAAACTTAAATATCATTAAGAATACCATTACAAAAAGGGCAACAGATTCTATTAATCCTAAAATCAAAAGATTTGTTGCAAATCCCTTGCCAGTCTCAGCAAAAGCATCACAAGCTCCGGCAGCAGCTCTTCCCTGAGCAAAGGCAGAAATAGAAATAGCAAATCCACCACCAAACCCCGCTCCAAATAATAACCAAGGATTTACCTGTCCCATAATCCCAGCTAAAGTATTCATTAGTATATATCCATATATTATTTGAGTTAAAGGTGCTGAAACAAAAACAATTAACAAAAATGGAGCAGACTTGCCTTGCATATAACATCTTTTCCATGCTCCAATAGCAGCACTTCCTGCAGCACCCATACCTAAAGCCGAACCTATCGCAGGTATTGTTAAAGCTGAATTAACTCC
Organism: Borrelia sp. A-FGy1; assembly: GCF_014084025.1. Taxonomy (NCBI): domain Bacteria; kingdom Pseudomonadati; phylum Spirochaetota; class Spirochaetia; order Spirochaetales; family Borreliaceae; genus Borrelia; species Candidatus Borrelia mahuryensis. The sequence goes on from NZ_CP043682.1 coordinate 85,838, forward strand.
TATTAAACCTATATCCATACGTATCTCCTTATTTATTTTTTATTTTTCTAAAGGGCTTATAAGAATATCCATTCCACTCTTGACCCAAATGGTTTGAAAATTCAAGCATATTAAGTCTTACTCCATGAACAACAACAGACAATAAAGATAAAATTATATTTAGACTATGTCCAAACAGTATTATAATAATGCCACTTATTATAAGACCAATATTAGATGATTTTAATAAAGATGCTGACATACTATTAAAACTATCAGAAATTGCAAGTCCTGCAAGCCCAACAGCAAAAAGCCTAATATAAGATATTATGTCCGCAAATCCTGCTACAGTAGTCAAAAATTGTTCTATTATCCCAACCAAACTTTTTAATATACATATAAAGAAGTTTGAACCATCTTGATTTTCAAAAGTAAATACAAGAACAACTCCAATAAATATCATATTTAAAACAGAACTACCCACAGGAAATCTATCTTCTCCCAATATCAAATTAAGAACTACATAGTAAAGCCCAGAAATTACAATAATCCAACCTATTTGAGCAATTGCATGCATATGAGGCCTTTCCTTTATTTGTCGAATAAAATTCCATATATGAGCTAATAATATTTGTAAAAGACCTATTGTAAAACATATAAACATAATATTTCGCATACTGTTACTACCTGTTAAATACTCAATCTTAAAAAACTCTAAAGCAGGAAATAATTCAAGTATAAAAGTACCACTGCCAAACCAAGTACCAGTCATCGAACCATATATAATAGATGATATACTTAGATAAAATATTAAAGCATGAACAGATGTCAAAGGCCTCCTTTTAATTAAATTTACTAAACTCAGCATAATTCCAACTAATAAAAATAAAATACCATAAGCTGCATCACCTACTATCATTCCAAAAAACACAAAGAAAAATAACATAAAAATAAAACTAACATCTCTCTCTTTATACCCAGGAATTGTATCTAAAACATCAAAAATAGGTTTAGCAAGTTTAGCTAATCCTTTTCTTTCTACACAAGTTGGGACAATATCTTCTTTGTTTGGCTCTGCAAATTGCAGAGCAAATTTATCCCCAACCATATCTCTAAGTTTCTCTTGCTTATTTTCAGGAACAAATCCTGTAATATAAACAAAATCGTCATATTCTACATTCATATCAGCTATGACTTGTTCAAACTCAACCATCTGATCATATTCCCTTATCTCATCTTTTAAAACATCTTTATACTTATTTAAAAGTGATAATTGAGTTAACTTTTGATCTAAAATCTCGTTAACAATCTTTAATTTATTTTCAATTAAAATAAGATCAATTTCAAATTTATATTCCTCTGATGTCTCTATTGTTTGCATAGAATCATTAATAGCTATAAAATAAGCTAATCCTTTCACATTATTAATAAGAGCAACCTTAATATCAGAAGACATCAATAATTTTTTATATTCACTAATTCTAGACTTAAAAAATTGCACATAAATATTGTTTTCTTTCAATTGATTTACCAAATCAATAGAAAAATATCCCCAAAATGATATGCTATCTTTTTTATATAATAATTCTTGTCTTGTATCTCTAAGATCTTTAATCTCATTACCTAAATTAACTATATTTTTAGCAATATCCAAAAAATTTTCACTTGAAGATTTCAAAGTTTTTACCTCATAATCATCTTCAAGCAAAGCTAAAGCCTGTATAAAAATTTCCCTTGTTTCAACAATCTCTTCTAGAGATTTTGAAACTTTATTGCAAAAGTCAATGTGGACAACTCCCAGTTCTCTTAAATTCTCAAGCGCTTCTCTTTTATATTTCAACAAAGTCAAAAGTAAAACTTTTTTCATTTTCACAATCATAAATTCATTCCTACCTACTATCAATCAAACTGGCCTTGGCCATCTTTCCCCTTACAACAGCAGCTGTTTGTTGATCTCCAAGATAAACATTAATCTTCTTTATATTAGTTTTAGTTACAGGTATCATAACCTTCTCAAATAAGTTTACCCTCTGAGAAGTAACATTAAGCTCTGCCTCTAATAACCTACTCTGTTCATTCAAAACTTCAAGTTCTGCACTTATCTGAATTACACCCTTAATAACTTCTATCCCTCTATCTACCCAATAAGGAGTAGATAAAAGATCATACCTAATATCTTCATATTCAATAGAATCAAAAATAGGAATATTAATGCCTGCAATATTTGTAGAACCTCTAACTATCCTCTTAACTTGAATCCAATCCTGAAAAGGAAATTCTTCTCCAAATAAAGAAACCCAAGAACTAATATTTTCTCTTATTCTATCTTGCTCAAGCTCTTTCTCTCTCTTAATAATTTCCACCTTTCTAACTTCTAAATGAAGTTGTTGTTTCTTAAGTTGCAATGTGGGTAAATACCTACTAAACATTTTAAGACTATCTTTTTGTTTCTTAAGCTCATTTTTAGTTAATTTAACTTTACCAGCCATCTAAGCCTCTTTTTTAGGCCAATACTTTTCTACAAGCTCTGTCTTAATTCCAGTTTCTTTTGGATCAAAACAACTAGAAAGTATATCCCATCCTAAATCTAAAGCCTCTTCTAAAGGAATATTAACAGATAAATCCATCAATTTACTTTCAAACATATAACTATACTTAAGAAGCTTCTTATCCCAACTGGTCATATTAAATCCCATAGCTTTTTTCTCTATAGATTCCCTTGAAGATGCATAAAGCCTAATCATTGAGTCCATAATTGTTCTATGATCATCTCTTGTCTTACCATTAACCATCTGTTTAAGCCTTGAAAGAGATCCAAAAGGCTCAATTCTTCCTCCTTTTAAATAATATTGACCTTCAGTAATATACCCCGTATTATCAGGAACCGGATGAGTAATATCATCACCAGGCATAGTAGTAACTGCAAGTATAGTAATAGACCCTGCTCCTTCAAAATCAATAGCTTTTTCATATCGAGATGCAAGCTGAGAATATAAATCGCCAGGATAGCCCCTATTAGAAGGGACTTGTTCCATAGTAACAGCAATTTCTTTCATCGCATCAGCAAAATTAGTCATATCAGTAAGCAATACTAAAACTTTTTTCCCTTGAAGGGCAAATCTTTCAGCAACAGCAAGAGAAATATCAGGAACTGTCAAAGATTCAACAACAGAATTACTAGCCGTATGAACAAAAAATATGGTTCTACTTAAAGCCCCACCTTTTTCAAGAGAATCTTTAAAAGTTAAATAATCATCATTCTTAAGTCCCATTCCTCCAAGAATAATTAAATCAACTTCTGCCTGCAAGGCTATTCTTACAAGTAGTTCATTATAAGGCTCTCCAGATACAGAAAATATTGGCAACTTTTGCGATTCAACAAGAGTGTTAAAGACATCTATCATTGGAATTCCTGTGCGTATCATATTTCTAGGAATAATTCTCTTAACAGGATTAGCAGGAGGGCCTCCAATTTCAATTAAATCATCCTCAAGACGAGGACCCCCATCCTTTGGATTTCCAGACCCATCAAAAACCCTACCAAGCAAATTCTCAGAAAATGTAACTTTCATCGGATGACCCAAAAACTTAATTTGATCTGATGTTGAAACACCCCTTGTACCATTATAAACTTGAAGAGAAACCTTATTCCTATCTAACTTAATAACTTCAGCTAAAGAACTATTGTCTTTTGCATTTACAATAGCAAGTTCTCCATACTTAACATCACAAGCAGTAACAGTTATTACATTCCCAACAATAGACTCTATCTTACTGTATATTCTTTTCATCTTTATTCCCTCTAAAATTTAATTTTTTAGAATTGATTAAACCAGACAAAATAAACTCCAATTTATTAAATTTTTCTTCTTTAAAGTAAGTAAGATTCATGTCTAAAATATACTGTCTTAACTCATTAAAAAAATCCCTTGCTTCCAATTTATTTTCAAATTTAAAACTTGACTTCAAAATATTATATATAATATCAAACATATAATTTTGACGTTCAGGGCCAACAGCTGCATCAATATTATCAAAAGAATTTTGCTGTAAATAACACGAATCTAAAAGTTCTGCTTTCAAATAAACCAAGAAATCATTATTATTTATTCCTTCTTCTCCGACAACTTTCATCATCTGATTCACCTCATTGCCCCTTGCTAAAAACGATCTTGCATATTCTGTCTTCTCAGTATCAACAACTCCTTCATACTTACTCCAAGACTCAAGAGGACTAATAGCCGGAAATTTTCTAGCATCAGATCTTTCTCTTGTAAGGCCATGAAATGCTCCTACTACCTTTAAAGTTGCCTGAGTTACCGGCTCTTCAAAATTACCTCCAGCAGGACTAACAGATCCACCTACAGTTACAGAACCAACATTACCATTATTTAATACAACAATACCTGCTCTTTCATAAAATGATGCAATAACAGACTCAAGATAAGCAGGAAAAGCTTCTTCTCCAGGGATCTCTTCAAGACGACCTGACATCTCTCTCATAGCCTGAGCCCACCTTGAAGTTGAGTCAGCTAATAAAAGAACATCAAGTCCCATTTGCCTATAATATTCACCAATAGTAATAGCCGTATAAACTGAAGCTTCACGAGCAGCAACTGGCATAGAAGATGTATTACAAATGATACATGTTCTCTCCATTAATGACCTACCTGTTCTAGGATCTATAAGATCAGGAAATTCCTTAAGAGTTTCTACAACCTCACCTGCTCTCTCTCCACAAGCAGCAATAATTACAATATCAACATCAGCATTACGGCTTGTAACCTGCTGAAGGACTGTCTTTCCAGCACCAAAAGGACCAGGAATACAAAACGTACCTCCTTTGGCCACTGGGAAAAATGTATCTATTATTCTTGTTTGAGTTATCATGGGTTCACTAGGAATAATTCTTTCCCTATAGTTTGTAATAGGAATTTTAACAGGCCAATGAAATGACATAGTTATAATGTGTTTATCTCCAGCATCGTTTTCAATAACAGCAATCTTATCATCTACAGTATAATTTCCATCGCTAACAATCTCTACAACATTATAAGCATCTCTTTTATTAAATGGGATCATTATCTGATGTTTAACCGTACCTTCAATAATAAATCCAAGATAATCTCCTGAAGTAACAACATCACCCACTGTTGCAGTTGCTTTGAAATACCAAATTTTATTTTTATCAAGTGCTCTTAGATATAAACCTCTCTCTAAAAAAAAACCACATTGAGCAGCAAGTTCTGGCAAAGGATTTTGAAGACCATCATACACCTGAGTTAAAAGACCAGGACCAAGCTCAACTGTTAATAGTTTATCTGTAAACTCAATATTATCTCCAACAGAAATCCCCCTAGTCATCTCAAAAACCTGAGCATCAACTTCTCCATCCCTAACACGAATTATCTCAGCCTTTAGACTCCTACCAGCACTCTTAATAAAAACAACCTCATTCATGGCAACTTTACCAACAACCTCAATAGTAACTAAATTCCCAATTACTCCTATTACTTTCCCTTTTGTTTCCATCAAAATTCCTCTTTAATATTTCTACTCATATCCAAGCTTATTTTTTGACAAATGTCTGAAAAATTTTTCTTACCTACTTTTTCTATAAACAGGCATCTTCTTGAAACTAACATTAATTTCAAAAAATAAATTACTAATCTCTCAAAACTAAAATCATTCCCTATTTCAAGGTCCGTTAAAAATTGCCATCTTAACATATCAAGTCCTAATTCCACCTCAAAAGGATTTTCTTTAAGACAAATAGCTTTTAAAATACTTAAATAATAACCTGAAAAATAAGAAGAATCTAAATAAAAATCTCTTGATAGCCCTAATTTTTCTGCCCTAACATAAGCCAATGTATATTTTATCTCTTCTTCAAAATCAAGAAAGCAATCAATTAGATTTAAACTTCCTCTAACAATTACAAACTCTGACAAGTTCTTTAAAAATATAAAATCTTCTTTACTTAAAGCAATTTCAACATTCTCAAAAAAATTCGAAATACTTAATCCTCTTCCAATCTTTAAATCAAGATAAGGCAATGAAGATATAACATAATAATAAGGATTCAGCATAGTATCTCCCTCCCCCCCTTAAGCCATCTTAATAACTTCTTTAAATTTTGGATTTAAATATTCAAAAAGGATATCAGAAATAGTTTCTGCAGTAAAATCATAATACAGATTACTATCTCTTTGCTGTATTTTAAATCCCTTATTTATTCCTCTAAAAGGTCTAATTTCCACCTTATCCTTAAGTTTCTCGCTTATCTCTGTTCTTAAAAGAGACAATAAATCAGAAAAATCAGATTCATTAATTATGATGTCTATCTTATCTCCTCTACTCCAGCCATCTACAACCTTAACAATAAGCGTGCTCAAAAATTTAATGTCATACTGCTTAGAAACGGAACTCTTTAAAGCAGCCTCAAAAAGAGATTTAATGTTTTTCTCAGTACCAATAATCAAATCCCTAACAGCTTGACGAGATACCTCAAGAGCATGCCTCTTATATTCACTAACTTCCTTTTCTGCTTTTATTTTTAATTCTCTAATATCACCTTCAGCTTTCAAAACGATAGCAGCGGCTTCCTTCTTTGCATTGCCAACAATCTCGCTAGCCAACTTTTCAGCTTCTTCAAGTCCATCTTTCTTAATTCTACTTATCAGATCCTTAACTTCAAATTGCATGAGAACTCCTCAAGTAAATATAAAATATTCAAAACATTCAACAAATAGAGAAACTATATTAATAAATTTCAATATTAAAATACTATTACTAATATATAAAATATTCAAGGTTATTTTATATATACTTTAAGTATAAATCAAAATTAAATTTTTAAAATAAATCTATTTTTAATAATTTTGATTACTTTTAAACGCAACAGTTAACAAATTCAAAAATTAATTATTAAAAAAATCTCCGATAATTTTATAAACATTAATATCATGCACTACAAAAAGTTTTTTTCCTGGGAATTTTTCTCTTAACTTTTCCTTAAAAACTGAAATACCCCTATTTATTACCTTCATCCTAAATTCTATATTAACTATATCAAGAGTTATTATATCAATAATAATCAAGTATCCCCTGCCAAAATTAGAACCATACCCAGGAGTAAAAGATGTAGTCACACTAAAAAGTCCATCCGAAATACCATTAGCTGATTTGCCTCTAGAAGGTCTATTCGGATGTACCGTATAAGTACTACCAAATTCATTTTCAAGAACATTATCAACATAAAGACAAATATTAAATAACATATTCTCAAGTTCTTCAAACTTTGCTATGCCCATTTAAATTTCTACTATTGTTTTCCCAGCTCCTCCATTACTAGGATGAGCAAAATAATATTTCTTAATAAATTTTAACTCTTTCAGAAATTCATGAACGCTATTCATAAGAAGACCCTCTCCCTTGCCATGAATTATCTCAAATTTACTAATATTTCTTAATAACATATTATCTACATTCTTACTTAAAAAAGCTATAGCCTCAACTGCTCTCATTCCTCTAATATCTAGAGTAATACCTAATAAATCATCATCTTGACTTTCAAAAGAAAAACTGAATTTTCTCTGTAAACTATCTTTAGATTCTTTATTGATTAATATTTTTTCTAAATTAGAAGATGAAACCGTAATGTTAAAAACGCCAGTATTTACAACAAGTCCCTTTTTAGTAATACTTACTATTTCCCCTAAAACATTTGTATTGGTTATTCTAACTTTATCACCCACACTAAATTTGACATTAGTAGTAATTTCATTAGTAAGCATTTCAACTTTAGCAGTCTTGCCTGATATTTTCTCTGAAATATTGGATATAAACTTTTTATTATTGTGAAAACAAATCTTTCCTTCTTTTGTTTCTCTAACTAAATTCTCTAAAATTTTTCTTGAATAATTCAAAAACTCCTTTTGTTCATTTATAAGTTTTTCTTCTATATTTTTCTCTTTAAGAAGAATCTGCTTCTGCACATTATTAATCTCATTCTCTCTAAACTCAACAAGTTTAATCTTATTTTTTAAATTCTCTTCAATTAAATACAATTCCCTTTCCTTATCCTCAAGCTTTTCAAGTATTTTATTCACCTCTGTCTTGCTAGATGAGTAAATTTCTTGCGCTCTAAGCACAATATCAGGATGAATAGAAGACTTACTTGCCAAAACAAAGGCAAAACTTTCTCCTGGAAGAGAAAATATTAAATCATAATTAGGCTCCATTATCTCTAGATTCATCTGCATAGATGCATTTATAATACCTTCATGCGTATATGCAAAATACTTAAGAGCATTATAATGAGTAGATATAATCACATAACAATTAATTTTTATTAAATACTCAAGAATAGCTATTGCTAATGACTGTCCTTGCTCAATATCAGTGCCTGAACAAAATTCATCAAATACTAAAAGACTATCTATAGTTGCTCGCTTCAAAATATAAGAAATATTGCTCATATGACTTGAAAAAGTTGAGAGTGAATTTTCAATTGATTGTTCATCTCCAATATCAATGAAAATATTATCAAAAAGCTTAAAAGTGCTATTTTCATCAACAGGAATAGGAATTCCAAATTGAAACATAGCACTCAAGAGAGCAACAGTTTTTAAAGTTGCTGTCTTTCCACCAGCATTAGGGCCTGTAATAACTATAACTCTATTCTCAGATGGACAAAAATTTATCTCTTTTGCGTCCTGTATTAAAGGATGACGAGCATTTAAAATATTAAGGTTAATACCAATATTAGGAAATGTTCCTTGGGTTTTAATTCCATAAATTGCTCTAGCTTTAAGAGAATCATAATATAAAAAATTATTATAAAGATTTTTCAAAAGAAAAATTTGTTTGCGTATTTCACATGAAAGTTCATTTAGTACCCTTGAAATTATGCGTTCCTTTTCTATGTTTAAAAATTTCAATCTATTATTATTACTAATTATTTCATCTGGTTCAATATAAAATGTTTCACCAGAAGATGAGGTAGATATCACGTTCCCCTTAATTTTATTCTTAAAACTATTTTTAATTGCAATAGTATATTTATCTGATTTATAATAAATAAGAGTCGATGCTAAATATTTCAAATTTAAATCTATTATTTTCTTTATCTGTTTTTCTATTTTCTTGTCTAAATCTTTAATCTCAAAATTAATATCATCATAATCCTTAACAACACCCTTTTTTATCTTAAGCTCATCAATATCAATATAACTAGATAAAAACCTTAATAAATGCTTAAGGCCTGAATCCAGAAACAATATATCTTTTAAACTACCAATTTCATTTTTAGCTTTAAATTCATTTCTATCTAAGAAATAATTTATTCTTAGAACCTCTTCTAGAAAAAAAATAATATTTCTAATTTCTTCAATAGAAACTCTTGAATTTTCCTTAAGAATTAAAAAAATAGAATCACTTATGCTATATAGGCAAGAATTTGGATATTCATCATAAACTTCAATAAGATTCCTGATCAATTTAACAAAAAAACATAATTTATTAAGCTCTTCTTTATCTTTTATCATTCTCTGACTATCCAAAAGATTGATAGTATCTGGAATAACTACAAAAGAAGAGACTAATGATAATATTTGATAAAAATTAATCTTTTCTAGATATTCATCTTGCATAAACTCTATATTTCTTAAGCTCATCTAAAATTTTTAAGTAACTTTTATATCTAACCTCTGAAACTTTAAATCCAATTTGAGTCATTATAAAACAATTTGGCTCATTTATATGCAAGCAAGAATTAAACCTACACAAATCATTTAAATCACTGAATTCTCTAAAACAATATTTCAGCTTTAAATAGTCTAAAGTTTCAATTCCAAATTCTTTTATGCCTGGAGTATCAATTATTATTCCATTATCCGAATGAAAAGCCATGGAATAAACTGTAGTATGCCTTCCTCTTGCATATTTATAAGATATTTTATTTATAGCCTGAGTTGCTTTTAAATCAATCAAATTTATAAGCGAAGACTTACCCACTCCAGACTGTCCAATAAAAGAAGTTTTAGAATACTTAATAATTGATTTTAACTCTTCAATACCCTGTAAGGTAACAGCAGAAGTTAAAATAACTCTATAACCTAATTCTTCATAAACTTTAACTAAAGCTTCAGCTTTATTAGTTATACCCTCATCAACTTTATTTAGCAAAATAATAGGATTAATTCCTTGTTCTTCAGCAACTATTAATATCCTATCAATAAATGAATTTTTTATCTCAGGCATCGAAGCAGAACTAACAATTAAAATACTATCAATATTTGATATAATAACTTGCCTAAGACCAGCCTTTTTATTATAACGCCAAAACTCATTTTTACGATACAATCTTTCTTTGATATATATCTTACATTTGTCATAAACATCTCCTAGCACAAAATCACCAGGTACCAAAGGGCTATATTCCTTATTTTGAACATTTAAAATCTTACCTTTAATAACTCCTTCATAAATTAGATTCGTTTTAACTTCGATAACAGAATAAATGTTATTAACACCCCAAAGAACTTCAAATATAAGGTCATTCAATTAATTATTCCTTTAAATTGAAGACCATATTTTTCACAAAAACTTTTATAAAAGCACAAATTTTCTTCTTTTGTTAAATAAAAGCAATTTGTAAAAGCATCATCATTATTAGTAATTTTTACTGTTCTGACAAGTTCATTTACTACAAATTCACGATTTTCATAAACAGGAATTTCCAAAAATTTTTCAATCATATCTTTAATATGCAAATAATGAGTACATCCTAAAAAAATTACATCTCTTTTGCTAGCTTCAACCTCTATTTTTAAAGATTTTAAACACCTAAATGCATCCTCTTTAAAATTATCTCCACACTCTACAAACCTTATAAGTTCTTCAGCAATCTTTAAAACTAAATCACCATGTAATTTCTTTTCGTTTTGAACAAATTCGCTATTAATAGTAGCATATGTTGCTATTAAAATAACCTTTTTGGATAACAGTTCTTTTACTAAACTAACTGAAGGCAAAGTATATATTATGGGAAAATTAAAATCTAGCTTACCATATGTAATAACAGATAATGTATTACAGGCAAAAACAATTGAAGAAATATTATAAATATCTCTCAATTTTAAAATTAGCTTCAATATCTCTTTTAAAAGAAATTCTGAAGTCTTTTCTCCATAAGGAAAATTTTTATTATCCGCAATATAAACATAGTTTTTATTATTGAGTCTATTTTTTATATATTCAAAATAAGACAATCCACCTATCCCTGAATCAAAAATAATTGCCACATCTTTTGAATTGTTCATATTCTTGCTTTAAGCTTAAGTATAAGTATTAATATATTTTCTTTCAATAAAAAATAGCAAAATATTAAAGTCAACATATGCCAAAATTAATGTATATAATAAAAATTAATATATATATAATATATTTAAGTATATTTAAGCTATAATAGTTATAAATTAAGTTATGTTAAGAGGAAGTATGTACAAAAGTATAAAAGATATTATAGACAACCCTATAATAGAAAGTAAAATCACAGTAAAAGGATGGATTAGGACAAAGCGTAGTAATGGTAAAATTTCATTCGTCGAAATAAATGACGGCTCAAATATTAAGGGAATACAAGCTGTGATTGACGAAGAAGACTCTAAATTTCAAGAGGAAGAACTTAAAAGACTTGTAACAGGAGCAAGCATATCTTTAACAGGTATTCTAACTTTAAGCCCTGCAAAAGGACAAAAACACGAAATTAAAACAATAAGTTTCGATATAATTGGAGAAACAAATCAAGAAACATATCCTTTACAAAAAAAAAGGCATTCTTTTGAATTCTTAAGAGAAATTCCTCACTTAAGAATACGAACTAATACATTTGGAGCTATTGCCAGAATTAGAAATCAAATTTCTTATAAAATTCATGAATACTTCCAAAAAAATGGATTTATATATGTAAATACTCCAATAATCACATCAAATAATGGGGAAGGATGTGGAGAAATGTTTCGAGTTTCCACTTTAGATTTTAATAATATTGAAAAGGGTAAAGAAATTAACTTTAAAGATGATTTCTTTGGAAGAGAAGTATTTCTTGATGTAACTGGACAATTACACGGTGAAGCATATGCAATGGCCTTATCAAAAATATATACATTTGGTCCGACATTTAGAGCAGAAAATTCCAATACAACACGACATGCCTCAGAATTCTGGATGATTGAACCTGAAATAGCATTCTATACACTTGAAGAAAATATTAAATTAGCAGAAAATTGCCTTAAATATGTTCTCAAAGAAGTTATGAACAATTGTAGTCAAGATATGGAATTCTTTGAAAATTTTATTGAAAAAGGTCTAATAAAAAAAATTGAAAACGTAATAAATTCAAAATTTGAAGTTATTAGCTATACTCAAGCGATTAAAAAACTCGAAAAAACAAATAAAAATTTTGAGATAAAGCCTTATTGGGGAATAGATCTGCAAACAGAACATGAAAGATATTTAACAGAAGAAATTTTCAAAAAACCCACGGTAATTATAGATTATCCAAAAGAATTTAAAGCATTTTACATGAAAATAAATGAAGACAATAAAACTGTGAAAGGAATGGATATTTTAGTTCCACGAATCGGAGAAATTATTGGAGGCAGTGAAAGAGAAGACAATCTAGAAAAATTGAATAAAAGAATAAAAGAGCTAAACTTGGATGTTGAAGCTCTTAATTGGTATTTAGATTTAAGGAGATTTGGATCAACCCCTCATTCCGGATTTGGACTTGGCCTTGAAAGGTTAGTTCAATATGTAACGGGAATGACTAACATTAGAGATGTGATACCATTTCCAAGAACTCCTAAAAATATTTGCTTCTAATAAAGAGACAGGAGAAAAGGGAGAAAAGAATGAAAATAAAAATTTTATGCATGGTAATGCTAATAATGTTATCAACTTCAATATTGTTCTCAGAAGAATCAAAGGAAACTCTAAAGATATTAAAGATATTCACAGATACAAATAAAGGATTTATTTTAAAGACAAAATCAAACGAAAATAAAGAAGATATTAGAATTAATCAATTAAGTAAAATACAATATCCACAAAAATTTTATAACTGTAATCTTATAGCACAGAAAAATTATAAAAAAATAGAAAATAATATATCATATAGAAAAAATGAAGACTCAAAAATTACTACAAATAATAACATAGAAATAAGACAATCAAGTAAAATACAATATCCAAAAGACAGACTAAATATAAGAGAAAACTTTTCAAAAAAAAACACATGGTATAACATTAAAATTTATCCAAATTATAATAATGACAACTTCAAAAAAATAAAAACAATAAACGCAATAAATAACAAAATGAAAATACAAATAAACAAAGAATTTGCTTTAATTGGACCAATCTTAGAAGATAATTTAGGAACAATGACAAAAATACTAACAACAAAAGGATACAACGATCTAGAGTACATAAAAATTGAATAATATTAAACTTTTTTTGACAAAAATTTTAAAATATCACTTAATTCATCATCTATAATTTTAAAGTTTAGCTTATGTTCATCTTCTGTTAAACCTATTAATTCGTGATTACAATAATGAATCCAAGTATTTACCTCTGTACCTGAATATTTATTTACATAATAATCAGGCTCATATTTCACATTCCCTCTATTTTTATAATCATAAACAGCAATTTTAATATTTTGACTGTCTATGCCTCTAGAAAGAACTTTTTCTTTCAAATGCATAATTGTACGGCCAGTATCAAAAATATCATCAACAAATAAAATATTATCTCCTGTTCTTAAATATTTAGGATCATAAGTCCATCCATCTATCATTATCTCTTTTTGAGAATTATATACACTGTAAGACCTTGCTACAACAGCAGCATAAAGAAGGGGTTTTTCAATCTTAATAAATTTAAAAAACTCACTAATAATATTACCAAGATAAGCTCCCCCTCTTAAAGAAACATAAATAATATCAGGAATAAATCCATCTTTGTATATTTTATAAGCGAGTTTAATTCCATTTACCCTTATTTCTTCATAAGAAATGAATTTTTTCACCTAAATAACTCCTCAAAAAATACATAAAAATTAATATTTGTACAAAAAATCATTATTATATTTCTCTCATTTGCTATTAAAGTATAGTTCAAGCAAAAAACCTCACAATAATACATTACTTAAAACCTCTTTTAGCTTCGTACATAGAAGAAAATTCAGGACCAGCTTAGGCATTATATCTAAACTTAATTAAATTGGTTAAATATAAAACTTACCTATAAATAACAATTAGATAGACATAAAGAAATATATCTTCAAGTCTATCTATTAAAACTAAATTTTTAGAAAGAAACTTTTAAAGTCTGTCCGCCTCTTAATACACTATAAGTATTTTTACCAAATTCAAGTGCATCATAAAAATCCCTTAAACTTTTAATAGTTTTTGAATTAACAACTGTAATTACATCCCCTGTTGAAATTTTAGAATTTTTCCCCAAACTTTTGTCAACATTATCAACAACAACTCCATTTATCCAATTCCTTAAACCAAGTTGTGATCTAGCCTCACTAGTTAAAGGATAAACAACAAACCCTGGAACCAATTTACTACTTGATAAAATGTCTTTATCATCAGGTCTAACAGCAAGTACAACTTCTATTTTCTTTTTCTTTCCTTTTCTTAAAATTTCAATTTCAACCTTCTCTCCCGCATAAAAATCACTAAGATAATGAACAACATCTTGAGAAATATTCATTGCTATTCCATTTACTTTGCTCACTATATCACCTGGTTTAAGCCCCATTTTTAAAGCGGGTGAACCCAAATAAATGTTTACAATAATCGCAGATGAAACAGAATCATCATCATAACCTAAGCTTTTAATAATTTCCATATCTTTTTCTCTATAATTATAAAAAGAAACACCAAGCCAAGCTGATTCAATCTTTTTCCCACTAATAAAAGCATCTACAATATTTTTAGCATTATTAATAGGAACAGCAAATCCAAGTCCAACATTGCCTCCAGAAGGAGAAGATATCCATGTATTAATACCAATAACTTCGCCTCTAATATTTACAAGAGGCCCTCCAGAATTACCACGATTAATGGCGGCATCTGTCTGAATAAATAAATTTCTAGCCTTCAAATTAGGATTAGCTGAACGATGAAGTCCGCTTACAATACCCGCAGTAACCGTAAAACTAAATTGATGAGGACTTCCAACAGCAATGACCCAATCCCCTACTTCAAGGCCATCGCTATCTCCAAGTTCAGCTATTTTAATTTCTGAATCCTCAGCCTCAAAACTAATAAGTGCAAGATCCTTTTTATCGTCCTTACCCACTAGTTTTGATTTATAAGTCTTACTACCATAAGTTCCAATTTCAAATTCAATAGCCTTATCTACAACATGACTATTTGTAAGAACATAAAATAAATTTGATTTCTTAGAGTCTTTTCCAATTATTATCCCGGAACCAGCCCATTTAGCTTTTCTTTCAATATTAAATCCTGGCATATCAAAAAAGAAAAAATGAAAAGGATCTCTTTCCTTAATTACTCCAGTAGCATAAACTTCTACAGTAGATGGCAAAATTTTCTTAGAAGCTTTTCTAAAAGAATCTTGAAAAGATTGTAGAACATCTTCTTTCTCCTGAGCAAACACAATAGCATTTTTATCTGGTCTTAAATAGTATAATCCAATAAAAAATCCAATACCTAAGGTTAAAAAACTAGCACAAAAAATAGAAAAAAAATTTTTTTTCACTTTAAACACCTCCATGTTATTCAATCAAATCTTTTAAATAACTTTTCCTCAATATTCATTAAATTTTGCTTAAAATTAAAGGCAGGCCATCAACTACAGCAACAGTATGCTCAAAGTGAGCAGCGCAACTAGAATCAGATGTAAAAACTGTCCATCCATCTTCCTTAATAGAAATTTTATGGCTCCCTAAGCTTACCATTGGCTCAATCGCCAAAACCATTCCTTCCTGTATTCTGACGTTCTTAAAAAAAGGAGCATAATAATTAGGCACACTTGGCTCTTCATGTAAAGCAAAGCCAACCCCATGTCCTGTATAATCTCTAATTATTCCAAACCCAAATGGTTTAATATAATTCTCAATAGCTATTGATATATCTAAAATACGATTGCCCACCTTCATTTCTGAAATTCCTATATAAAGAGCCTCTTCTGTCACCTCTAATAATTTACTAATTTCAGGACTTACATTACCCACTTTAAAAGTCTTAGCCATATCACTATAAAAACCATCTAAAATAACCCCACAATCGACACTAATAACATCTCCTTCTCTAAGCTTTCTTATACCCGGAATTCCATGTATAACCTCTTCATTAACAGAAGCACAAATAACTCCCTTAAACCCATTATACCCTTTAAAGGCAGACTTAGCTCCATTGCTTTCAATAAAGTTGCTCGCTATAGCATCTAGCTCCTTCGTACTAATCCCAGGAACAATACTTTGCTCAATCTCTAAAAAAGTTTTAGCTAAAAGACTTGCTGATGCCTTTATTTTATCAATATCTTTTTTACACTTTAACCTTAAACCCAATTTATTTCCTCTCCTTAAACACTTCTATCATATTCATATAAACCTTACTATCATTAGTTTCATAAAATCTATGAGAAGTTAAAATAGAATCTCGCCCTTCTTTAAATTTGCCCAAATAAAGATAATTAATACCCCTCTTTAAATAGACCTTTGCTACATTCTCTCGTTCTTCCAAACTCATTCTATTTTTGTCATCTAAATTAAAAGGCAAAAAAGAAACTGACTTCTTAAAATACTCTTCAGCTTTCTTATACTCTTTTTGATAAAATTGCAAAATTCCAAGATTATAATATAAACCATATAAATATTTTCCTACTTGATTCTCAAAAACCATTTTTTTTGAATAATCTAAGTTTTTTTTGAGAAAATCATAATAAAATTTATAAAAGTAATACCAACTATGTGCATCACCAACAGGAGTATAAGTCTTAAAAAACAAATCTAAGTCTCTTAAATCAGAATAAAGAAGTAGATTCCAAGATAAAAGTTGAGCAATATCAGAACTATAGTTTGACCTATAAAATAAACGCCACAAAAAAGATTTTTTAGCTTCATAATTAAGATTTGAATAATTTAATACAAAGTAAAGCTTAAAAAATAAAGGATCATCCTTGTATTTTTTCGAAATTTCATTTGCATTAAAATAATCATTAATTTCAAAGTATGTATTAGCTAAATAATAGTTCATTACTTTATTATCTTTAAACTTTTCATTAGCTTTATTCAAATAAGCAATCGCTCTTTTAAAATCATTCTCCTTCTTTGCAATAAATGCCAAGCTAAGATAAATCATCATACTGTAATCAGGAAATCTAGTATAAAGTTTTAAATATTCAGCTTTAGCTTTATTAAGATCACCTTTCTTAAGATATGCATCTGCTAGTAAAAACATTAAACTCGGTTCATTATTATCATTAATAAGCTTAAGGTTAGCAATGGCAAACTCCAAATTACCAAGGTCATAAGAAATATAGGCAAGTTCCTTAGCAAAATTTTTATCTCCTTTTATTTTTAAAAGTATTTCCTTGGCAGAATCTAAATCCTTATTTTCTATATATAAAAGCATTGCATTAATTAAAAATGCATTGTTTTTAAGATTTAAACCTATATTCTTAAAAGTATAAGCATCCTTTTCTTTTTCTATCTTAATCAAATAATCTTTGATACTTTTTAAACCATAATTTAAAGTCAAATTTTTAATAAAAGCTTCATTGTATAAATGCCTATATTTTTCATGTTCAAAAAGATATTGTTTCGCAATCTTACAAGCTTCTGAAACAGAACCCACTTTTAATTTTGAATATACTTCAAGAGCCCTAAGCTTTAAATTACCAGGTAAAATCTTAACCCCTAACTCAACAATATCTCTCATCAATAAGTAATCATTAACTTTAAGAGAATAAAGTTTTGCTCTCTTAACTAAAGAAATCCATTTAAACTCAGTATCCGCATAAGATGCAGATAATTTTATTACTCTTTCAGCACTGTATAAATCATCTTTTAAAAGATGATCATCAACTTCCATAATAAGCTCATTAAAATCTCTTTTACCCTTTAACATATATAAAGCATATGGATTTGAATTAAAGTAAAAAACACCTAAGGACAGAATTATTAAAAATATAAAAATAAGTATTAATTTTTTACTTAATCTCAAATTAATTCTCCATATCTTTTAATAAACCATCAAGTATTCCATTAACAAATTTATGAGAATTTTTACTCCCATATTTTCTGGCAATCAAAACAGCGTCATCTATTATTGCTTTCTTAGGAACTTCCAAATTTTGATATTTAAGAGAAAATACACTCATCCTCAATATAGCAAGGTCTACTTTATCCATACGATCCAATTGCCAATTAAAAGAAATATCACTGATTAATTTGTCAATAGATGCTAAATTATCATAAGTGCCATTAACTAACACAGAATAAAATAGTTTCAATTCTTCTATTTCCAATACATCTTCAAGCACAAAAATATCATAAATATCATCCTTTGCATTACGATTAATATCGATACTATAAATCTTTTTAAAAGCTAATTCTCTAACCTTATGTTTTAAGTCCATAATTAATAGTAAGCATCTCTCTATTTTAGATCAGAGTCCAAAATTTGCACATTAGCAGATTTATTAAGTTTATCATACATATCTTGTTGCACCTTAGCAACAATTTGTTGTTGCTGAGCATTAACCATATTATTTTTTATAGCATCTTTTACTGTCATATCTACATTAGGAGATATTTTATCTTTAAGTCCCAAAAACTTTTGAGAATACATTTCAGTAACTTTAATAATATGGAATCCTTCTTTTGAAGATATTGGTTGAGAAATATCTCCCTTATTAAGGTTAAAAATTTCTCTAATAAAATCTGCTCCAAGAACATTTTGTGCGTTCTGCTCTCCTCTTGCTAAGAATCCAAGATCACCATTCTTAGACTTAGATCCCTCATCTTCTGAATATTTTCTTACAGCTTCTTCAAAAGTAATCTTTTTTGTCTTTATCTGATTTGTAATATCCTTTGCCTTAGTAAGAACATCCGATCTCTTTTTATCCTTAGAAGAAAAGAAAACATGACTTACCCTTGCTATATCTGGATTAACAAACTTGGTTTTATTAGCCTCATAATAATTAATGACTTCTTTTTCATCTGGTGTTTTTATTTCAGAAAATTTAGGTTGAGCAAATTTTAAAACCAATTTTTGGGCAGAAATAGATCTCTTCATTGAAGACAAAAGTTCACTCCAATTTGTACCTTGCTTTTCTATCATTTGCCTAATCTGTTCATCTGTGAAAGTCGTAAGCCCAAACTGAGTTTTAATAGTTTGCACAACCTCTGATTCTTCAACCTTAATCCCCTGTTTTAAAGCCTCTTGACTAAAAAGAATATCTGCTATTAAAACCTGTAAAACTTGTTTTTTTTCAGCAATACTTAAATCTCGTCCTTGTGTTTTCTTTAAAGTATTCACTTTGGAATCAAATTCTGTTTTAGTAATAATTTCATTACTATGCAAATTAACAATCACAACAGGAGCATTTTGAGCAAAAAAATTTACTCTCAACATAAAAACTAACAGAAAACATAAAAAAATACGCATAAAACCAACCTTACATCAATAATCAAAATTTTAACAAAACATTAAATTTAAATCTAGTTTTACAATAATCAAAATAATCTATCTATACAAGTAAGAAGCTATGCCCTGTCCTCCTCCCACACAAATAGATGCTATTCCTTTATACTTATTATTAATTTTCATCAGACGAGCCAGCGTTAATAAGATTCTTGAGCCACTAACCGAAAATGGATGCCCTAACGCTATAGCCCCTCCTTTAACATTAATAATGTTATCTTTAATATTATACTTTTTATACAAAGCTTTTAAAACACTTAAAGATTGAGCTGCAAAAGCTTCATTTATCTCAATAAAATCAATTTCACCAGGAAGTAAATTAAATTTCTTTATTATTTCATCAATAGCAAGATAAGCACCAAATCCCATATGGAGAGGATTAAGTCCTACACTTTTAAATCCACCAATATAAGCCAAAGGCTTAATTCCCATATTTTGGACAATATCTTCACCTGCCAATACTAAAAAACAAGCTCCATCATTTAAACTAGAAGAATTACCTGCAGTAACAGTACCATCTTCTTTAAAGAATGGCTTTAAAGTTGCAAGTTTCTTTAAAGTTAAATTATCTCGTATCTCCTCATCACTAGATATAATCTTCTTAAGATTTGTTTTGTTATCAACAACCAACAAAGGATGTATTTCATCTTCAAAATATCCACTATCTCTAGCTTCCTTAGCCTTCATGTGTGAATTGTATGCAAATTCATCCTGCTCTTCTCTTGAAATCTCATACATTTCCGCCAAGTTCTCTGCTGTAATACCCATAACAGTACCGCTTAAAGTATCTACTAAGGCATCTTTATATATTAAATCTTCTATCTTAAAGTCTCCAAACTTTAACCCATCAAATCTTACATCTCTTGGCAAGAGATAGGGTGCACTGCTTAAATTCTCAACACCACCAGATAAAACAATGTCATTATTTCCAATAACAATAGAATTAAAAGCAAGCTCCAAAGATTTAAGTCCTGAACCACAAATCTTATTCACAGTATAAGCAGGAGTACTTTCGCTCAAATTAGATCTTAAAACAATTTGCCTAGCTATATTTTGACCAAGTCCTGCAGATATTACATTTCCAATAATAACTTCATCTACATTATCAATGTTATTTCTTCCAAGTAAAGCTCTAATAATACTTGAAGATATCTCAATAATGTCCATCTCTTTTCCTTTCAATACACCTCCAAACTTAGTAATTGGTAATCTAAGTCCATCAATAATTGCTACTTTCCTCATTTAAAACCTCAAATAAAATATTTTTAATTTATATAATAACAAAATATCAACACAAAAAAGACAGCTTAATTTATTAATAATAATTTATAGAAAGCATTTGAAATGCTAACTATTTAAACACAAATATGATAAAATTTTTTGTTAAGTGTGTTTAACAAAATTTCATCTAAATATAATAATGACAATTCTAACTATTAATTCTTATTCTTACAATTACTCAATAAAATATAAAAATGATAAAGTTGATAAATACCACTTTGAATCACTAAATGATGGTTTTGGATTCTCATTTAGTGACTTCTTTGATGATCTTAGAAGTGGTTCTCTTATATTTACCCACGAGTCAAAATATAATTTCATAATAAATTCAGAAGCACATATGTTAAGCTTTAGAGGATACAAAGATGATCCAGAATATCTTAGAAAAAGAGTCGATCTTTTCGAAATTGGCTTTATGTACTATTTTCCTTTCTTAATGCAATCAGGAACAAAATATTTTGGAGAAATTAACGTAGGCATTGGCATTAAAAACCTACTATATGGAAACTGGGGTGGAAGATTAATGCAAAAGTTAATACATTTTATTCTAAGACAATATCGACCATTTCCTGTAAATTATGACAATTATAATTACAGAGGATTCTTAAGTTCAGCAATAAACTATTCTTACATGAGATTCTTAAACATTGAAACTTATTTGGATCTATCCTACTTTATTGACTATTTTTTCAAAACAAGCATTGGAATAAATTTTAAAAATAAATCTATTGGAATCGAAACTCAAATTTTTTATCAGACTCAAAGCAAAATAGAAAATATAGAAACATATGCAAAAGTACAAAAAGCAGAAAATGGGATTGGATTTCAATATAGATTTTACTCTAAAAATTTTTTTACAACAAATAATTTAAATTTAATAAACTTTTCAAATAAAGAAAAATTTTTAAGTGTTGGGGGGTTTGGTATAACCTTAACTAAAGAGTATGAAAATATTCTTGAAAATAATTTTCATATTCTAAACCAAAATTTTTCTATTGGATATGAACTTATGGTTCCACTACAAATAAGAAATTTGATATATTACAAATTCATGACTGAATTACAATATTACTTTGCTATTGCAACAAATTATGATATTGATATAGCTGAAACAAATAGTTTCACCAATAGATTTTCATCCGGAATAAAATATGAAATATTTACAAAAGGTTTATTTACAATATATATAAGTTCAGGAATATTTTTGTCTTACAATAAAGACAATAAAGATATTAAATCTATATACAGACCATTAAAGATAAAAGACACACTTCATCTAGGATTCGAATTTGAACCTGGTATACTAATAAAATCATTTAAATATAATGAAGCAATATACAATTTAAAAATATTCACAAAAATTAATTATTCTTCATTTGTTTATAACATAGATAATAACAAATTGGATAAATATAAATTAACCTTTCATTATATTGGAATTGGTTTGGAAATTAAACCCTAAACTTTTATGCTACACTTCCTCTAGCTTATCCACACTTATTACATAAATATGTAGATAAATAGTTTTTAACAAAATTCTAATACTCATTTTCGTTATCTTTGTTGACAAAGCTAACAACATGAGGCAAAAACAATATATCAACTCTTCCCGTAGGCCCATTTCTATGTTTTGCAATAATAACTTGAGTTTGTGCTACTGGTGTCTCCTCTCCAACAAAATTTTTTAAATCTTTGTCTCTATGAAGCAATATAACAATATCAGCATCTTGTTCCAACGCACCTGATTCTCTTAAACTTGCAAGATTAGGTTCTCTCCCTTCAGTATCTCTTGTAAGTTGAGACAGAGCAACAATAGGAATTTTAAGCTCCCTTGCAAGCTCCTTAAGCGCCTTACTAATTGAAGCTACTTGCTCATGTCTTGGAAGATTCCTAGCCTCAAGCGAAATAAGACTAATATAATCAATAAATATTATATCCACACCAAAAAATTTCTTAAGCTTTCTAGCTTGAGTTGATAACGTCAATAAACTCATATTAGCAGTATCTGCAATATAAAGCTCAGAATTACTAATATCATTTGCTACAGCATTCAATGCCTGAATTTCACGCCCAGATAAAATGCTATTTTGAACCTTAAAACTATCAATATTTGCCATAGATGCCATTATCCTCTTTATTAAAGCATCTGATGTCATTTCAAGAGAAAAAAAACCTACCTTATTTTTTTTATCACTTCTTAATGCAATATTTGACGCAATATTCAATGCAAATGCTGTCTTACCAACGCTAGGACGAGCACCAATAATAATAAAATCACTATCTCTGAAACCTCCTATAAGAGAATCAACCTTTCTAAACCCACTTAAAATTCCAAAATTAGCTTCTCGTGTTTTCATGCTTCTCTCGTATATTTCAGCATGCACTCTCTCAACAATAGCTTTTGCATGATGTAAATTTTTGCTGGAATAATCTAAATTAATTGAAAGAACCTGTCTTTGTGCTTCTTCTACAAACTGGTCAACTTTTTTTGTAGAATCATTTGCTAAATCATTAAGCTCTCTAGATATTTTAGAAACATCTCTTCTAATGCGATATTCTTTTATAATTTTTGCATGCACATTTATTGTTTTGTCTGTTGGGAGATATCCTGACAAAAGACTTAAATAATCTTGCAACCCAGATAAAGTCTTAAAGCTGCTTAAAAGCTGAGACTTAGGTGTTAAAGCAGATACTTCTTCAAATACAGTTATTGGATCAATATTTTCCCTCTTTTCATAAAGAGAAATCATAGCCCTAAAAATCATTTGATGCATATTATTGTAAAAGTCTTCCGACTTTAAATACAACGAAGCCTCTTCTAATTTTTCTGGATTATAAAATATGCTAGAAATAACTGCTTTTTCTGCCCCATCATTAAAAAAAAGCATAGAAGCATTATTTACGGAAGCAAAAGCCACAAGCTATTCCTCTTATTAAGCTTCCTTTTCAACTCTCTTAGACTTTTTAAGAGTATTTTTTTGATCTTCTTTTTTTATCTCAACCTTAATAACAGAATGAATCCCCTCATAAAGCTTGATAGTTATATCATATACTCCAAAAGTTTTTAACATACCATGATGCACATCTATTTTTCTCCTTTCAATTTCAAATCCAAGCTTTAAAAGTTCATCAGAAATATTTGAACTATTAATACTATGAAATAACTTTTCACCCCCACTAGATTGCATTACAAACTCTAACTTAACAACATCAAGTTTTTCTTTAAGTTCAAGAGCCAACCTTCTCTTCTTGTCCTGTCTCTTAAGTATCGATCTCTTCTTCTGCCTAAAAATATCAATATTATGACTATTTGCAAAAACAGCAAATCCCTTTGGCAACAAATAATTTCTTGCAAACCCATCTTTCACATCAACAGTATCACCTTCTTTACCAAGATTAATAAAATCTTCCTTTAAAATTACTTTCATGATTTCTCCTCAAATATATCTATCTTTTATCTCTTCACAAAAGGAAGTAATCCCATATATCTAGCTTTTTTAATCTCCAACGCAAGACGCCTTTGGTGCTTAGCAGAAGTACCCGTAATCCTTCTAGGCAATATTTTCCCTTGTTCTGTAATAAACTTCTTAAGGAAATCAAATTCTTTAAAATCTGGAACTCTTTCCATATCACAAAACTTACATACTTTTTTCTTAAAAAATCTAAAATTAGGATTTTTCTTAAAACCATCCTGATATCCATCAGACCGTGAATCTCTCTGATGATATTCTCTATCTTTATACATAAATTAAAACTCCTAAAAAGGTATATCCTCATTAAAACTGTCATCAAAGTCAATATCTTTAAATGTATCTGACTTTTTATAACTTTCAAATCCAAGATTATTTGTATTCTGAGAACTAGGCAAGGATCCAAACATTTGAAGATCATCTACTAAAATACTAATCTTGCTTCTTTTATCTCCAGTATTTCTATCCTGCCAACTTTCATATTTTAAAGAACCACTTACTACGACTTGTTTTCCCTTCTTAAGGAAAGCACTAAGACTCTCTGCTCTCTTAGAAAAAACAACACATTCAAAAAATTGAGCATGATCAATCCATTCATCATTTCTCTTCATTCTTCTGTTATTAGCCAATCCAAACTTAAGAATGGCCATTCCTGTTTCAGTGTACGTAAGCTCAGAATCTCTAGTAAGTCTACCAGATAAAACTAATGAATTAATATCTGCCATTTAAATTCCTTAGCCTTCTTTAAGATCAGCATTAACTTCTAGTAACTCATTCTCTCTATTGTCTCTAAATTCTCTATAATTTCTTCTCTTAATATTCTTAGTATTAATTTTTTTATTAACTTTAATTAAAATTATATATCTTAACAAATTTTTAATAAGCTTCAACTGCACTTCAAGATCTCTTAAATTACTCCTTTCCATTTTAAATTCTATCACCTCATATCTACCACGATCTTGCTTCTTAATAGGATATTCTAACGCTCTTTCTCCAAGAGAACTTTCAACAATATTACTAGCATTAAAAGCTATCAACTGTTTACGAACCTCTTCTAAAGCCGCTTTATATTCAAGCTCTTCACTCTTAAATAAAAAGCAAGATTCATACTTTCTTATCATTATAACTCCTTATGGTCTATAGCACCACAAACCATCTATACTTGTGGCAAAGGTCATTTAAGTAGTATATAAGAGTGTATAACTTTTTTCAATATTGAGAAAACCTTTTTTAAAAAATTTTCAAAATAATTAGAAAATTTTTTCTATTCCCTTATTCTTATTTATTTACCAATAAATCAATAACTAAATACATTGAATCAACACAAGCTTTAGTCATCATTTTTTTTATTAAGTCTATAAACTTTCCCTATCTTACCTTTTTTTTCAAGTTTATCATCTTCTTTCATTTCAATATAAGCCTTAATTCCCTGTTTTACATGATCAGAAGCAACAACAACACTAGCTCCAAAAAGCCTCTTGGGACAATAATTTTCAATTGCTTGTTTTATATAATAGACATGAGTTCCATAAGCAATTCTAATTGTATTATCACTTATAAGAATATTTAAAGTTCCTGTTTCTTTAAGTAAATCCTGAGATACAAGTTCAGGACTAAATACAACAAATCTTAGATCTGTTGATACAATATCAAACTCTTGTATATTATCAAGACCTCCAAGCCCTTGAACTATAAGATGCGCTATCCCAATTCCCTCAACCTTGCCTTCATTTCCACCAAAAAATGGTTCATCAACACCAAAAAGCTGAAAATCAAAATAATTATAAATCCATTTAAAAGTAAAATAATATAAACTAAAAAATGCAATTCCTAAGGGCAATACATAAATCCAATTTGTCTTATCATTTCCTTGTAGTATCCCATACATAAAGAAACCAAAAAATCCAGTAGAAAATGTAGATCCAATTGCAATATTAAACATATTGGCAATTAATAATGCAAGTCCTGTATAGATAGCATGCACAAAATAAAGTAAAGGTGCCGTAAAAACAAATAAAAACTCTAAGGGCTCCGTAATTCCTGTTAAAAAAGCAGTAATAGCACCTGAAAAAAGAAGAGACATAATTTTACTCTTATCATCATGAATAATACCCCTATAAACTCCAAATGCTGCTCCTGGTAACCCAAACATAATAGAAAGATAAAATCCACTTCTATACCTAGCAAGTCCTGAATAAAATTTAGTAAGCTTAGGATCAGACAACTGAGCATAAAATATATTCTGAATACCGCCAATAGACTGCCCATTAATCATTTCTATACCTCCCAATGAAGTAAAATTAAAAGGAAATGTAAGAATAGAATGCAAACCTAAAGGAACAAGTATCCTGTTTAACATACCATAAAGAAAACTACCCAAATAATCAAATCTAGAAATAAATAATCCACAAGAAGTAATTATTTCATCAAGATTTGGCCAAACAAAACAAAATAATATACCTAACAAAATACAAAAGGGAAAAACTATTATAGGTACAAATCTAAATCCAGAAAAAAAATGAAAAGGTGCAGGCAATTTAATTCCATAAAATCTATTATGTAAATATCCAACTAAAAGTCCAACTAGCAAAGATCCAACAATACCCGTATTTAAAGTTTGGATACCAAGAACATTGACTTGCCCAATAGAAGACATCAAACTGGGATCAACAAGCTCTGAAAACATATCAAGAAAATAATTTTCAGTAACATTAAAAGTCAAATATCCAACAAGTACTGAAAGAGCAGCAGCTCCTTTTTGGGTTCTTGCAACTCCAACAGTAATTCCTACAGCAAAAAGCAAAGGTATGTTTAATATAATAATATTACCTGTAGCCTTCATAAGCCCTAAAATACTCTGTAAAACATTATTGTCAACATAAAGTAAATTAGAAGGATTAGACATAACAGATCCAATTCCTAACATTAAACAAGAAATTGGCAAAACAGAAATTGGTAAACTTATCGCATTTGCAAATTTTTGTAACTTTGCAAACCTAAAAATTTTTAAAAAATTTATCACTTCACTCCTCTCCATTCAAAAACTTAAAGCAATATCATTATATATCTTTTTTCCAAAAAATTATACTTTAACAAAAATTAAAGAGTAAAATTCTATTTAATAAAGCGAAAATAGACTTAAGTATTATCTTAAATTAAATCTATATGCCTTATTTACTATTTTCATTTGAATTATATTTTTTGAATTAATAATAATTATATCAAAAACAAATTTAAACTTAATAAAATATAAAAGAAAAAAGAATAAATTCATGTTTGTAAAAGATAAAACCTTCAATTTATATAGATATCAAGTATCTTTAGTTCAATATCCTACCTATTTGACATTATTTTACCAAATATAGAAGATGCTATTATTGTTATCTCTATAAATTATTTCAAAAAAAATTTCAAGAAATAATATTTTTACTTATTAACTTTCAATGATATTAATATACATAATGAATATTCTTTACCTTACTTTCTTAAAAGAAAATAAAATAAAAAATTTCAAAAAGCTAACCATATCTCTATATTCATATTTATAGCAGGCACCTATACTCCAACTTTATCTAATTCTCCATACTAAAAATGTTTATGGGAAAAATAATTCTTTTGGCTGTTTGGGCTCTTACTGCTTTGAGAATGATTCTAAATAAATACATAAACAGCATTGTATGGTTAAATGGATTAATATTTATAATTGTAGGACGGATGATTATTTTTAGAATTAAATTTACCTATAACTCCTTATATCTAAAAGGATTTCATGACTAGTATTTGGTAGCATTCTTTATACAATAGGAGAAATAACATACTCAACAAGTAAAATAAGTAAGGAATTTAACCCAATAATAAGCATTAGAATGAATGATGCTTTCCATATTTAATATTTCTAATTTCTTTTCTAATTTTTTGATTATGTTAAATTATGTATTTCCTGTTAATTAATCTATCTTAAAATATTGCTTAAGTCATTAAAAAGCCCTAAAATGAAAAGTCCCAACACAAAAAAAATACCAATACCATAATAATAATAAATAAATTTTGCTTTAAATCTTTTACCACGTAAAATTTCAATTAGACTAATAAAAATTTGACCTCCATCAAATATGGGTATTATAATAAAAAATAGGTTCATCCCAGCAACTAGCAAATTAAAAAGAGCTATAGTATTAAACCAATATAAAAACCCAATAGAAGAAGAGTAGGCAAGAATATTAATAATCCCAACAGGACCTACAATATACCTGGAGCTCTTTTTAAAATTCATTAACAATTCAAAAATGGAATATAGAATATCACCTAAAATTCCTAAAACTCTATTAAAAGAATTTACAATAGCAATCCCAATATTATCTGCTCTAGCTAATCTTTCTAGACGAGGTAAAAAATAAACACCCAAAATTTTATTAGTATCTTGAAATACCAAATTAGAAGTTAAAACCTCCCCATTTCTATCATATTTAACTTCAACCACCTTATCAACATCGAGATTCATAATTAAATTTTGCAACTGCTTATTATTAATTAAAATAACACCATTAATACTTATTATCCTATCGTTTTTTTTAAGACCTGCAACTTCAGCTGGAGAGTTTCTCTCAACCTTAGAAATCACAAGATCTATCCAAGGACCAATTTCCTTGAAAAACTTTTCTATATTTAAATATTCTTCAAAATTAATTTCTTCATTATCTCTTAAAACTGTAAAAGCTATTTTAGATTCCTTTACAGGAATAAATCTCTTTAAATCGGAAAAGTAACCTATGACATCATTGTTAACGCTTAAAATAACATCTCCATCTTTAAACTTAATTAAAGAATTATTATCGACAACAGTTATTTTATTAGAATAATCAAGAAATACAATTCCTATCATATCTATTGCAATAAAAATAATAAAAGACAAAATTAAATTAAAAAGAGGACCTGCAAAATATATTAAAATCCTTTTAAAATTAGAAATACCAAAAAGGGAATCTTTATCTGCTTCAATTTCCCTATTTAATTTAAGCTCATTTTCTAAGTGTTCAGATCCTTTAAGCTTGCAATATCCTCCCAAAAAAAAAGGAGAAAATCTATACTCTGTATCCTTAATTTTAAATTTAAAAATGCTAGGACCTATCCCAACAGAAAAAATTTCAACTTTAACCTTAAAAAGCTTTGCAAATAAAAAATGACCCAATTCATGGACGAATATTATTAAAGTAAAGCCCAAAATACTAAGAAAAATATACATAAATTCCTCCCAAAAGCTTTATGCCAAGCATAAATAAAATATAGGACCTGCTAAAAGAAATGAATCGATTGAATCAAGAGCACCACCTCTGCCAGGGATAATATTTCCAGAGTCTTTAACTGATGCACTACGTTTAAGCCCAGATTCAAACAAATCACCAACAATAGTAAAAAATCCCATTAAAATACCAAAAACCACAGCTTCTCCATATGTTAAATTTATAACTCCTAAAAATACTACAAATATTGCAACAAAAGCAGAAAATAATATTCCACCCAAAAATCCCATTATAGTTTTATTAGGACTAATAATTGTGGGCCTAAAACTATTTTTTCCAAAAAAGTACCCAATAAGATAAGCAAAAGTATCATTACCACTCACCATAGAGAAAAGTATTAATAAGAGAATAGGAGCTTTTGGTAAAGTTGTAATAGCGACAATAAATGAAATTAAAACACCAGGATATATAAGTATAAAAATTATCGAAGTGGCCTGCGATAAAAAATTAACAATTTCATGCTCCTTAATGAAAGCTAAATTAACAATCCAATTGCTAAAAACTAAAGTTATAACTAAATAAAATATTATGTTGATACCTAAATCAAAAATATTAAAATGTACATATGTCAAAATTGGAGGTGATATACCCAAAAAGAATGCTAGAGTATTCGAAATAGAAGAAGATTTAGCTTTAAGCAAATCATTAACCTCCTTTGCAGAAAATCCACTAAAAATAAAAATTAGAATATTAATAAATAAATAATTTTTAAACTCTAAAAATATCAAAAATAAAACTAAGGGTACAAAAAATAAAAATGTTCCAAGTCGTTTAATGAATGCCAACTTTCTAGACTTAAGTTCAAATAAATTTCTATTTCCCAAAATTTCTCTTCCTTTTTTCAAAACATTTCAAATCTTTATCATAATGAGAAATAGAATATTCGGGCCACAAAATATTTGAAAAAATAAATTCACAATAAGCAACTCTCCATAAAAAAAAATTACTTATCCTCATCTCTCCTCCAGTACGTATCAAAAGATCAATTTCACAAAGCTCTGGATTGTCTAAAAATCTTGCAAATTCAATTTCGTTTAAAGAATTAATTTTTAAATCACTATTCATAATTCTTTTAACAGCTCTCACTATTTCATTTCGTCCACCATAGTTAATAGCTAAATTTAAAATAAGACCAGTAAAATTTTTAGTAAAATTAATAGTATCAATAATTGATTCCCTTACTCTTCTTTCTAAAGCTTCAATATCCCCTGAAACTACTACTTTTACATTATTTTCACTATAAAATTCAAACTCAGAATTTAAGTAATTAGCAATTAAAAACATTAAATATTCTATCTCATATTGCGTTCTGCTCCAATTTTCTGTAGAAAATACATAAAGTGATAAATATTTTATACCTAGCTTAACAGAATGTTTAATTATATCCTTAGCGTTCTTTAATCCCTCTCTATGCCCTTCAAGCAAAGAAACACCTTTATTTAAAGCCCATCTCCTATTGCCATCCATGATTATTCCAACATGCATTGGAAGAGAATTTATGCACATAAATTTAAACTTCCATAATCTCTTTTGTTTTTGACTCTAAAATTTTGTCTATTCTTTTAATATAAGAATTAATACCCTTTTGTATTTCATCTAAAATACGCCATAAACCATCCTCTGTAATCTCAGAATCTTTTTCTTGGCTTTTTGCCTTACTATTTAACTCCTGCCTAACATTCCTAACCATAACTTTATATTCTTCTGCTATTTTTTTTGCCTGCTTTACTATCTCCTTACGCCTCTCAACAGTCAAAGCAGGAACTTTAATTCTAAGTACAAATCCATCATTTGAAGGATTCATGGAAAGATCTGAATTAAGTATAGCCTGCTCTATTTTGCCCAATAAACTCTTATCCCAAGGTTGAATTATAACAAGTCTCGCTTCTGGTATGCTAACATTAGCAACCCTAGTTAAAGGAATTTTTTCTCCATAACAATCAACCAATATTTTGTCAAAAAGAGCATTATTTATCCTGCCTGTTCTTAAAGATTTATATTCATTCTCAAGAGACAAAAGAATTTTGTTTACTTTTTCTTCTAGTAAAGCCTTATATTTCTCCACTCAATCACCCCCCTTTTTAAAAAAAATAAGGAAATATGAAAATCATTAAAAATAATCATCTAACACCTAAATATTTAAAATCAATTATATCTATCTTACTCAAAATTAACCTTGAAATCTCTTCTATTTTTTCTTTAACAGTTAATTTATCATCTTTTACAAAATTCTGTTCTAAAAGAGAAACCTCACTTAAATGCTTTTTAAGTTTTCCAGATACTATTCCCTTAATTACATTTTCAGATTTTCCACTATTTTTCACCTGGTTAATAAATATCTCTTCTTGCTCCTTTATGTAATTAGGACAAATACTATCAACACTTAAATAAATAGGCGCAAAAGCAGCCACATGCAATGCCAAATCCATCGCAAGTCTATTCAACCTTTCATCTCCTATTTTCAAAGAATTATCAACTCGTAACTTAACAAAAACACCTATTTTAGACTGCTCACCATGAAGATAATACTTAACAAGTTCATTAGATGAAACATTTGTAATAAAAATCTTCTTTACTTGAATATTTTCTTTTATAGTAGCTGCTAAATTCTTAATTCCATGCTCCTGTTCTTCATTTAAAGAATCTCTAGCATTTTCAACTAAATTTTTTATTAAAGAATTTCCAAAAGATATAAAATCATTATTCATGGCAACAAAATCTGTTTCACATGAAATAAGCAAAAGACCCACTCTATCCATATTTGCATAAGAAAATACTCGACCTTCTTTAGCATCTCTATTACTTCTCTTATCGGCAGATGCAATTCCCATCTCTCTGAGTTTCTTCTTGGCTAATTCAAAATCACCTCCGGCAATCTCTAAAGCTTTCTTACAATCACCAAATCCAGCTCCAGTTGTATTTCTAAGTCTTTTTACCTCTTGAGGACTAACATTCATACTGATCTTCTCCTACTCTTTTAATTCTTTCTCAATACCATTTTTAACTTCAATCTCATTCATCAAGTCTTCTTCATTTAAGTTCTCTACTATTTGAATTCCTACTTCTTTATCACTCTCAAGTATGGCATCAGATATGATTTTAGTAAATAAGGCCACAGAACGAATTGCATCATCATTTCCAGGAATTGGATAATCAATGACATCTGGATTACAATTTGTATCGACAACTGAGACAATAGGAATACCAAGCTTTCTAGCTTCATTAATAACTATTTGTTCTCTTTTAGGATCAATAATAAAAACAGCACCTGGAAGATCTTCCATATCTTTAATCCCCGTCAAATTTTTAGCTAATTTAAACTTTTCTCGATTAAGTTGAGAAATTTCCTTTTTGCTTATCATATCAAAAGTACCATCAACTTCCATTTTTTCTAACTTTTTTAACTTTTGAACTGATTTTTTAATAGTATTAAAGTTTGAAAGCATCCCACCAAGCCATCTATTGTTCACATAAGGCATATCACTTCTTTTAGCTTCCTGTTCAATGATTTCACTTGCTTGTTTTTTAGTCCCAACAAACAAAACTTTTTTACCACTCTTTATAACACTTTGTACAAGTTCATAAGAATCCTTAATTCCTTGCAAAGTTTTTTGCAAATCCAAAATATGTATTTCATTTCTCTCAGAAAAGATAAATCTCTTCATCCTAGGATCAAGTCTTTTTACCTGATGCCCAAAATGAACTCCAGCTTCCAAAAGACTCTTCATCGTAATAACTGCCAAAATAACCTCCTAAATCCCTCTCTTTGCTCACTATCTACATAGCGAATATTATTTTTCTCTAATAAGAATATCATAAAACAAACCAATAGGTAAGCCTATTATAGCTGAGTAACTGCAATTAATATGCTCAATTAAACATTTATAAATCCATTCTTAAAACTGATACTGATATGTCCTCTTTCTTTATTTCTACAATATCCAAGTGAAACATAATGATAAAAAATTCTTATTTAGCTATTTAAAGTGAATAAATAAAATCTCACATGCTTCGACTATTTTCTATTTAACCGAAACAAATATATAAAATTAACATCTATCCCATCAAGATTGTTTCTATATTCCTATTATTTTACCAATGTAATTTAAACCCATTCCCTTAAAAACATCAACTATAATTAAACATTTATCCCCCATCTCTACACTATTTTTCAAAAGCACCTGAAAATCTAAGAAAGATTATTCTCTTTATAGATCACCTTTATTTTCTGCCATTTTCATTATTGAATTCCCATCAACTTCAATACTAAGAAACACAAAATTAATTTTAAAGTCTATAAAATTAGAAATAGATATAGAAATAGATAAAAAAACTATATCAAACTATCCTTACAAATCATTCTTATTTTTCTCAGAAAATCTTAATAAAGACACAAAAACTATCGAACCAATAATTGGAAATAAATAAATTAAAAAATCTATTTGCCTATTATAATAATCAGAATAAAAAAAAGAGATAAAAAATAAAAATAAAATACTTCCTAAAAAACTTATAAAATAAACTAATAAAAACCCAAACTTTAATATACCAAAAAAAACAACAAAAAAACTAACCACAAAAGAAATAACAATATTAGTTAAAATTAAATGGAAAAAAAATGTTATCATAAATCACCCTTAACTAAGTCTCTAATCTAAAGCTACCTAAGCTACCTATATTTAACATAACACTATAAAGATCATCTTCTATGAGATTACCTACTGCCATAACAAAAATTACTAAATTATATTTAGGAGAAACATCTCTTGTGAAAAAATCATTATCAATATGCTTAAGATCAAAAGGTCTTTGATCAATATCTGAAACTTTATTCTTTTTAAGAGCCTCACAAAATTCAACATATAAGCCATCAACGACATAAGATCTATACACAGTTTTAACTTCATCAATAACAGGAGCAGAAGAATTACTACCTTTCCTTATACTAATAAAAACTGATCCAGGGGTATTCTTTCTTAAAGCCTCAAAATTAAGTTCAAAATATAAAGGAAATTTTCTATCAATCCAACTTTTATCTAATTTTAAAGTTGGCCTACCTGAAAATTGATTCTCATGTAGATTTATCTTATAGAATCCTCTACTATTAAACTCAGAAACATTATTAAAAACTCCCTTTAAAGCATCGAAATCCTTTTGAACTGTCTTTGCAAAACTATCATAATGATAATTTGAACCCTCCGGATAAAATTTATAATAGATATCGAATCCTTTAATTTTAGAAGTATTCAATTTATTAAAATATCCAGGGGGTAGCAAAAAAGCAAGAGTATCCCTAGATGCCCTATTATCGACCCTAATAGGAGGGTCAACTATAGTAATATCCTCAAGGCCACACCCTAAAACCAATAAAGAAAAACTTAATATACTAGCAAAATTTTTTCTCATTATTATAAAATAAATAAAATTGAGTTACTTAAGCTGCAAAAGCTTATTCTTGGCTATATTTACATATAAATTATTTTCATAAGAAAATTTAGAAATTTCATCGTATATACCTATAGCTATATTTTTATCTCTACTTTCAATAATTAAAGCCTTACCAATCAAAGCCTTAATCTTAATAAAGTTAAATTTTGTTTGTTTAATAATCATATCATATGTCAATAAAGCATCTTCTATTTTACCCATTTTTTCATAAATTACAGCTTTATTAATACAAGCTATTTCTCTCTCAATCCACTTAGAATTAAGAACAATATCTAAATCAGAAAGGGCTTCATTATATAATCCTTTACTCTGAAAATAAGTAGATCTTGCAAGATAAAACCTCGGAATAAATTCATAAGAAACCTCTGTTATCTTGTTTATATATTCATTTATTCTACCATCTATCTTATCCCTTTCCTCCATATTTTTTTCTCTCAAATAAATATTTAAATCAGATTCAAGCTTTTCTACTATTTCTCCTCCTGTCTTAACATAATCTACATCAATAGAATTATAAAAAAAAGAGACAACACCAACAAAGGCAATAATAACAACCGCAATGATTCCTAGCAAACCCCCACCTTTAAACATCAGCTTTCCTTTTAAGTAAATTTTCAAATGGCTTATAAGACTCTCCTTCATCTTCCTTAAACAAGTAAGAAGAAATTTCCTCTCTTGATTTTTGACTCTTATATTCTCTATAAGAAAGCAAAACCAATTTATTCTTAGAATCAATATTTGTTAATACAACTTTTAACTTATCTCCAATATTCAAATTATCAAAAGTATCCATGCTAGATTCTTTAGTATCTCCAAGTTGTATTTTACTAATAAATCCCATTATTTTGTTATAAACTTTTACTTGAAGTCCTTTCGATTTTTTCTCAACAACTTCTACTTCAAGAGAATCGCCTTTTTTATAACTCCTAGCAAAATCATCCCAAGGATTCTCTTCCAACTGTTTAATACCCAATCTAATATTTTGTCTCTTTGCATCAAACTCAATAATTTTTCCACTAATAGAACTCCCCAATTTAAAGTAATCCTCAGGATTAATATCATTTAACCAAGAAATATCAAATTTACTAATATATGCATCTATACCTTCTTCAATATTAATAAAGGCACCTGTTTTTGTTATATTTTTAACAACACCCTGAATAATTTTCCCAACAGAAAACCTATCAGCTAAATTATCCCAAGGATTTCCATTAACTTGTTTAATACCTAAAGATATTCTTTGATTTTTTTTATCTATTTCTAAAATTTTAACTTCTATAATTTGCCCGACCTTAACCACTTCTCTAGGACTCTTTATCGCTCTTACCCAAGAAAAATTACTTACATGAAGAAATCCCGATATCTCACTATCAAGCTCAACTACAGCACCAAAGGGTAATATTTTGACAACCTTTCCCTTCACAATACTTTCAACTACATATTTAGATTCAATAGAATCCCAAGGGTTTGTCTTTAAAGCCTTAAGAGATAACTCCATCTTTGCTGTCTTCAGATTTAGTTTAATAATTTTCAATTTCAATCTATCACCAACACGAATAAAATCCTCAATATTTTCAACACGAGTAAAGGCAATATTCCTTTTATTTAATATTCCTAAAACAAAATCTTTAATCCTTATAATAGCCCCATACTCTATAATTTTCTCAACAACTCCATCAACTATATCTCCTTCATTATAAGAACTAACAAACTCCTTCCTCTTTTCAATCTCTCGTTCCCATTCTAAAGTCCGCCTATCAAGTATAAGTCTCAAACCATCAGTCTTAATTGCTTCAATAACATAAAACTCAACAATCGAACCTTTTTTTAATTTTTCATCTTTAGACTTAGAACTTAAATACAATGGCATAAATCCAATAGTATTTTCATTAATCTGAATCTTATATCCACTTGACATCTCAAATAAAACTTTGCCCTTAATTACTTTTCTATTTAGAATATATTCATCAACCTTGTCTTGAAAACTCAGAGAGTGAAACTTTTCTACACTAAGAATCAAACCTAATTCTCCTCCTATTCTTGTAACTATTGCATCAATCTTATCTCCAATATTTGGAATATTATCAAATTCACTAATTTTAATAAAACCTTCAGATTTATAACCAATATCTACAAGTACATAGTCTCTCATAATATTTACAACAATACCAGAAACATTACTTCCAAGATCTACCTTTTCAAGAACCTTCAGATAACTTTCTTGTAAATCTTCTTGATTTTCCATGCTTACCACCTCTCTATATCATTTTTTCAAATTCAAAATCTTTATAATACTATCACATACATCATCTAAGGACTTATAACTTGTATCAATATAAAAAACATCTTTAGCTAATTTCAATCTACCATAATTTTTATTCTTATCAATCTCATCTCGTCTTTCTAGCGCATACTCTAACTCATTTAAAGGCATATCTCCATTTCTTTGTTTATGTCGCCTTAAAGCACGCACTTTAATAGAAGCATCCAAATATATCTTAAATTCTGCTTCTGAAAAAACTACAGTAGTAATATCTCTACCTTCTATTATATAATTATCATTATCTAATTTAACCAATTCTCTTAATTTTTTATTAACAATATCTCTAACCCCCACATAAGATGAATACAGAGCAACTTGAAGATCTATCTTATCATTCAAAATATGTCTTATAACAATTTCATCATTAAGCAAAAAATCAGTACCATCAAACTTGATATCATTTTTAGAAATAAGTTCTAAAATTTTTCTCTCACTAAGTAAATCATATTCATTCAAAGTAAATTGCTGTGCAATTAAAGTTATTATTCTATAAAGATAGCCAGAACTAATAAACTTAAAGCCTAGCCTTATTCCTAATTCTTTTGCAATTGAACTTTTTCCTGAAGCCGAAGGACCATCAATTGCTATGATCATTTAACTCCTCTTAAAAGCTCTGCTTTTAATTTATCAATTTTAATTAAAGGAATAATTCTAATTTGACCCTCTCTTAAATCATTTAATTTAATATTTCCTATTCTAATTCTATGAATCTTTTTCAAAAAAATATTTCTACTTAAAAAAACTTTCCTAATTTCCCTATTCTTACCCTCATTTAAGACTAATTTAGCAGAATTCTCATTGAGCATTACATAAGATTTTAACCTAAAAGTTTCCCCACCTATTCTTATTCCCCGCTTAAAATTAATAAGTAAATCCTCATTAATATTCTTTTTTGACTCGATAACATATTCCTTTTCTATTTCATTCCTTGGATGAACAATATTATTTGCAAATTGACCATCATTAGTAAAAATTAAAAGTCCAGAACTTTTAAAATCAAGTCTACCAATTGAAAATAGCCTCTCTTTAAATAAAGGTTGAACCAAAGATATTGCCAATCTTCTTCCACTTGGATCAAAATTAGAACACAAATAATTCTTAGGTTTATGAAGCGATATATAAAGCTTACTATCAGTCTTAGACTTCTTAAAAACAAATATACGACCCTTACATTCTACTTTATCTCCTAAAATTACCTTATCTCCTACCTTTGCAAGTCTGTCGTTTATTCTTACAAAATGGTTTCTAACAAGATTTTCGCAACTTCTTCTTGAATCCAAGCCTTTATTAGCCAAAAAAACATGAACTCTAAGCTCTTCAATTCCTGATATCAACAATTTTTCCTCTCAGCCATATAAATAAGATATAAAAAAGATTACTTTAAGAGATATCAAAAATAAAATCCCTAAAAGAAATCAACAGAAATTCAACTAATTTTCTTTTGCTTGCTCAACTTTCAATTCTTCAACATCAAAAGAATCTTCAGTAAAATTTTCAAAAATTATCTTTCTAAGTCTACTCTCAAGTTCATTGGCAATCTCTTTCTCTTTAGTAAGATAATTAATAACACTCTCTCTCCCTTGCCCTAATTTATCATTTCTCATAGAATACCAAGAACCTGTTTTTTGTATCAAACCATATTTAACTGAAGCGTCTAATATACTAGCCTCACGAGAAATACCTTTACCAAAATAAATAACAAGCTCTACTTTACGGAAAGGAGGAGCTAATTTATTTTTGACAATTTTAACTCTTATTTTATTGCCAATAACATCATCAGAAGAATTCCCCGTAACTTGGTCAATTTTCCTAACCTCAATGCGAAGTGAAGAATAAAATTTTAAAGCATTACCTCCTGTAGTAGTCTCTGGACTACCAAACATAACGCCTATTCTCATTCTTATTTGATTAATAAACATCATGCAAGAATTAGATTTAGATAATATTCCTGTAATCTTTCTTAAAGCTTTACTCATTAATCTTGCTTGAAGTCCAATATGAGCATCTCCCATCTCTCCATCTATCTCCGCCTGCGGTGTTAAAGCAGCAACAGAATCGACAACAATTAAATCAACTCCTCCACTTCTAATTAGATATTCAGCAATTTCAAGCGCCTGCTCTCCCGTATCGGGCTGACTCAGCCAAAGTTCATCAACATTTACACCTAAAGCTCTTGCATAAGCAGGATCAAGAGCATGTTCAGCATCAATAAAAGCCGCTATACCACCCCCTCTTTGTACCTCAGCAATAGCTTGAAGAGTTAAAGTAGTTTTACCAGAAGATTCAGGCCCGAATATCTCCACTACCCTTCCCTTAGGATATCCTCCAACACCTATGGCCTCATCAAGCAAAATAGAGCCACTAGATATACTTTCAATACCCCTACCTACAGGAGATTCTCCCATCTTAATAAGACTTCCCTTTCCAAAATCTTTTTCTATTTGAATCCTAGCAAGCTCAATGGCTTTTTCTTTATTCAACTTATCACTCATATTATTTTCACTAGTAGTTTCTCTTTGATTTTTTAACTTTGACATTTCTCTCTTCTAATTTATTCTAGCAGCCTCTATTTTTTTTACACAATACCTAAAATGAGTTTCATTTATTACAAAATCAAGATGATCGCCTTCCTTAGCATCTAATAAATTTTCTCCAAAAGGAGATTTATAAGAAATAATACCCTCATCTGGATTTGACTCCCAAGGTCCAAATATTAAATAAGATTCTTCTTTCTCTGTATCCTTATTAAAAATAATGACTTTTGTTCCAAATCCAACAACAGAGCTTTGAAGTTCTTTAGTGTCGATAACCTTAGCCATATCTATTTCTAACATAAGAGAATTCATTTTCTTTGTTAAAAATTGTTGTCTTTCCTTTGCAGAGTGATACTCCGCATTTTCTTTCAAATCACCAAGTTCACGTGCCTTTCCAATTTCTTTAGAATTTTCAGGTATCTCCACATCCTTTAAATATTGCAACTCCTTTTGTTTTCTATTTAAAGAACTCAAAATAGTCAAAAACCCTACTTCAGCCTTATCTCCTGACATTTGAATTTTCTCATCTTCAAATTCAATATTATCAAACACAGTTCTTATTGAAGTCTTAATGGCTAATAGATCCTTTGGTGGAAAATCTTTTATATAAAAACAAGTCATATATAATCTTTTAGCAAGCTCTTCATTCATAATTTCACTTAAAGATGTACTAAGATATTTATCCTTAATCAAAAGATTAATTACCATCTTATAAATTCTCTTATTAGAAACAGAATTATTTTTATTATTAATCTTAATAATGCTATCGGCTAAAATTTTAACTAAATTTATTAACAGCTCTGAATCGGTATATGCTAAATTAAGAGAATAAGAATTATGATGCTTTAAAAGCCAAATATATGCGTCTTTGTATATTTTATAATTTTTTATAATATAATTAAAAAGTTGTTCTGTTTCTCCTATATCTTCCTTATAAAGAGCATCAATTAACTTTTTGTTAACAGAATAAGGGAAAAGTCTTTTATAATAAAAAACCCAATTAGCTAATTCTTCTTTAATCAAAGATACCAATTCTTTCTTAATTTCTGAACTCAAAATTGAATCAAAAAGATCCACTATATCCTTAGAATACTCCCTTAAAAGAACCTCTAAATTAATATCCTTTTCAATATTAATCTTCAAAGCAAGTTCACTTTCAGAATTCTTTAAAGATTTAAGTATTACATAAGAACTTATAACATGATGATCAACTTTTGTAAAATTATTTACATAAATTAAAAAATAATTAAGCATTTCTTCTTCAACATGTAAATTTCTTTCAACGCCACTTACATTGCAATAATTAATAAAAATTTCATATCTCTTATAAAAATCTTTCTCTACTTTAAATTTATCGTAAACTTTTTCATTAAAATTAGAAGCTCTTTCGTTATATATATAGCAATCTATTCTGCCAGATGCCATTACAAAATGAGGATTATCTTTTAAAATTTGCTTAGCTTTAATACTCCAAGCATTCCATACATTTTGAGTCATCAAACTTGGAACAAGCTCTTTCTTTATTCCCTTAAGATCGATTGATTTATAGCTTTTAATAATAATCTTTAATGCCCATTCAACATCTCTTTTAATATTTTCTATAAGTTCTTCTTTTGGTTTAATAGCCTTTAAAACTCGTATATCTTCTTTTTCAAGGGGAGACAAAGCAGATATGGCCATATCAAAACTAATAAAATGTCCTCGCTTTGATACAAAATCAACAACAATACCTTGATCATTTACATCTTTAACTATTCCAACAGACCAAGTTTGATGATATACAAAATTACCCTTAGCAAAAAATAAATACTTTTCAAAATCAGAATAAACATCAATAAAATTTTTATCTAAGCTTTCAATATCAGACTTTTCAAGATACTCTTCAATATTTTTAACATCCTTATACTTTTCTCTTAAAAAAAGAACCAAATTTTCTCTTGCTCTCTGATTTTTATTGTCTAGTTTTAAAATTCCCTTTAAAATTTCTATTGTCTCATCTACATTTCCACTTGCAGAATAATGCTCATATAAATCTTCATAAAGAACTACAACTTTCTTAAAACCAAGTTCTTTTTCTACCTTTGCCAATATAAGAAGAAAAGAGTCAAAATCATCAGAAACATATCGAGTTAATTTATTCCATACTTCACGAATGCCTGACATCTGTTTTTTTTCAATAAAACGATAAATAGCCTTTCTAAAAAAATATATAGATTTTTGTATATCAATATTTTCATAATAAGTGGCAAGCTGTCTTACAAAGGTAGTATCGTCTACATCAGCCTCAACAATACGAACCCACACATCTGGCAGCTTATCATTCTCATTATTCTGAGCATATATCTTTGCAAGAGTATAAAGCGCATGTTTATTTTCAGAAATCAAAAGCATTTTATTACATATGTGTTCAACAAGAGACCACTTCAGATTCTGAGAAAATAAATCTAAAACCGTAAGCAAACTCATATCATTAAGGGGTCTCCTACTATATATAAGCATACCCGAAACATAAAGACCAGCAATACTTTTTTTAACATCTTTTAAATGCTTGCCGCAAATATCTAAAGCTTCTTCTGTTAAATTTTTACAAATGATATCTTCTACTAACCCATCTAATTCCTTTATCTTAGTAAGAGAATAATTGTTAACAACTATCCTTGTCCACTTATCTTCTTGCAAAATATTATCTAATTTTTCTATAGTAATATTAGACATTAAACTCTCCTAATATCAATTTTATTAAACCTAATTTACATATTGCTGATATATTCCTATATCTATTTCTTTAATATAAGATAAAATTTCATCAATTCGAGCCCGATCTTCTTTTATCCTAACATAATGGTCAATAAGCCAAAAATACTTATTAATAAGCCTTGGAAGCAATATGCTCTCATTTATTGATCTATATGATTTTGCTTTAAGCTCATTGCGTAAACTATATACAGATTGCTTTAAATGTCCAAGCTCAATAGGTCTCAATTCTCTCTTTATATTAAAAACACCATTCAATGTCCCGTAAACAGGTATCCACTCCTTAATAAGAGTATCAGATACATTTCTCTCACCTTTAATGGCTTCTATCAATTTAAGTATCATTTCAGACTCAAGTGAATCTATATCTATCTTTTGAGGATTAATAAAAAAAGCTTCTCTAAATAATACTTTAGCTTCCTTAATTTCATCAATGAGAGCATAAGAATCAGCAAGCTCAGCTACTACATCTGGATTTTCTTTAGCATCTCCTAATATCTGTAAAAAAACGGCTATAGCTTTTTCATAATTGCCCATCCCTTTGTAAGATTTGGCAATCTTTATTAAAATATCTAAGTTTTCTGGTTGCAACTTATATGCATTACTATATATCTCTAAACACAAATGAAATACAAAATATTTAATTGAATTACGCCCTTGAACAAAATCAAAATTCATTTTTTTTAAATATCTTCTTGCAAAATTATTCCATTCCCTTATTAAAAATTCAGCTTTTTCATAATCTTTACCTATCCTATCAAGACTTTCAACTTGACCATTCCAATATACAGAGCTTTTTAAAGCTGTTAAAATTTCAATATTATCAAAATCAAGAGAATGTGCTTCTTCCGATTTCATCAAAGCCACCTTAAAGTCACCTTTTCTGAAGTTTAAGTAAATATCCTTAATTAATTCCGTGATTTTTTCTGATGACACATTCCTACCACTTTATAATTTACATAAATCCCAAAAGAACTTATGTAAATTATATCATTAATCAACCTTTAGTCAAATCTGCCTTTTTAAACAAAACGCAATATTTTATTTATTATTTTTTTAAGATAAAATCTATATATAATGATCTTCAAAATAAAATTATGAGGGTAACTTCTGTTTTATGAAACCTAATAAAATTATTAATAAATCTATTCACTATTATAACTCTCATAAATATTCAGAAGTAATCAAGCTTTTAGAAAAGGAAATTTTCTTATACAAAAATTACTATTTTTATCATTACATTTTAGGAATGTCTTACCTTAAAATGGGCAATTTAGCAAACGCTCAAGCATATCTAAAGAAGGCATATACATTAAATCCAACAGAACCAGATATTAAACAATCAATTGCAATACTATTAGTAGCTCAAGGCAAAGAAGATAAGGCAATAAGGATATGGCTTAAAATGATAGAAGAAAATCAAGAGACAAAACGGTCAGAGCTCTCCTTAGAAACCATTAGAAAGAATCCAATCCAAGGTACATTATTTTTTAACAAAAAAAAAACATATGACAAACTTTTTCCAGAAATAAAAATAAAAACAGGGAAAACCCTATTTAAATCAATAAAAATATTATTAACAGCAGGGAGCCTTATTTCTTTAATTTTAGCAATATTTTTATTTATAAATTTTAAAGAAGAAAGCATATTGCAATTTAGATCAAAATCAAAAAATAAAAAAACTATTAACAATATAACAGCATATATCGATGATATTAAAATAAATGATAAAGAAAAGATAGAAAACAACGAAGGACAATTTGTATTCATACTAACTGAAACTGAAATTAAAAATTCATTTCAAAAAATAAAAAATCACCTAAAAGAAAATAAAGACAATTTTGCAAGAATTGAAATAAACAAAATACTAAACTCAAATGCATCAGAATCAATTAAACTAAAAGCCAAAAATCTTGCTAGCTTTATCTCAAGACCAGATTTTATTACTTTTGACGATTATTTGGATTTAAAAAAAATTAAAAAAACTCCGTTAATTTATTCAAATGCATATGTAAAATGGGAAGGAATTGTAAACAATATTGAAAAAAAAGATAATATAATTTATTTTGACTTTTATGTAGGGTATAATAAAAATGCTCTTGAAGGTATTATTACAACAAAAACAACTTTTGATATTGATATTGATTTT
This sequence comes from Borrelia sp. A-FGy1, assembly GCF_014084025.1. Lineage (NCBI taxonomy): Bacteria > Pseudomonadati > Spirochaetota > Spirochaetia > Spirochaetales > Borreliaceae > Borrelia > Candidatus Borrelia mahuryensis. The sequence continues at coordinate 130,833 of NZ_CP043682.1, forward strand.
AAAGACTCAGTTGAAATTCTTGGACAGATAGACTATACCAAAAATGAGCTCACTTTAAATGCAATTACTATTCGCACTATAGAGAAAGCAAAAAACTAGTTGTCTTTTTATAATCTTCTTTATTAAAACAGAGTTAAGTTCTTTTAAATTAAAAAGGTGTGTATAAAAATTTATCATTCCCCTTAATAATTTTTATAGCCTCACTGAAAGACAGCAATAACTCCTCTTTTTTAGTCAAATCTCTAATTCTCATCTTATCTTCTCTATATTCTTCTTGGCCAATAAAAACTAAAAACCTTATATCCTTATTAAGAGCATATTCAATCTGCTCCTTAATATTTTTACCTTCTTTACTCTTTGGATATACCTCACAGGCAATATTATTTACCTTAGAATAATCATGCCTTCTAAATCTATCCGCTAGCTTATAATAATAATTCTCTAAACTACTCTCTATATTAACAATTAATACTCTAGAGCTAGCTTTAGTAACAAATAATTTGATATAATTAAATCTCTCATTTTCAATTATATCTTTAATTCTGTCAATACCAAAAGAACCTCCAACACCCGACACCTTTTGTAAAGAACTAGAAAATGATGAAATTAAATTATCATATCTTCCACCACTACAAATACTTCCCATATTAATCCCCAGCATCTCAGCTTCAAATACAAGTCCAGTATAATAATCAAGTCCACGTACTATTTTGAGATTAAAATTAAAAGAATCTTGAATTCCTAACGAACTAAGATGTACAAAAATATTCTCAATTCTTTTAATATCATCATTATATCCTAAAATACCTTTCAAAGCCTCTAATTTGTCCCAAAAGGTTCCTTTCAAATTTATAAATCCTAATATTAAATTAACATGTTCTTCACTTAGCTCTGCAAGTAAATTTTTCTTAACGTTTTCTATTCCAATTTTATCCAATTTATCCACATTTCTTAAAATAAAGATACTTTTATCTCTTAATCCTAACTTATAAATATAAGAATTCAATATTCCAATATGAGAAAAATGTATAATAAACTTTCTATCAATACCTTCTATAAAATTTAAAAAAATCTCTTCCAGCCCACAATAAACAATAGATAAAATTTCAGAATCACTCTGAAAAGTATTCTCACCTACTATATCAAAATCAAATTGCATAAATTCCCTATATCTGCCCTTCTGAGTATTTTCACCTCTAAATACTTTTCCTATCTGAAATCTTTTAAAAGGAAATTTAATCTTAGCCCTATTGGTAGTAATAAATCTTGCAAAAGGCACCGTTAAGTCAAAACGCATAGAAACATCTCTATCTCCATTATCTTTAAATCTATATGTCTGTTTTTCTACTTCATCTCCACCTTTTTTAAAAAGTAACTCAGAATATTCAAGAACAGGGGTGTCTATTAAATCAAAATTATATGACATAAGAACACTATATATTTGCTTTATTACATGAGTACGTATTAAAGCTTCCTTTGGCATATAATCCTTAAAACCTTTCAAAGTCCTAACATCCACTATATTTAAACCTCTATCAATTTCAAATTTAATCTTTTCATAATATAATATTATAAATACAAGAAAAACTTAATATTAAGTTCTTAACAATTTAAATGTTTGGTATATGCAAGGAGTTGCTCACAGTACTTAATGTCTAAAAACTCAACTAGCAAATTAAGATTAAATATAGTTCTTATAATCTTCTTAATAATAACAATACTACCCATTTATAAATACTTTATCCTAATGTCTTTAAAAAACACTATTTATTTCTCTCAAAATATAAACAATTCTTCAAAAAGAGGAAATATTTATGATAGAAATGGAAAAGTAATAGCATTTTCATCAAAATCATACTCAGTAGGAGCGGACATAAATAAAATAAAAGATATTGTAAATATGTCAGAAACTCTTGGTGCAATTCTTAAAATTGAACCTAATGTACTTAAAAAAGAATTATCCGAAAAAAAAGGATTTATGTACATAAAAAGAAAAGTAGCAAGAGAAGAATCCGATTTAATTAAAAGAATTCAATCAGAAGGAAGATTAAAAGAAGTCACCCTTTATCCAGACTACAAAAGAATTTATCCTTTCCGAGAACTAACAAGTAATATTACAGGATTTGTAGGAACTGACAACATTGGACTTAATGGGCTTGAATTATCTCTAAATAGCACACTAAATGAAGATCTCACTAGACAACACTCCATAAATGAACATTTAAGTATAAGCAACATATATCTGACAATAGACATAGATTTACAAAGAAGCATAAATCAAATAGCTAAAAAATATTTTAAGGAAAACAACCCTGAAAGTATGATTGCTATGGTAATGGACGCTCAAAATGGAGATATTCTCTCTATGCTTCAATTTCCACAATATGATGCCAATTGTTATTCAAAATATCCTAGAAATATATGGAATAATTTTGCTTCTTCTTTAACTTATGAACCTGGAAGTATTAATAAAATTTTTACAGTTGCAATTATATTAGATAGTGGGAAACTAAAATTAAATGAAAAATTTTTAGATAATGGCATATATCAAAAAAAATTTAAATCAGGGGAAGTGATTACAATAAAAACATTAAATCCTCCCTATGATTACATTGATTCTAGCGGAATTTTAATTCATTCTTCAAATGTAGGAATAGCCCATATTACAGATAAAGTAAGTAATGAATATTTTTATAGAAAGCTTATTGAGTTTGGATTTGGAGAAAAAGTTGGATTTCCTTTTCCTGGGGAAACAAAAGGACTTTTAAAACATTACTCAAAATGGTCAGGAAGAAGTAAGCCTACAATCGGATTTGGGCAAGAAATAGGAGTATCAGCTATTCAAATCCTGCAAGCTGCTAGTACACTAAGCAATAATGGAATTATGATAAAACCCAAAATCATAAAAAAAATCAGCAACGAAATGGAAGACACAATTAAAGAATTTCAAAAAGAAGAAAAGAGAAAAGTAATCTCTGCTCATACAGCAAAAGAAGTTTTAAAAATGATGAGAGAAGTCGTAAATAAAGGCGGGATACCAAAACTTAAGATAAAAAATCTAAGCATCTCAGCAAAAAGTGGAACTTCACAAGTCATTGATCAAACCACAGGAAAATATTCAGAAGAAGATTATACATCTTCAATATTAGTAATATATCCAACAGAAAAACCACAATATATCATATATATTGTATATAGATATCCTAAAAAGATAATATATGGAACAAGGATTGCTGCTCCAATGGCCAAAGAAATAATAGAATTAATTGAATATCGCAATAACAAAGATAAATACAACAAAATTAAATCTCCCTCAAAAATTAGCTTACCAAGACACATAATAAAGTATGAAAAAACAGAATACTTACCAAACCTTATAGGAATCTCTAAAAGAGATTTAATGAAAATTTTAAAAAATTATACAAATATAAAAATAAAGATACAAGGAAATGGTTTTGTGTACAAACAATCTCACCCTCCTAACACAAAAATAGAAGATATAGATAATCTTGAAATAAGTCTCAAATAATCTAAGAAAATAAATTCTTTATCTCATTCCTGTAAAAATTTAAAATATAGTTACGCTTAACATCCATCTTAATTGATACTTCTTTACCTACCTCAAATGGCTTTTCTAAAAGAGTAAATTTTAATATCTGTTCAAAAGGTTTAAATCCATTAGCTTTATTAATAAGCTTTTTTATCTCGTCATTAATAGCCTTAAGTACAAAATTATTAGCAATAATTTGACGTCTATTATCATAATCAAGAATCTTCTGTCCCATACTTTCTAAGTATTTATTTATTTCTTCAAAATTAGGAAGAATTAATGCTCCCAAAAATTTTTGATCTTGACCCACAACAACAGCTTTTTCTATTAATAAAGACTCTTCTAACTTAACCTCAATTGGAGCAGGTTCAATATTCTCTCCATTATTTAAAACAATAGTATCTTTTTCTCTTCCAATAACTTGAACAACATCATCCTTCGATAATTTGACAATATCTCCCGTATTTAAAAAACCATCAGAACCAATAACTTGTCTTGTAGACTTATCATCTTTATAATATCCAAGCATAATTTGAGGTCCCTTAACAAATAAAATACCCTTTCCTGGTTTTTTAAGTTTATTACCATCATCATCTCTAATCTCAGCAATAGTTCCAGGCAATATCTTACCACAAGTTCCAAGTATTGTTTTCCTATGTTCATTAGAGGCAATACCAGGAGATGCTTCTGTCAATCCATAAGCATTAGCAAGCTCAATCCCAATTGAATTAAAAAACCTAACAACAGACAAAGACATACTACCACCGCCAGTAATTCCTACAACAAAATTATTACCTAAAACTTTCTTTATCTTTTTAAAGATAATTAAATTACCCACAATTTTAAGAGGGAATAAAGCAATAAAACCCAATATTCCTAGTATTTTTCTCACAGGTATTAACAAATTAAATCCATTATCAGGATACAATCCTAAAATTGTACGATAACATATATCATTAAAACAAGCTACACTAACAAAAAACTTAAATAATAACTTTGACAAAAATGATTTCTTTGCAACTTCCTTGTAAATATTTTGTCTTATTGCAATCCAAAGTCTAGGCACAGCAGCAATATAATGAGGATTAATACTTTTAATATCATCAAGCATATTCCTAGGCACAATACTTGAAAATAAACAAGTCATTCCTTTAAGAAAAATATTATAAGAAAATGACCTCTGAAATGAATGCCAAATTGGTAAAATACACATAAATATTTGTCCTTCGCAAGTATTAATCATATTGCTAAAACTAGATACCTGATAAAGGAAATTTGAGTGAGAAAGCATCACTCCTTTAGGAGTTCCTGTAGTACCAGAAGTGTATATTATAGTTGCCATATCATTAATATCAATACTATCTAAAGCTTTAATAATATCCTCGTCTCTCCTTGATTTATCTCCAATTGAAATACATTCCTTATAAGAGTAGATTTTAAAACCACTAAATCTATCTCTATCTCTATCTGATAAATCATCAATAACAATTATTATAGGATTTATCTTAAACTTAACTTGAATAATTAAATTAAGAAGATTCAAATTTTCAACTATTACTATATTAGGTAGAATAGAATTAATAATCACCTCAGCTTCAAAAAGAGTAACATCAGCTCCTTTGGGCACATCTACAGCTCCTAAAGATAAAATTGAAAAATCTATAACAGTCCATTCCATTCTATTCTCAGAGCAAATAAATACCTTATCTTGACTACTTAAATTCATCTCTTGTAAGAATGACGCAAATTTTAAAACATCATTTTTTAAATCTTTATAAGTAACCCTACAATAGCTCTTATTGCTCTTATATATCTGAGCAATTTCACCTCCTAGCCTATCAGCAACTTCAAAAAATGTTTTTACTATTGACATACAATCTCACTTAACAAGTATGGTATTATACTCTAATTATACCATCTTAAATTATTAAATCACAAATCCATTTTTTAACCATATTTTATAACTTATAATAATACCAATTATTATTAGCAATTTTAAAGAAAAATTTCAATAAATTTAATGAAAACTAGAAGATATCATTTTTAAATCTAATTATGAAAAATACAAAAATATCAAACACCCAAAACAAAAACCCTAATTCCTTCTGTAGGATACTCTTTGTCTAACATCTCTACTACAACTTTTAATCTTTCCATAACAACTAAGTTATCAGTATAAATTATAAGAATAAAATTCTCCTCAGGCCAAACTTCATTAGATCGTTTTTCACCTTTTCGTCCTTTACCATGAACATTATATATCTTAGAATAATATATAAGTTCACCTGTATATTTTTCTATCTCCTGCATACATTCATGCAGATCATGTTCTAAAGACAAGTTAGAAATTATTTCTAGCCTATACATAAAACCCCTTATTAATCCTCATCCTCTTCAATAAAGAAATTATTAAGATTATTATTAACCTTATTTTTCTTAACTACGCAAGTGTTTGCCTCATTTTTATGCAAAGAATTCTTATTGGCAAATTTTAATGATTTTGAAAAGATTATATTTTTTATGGAAATTTTAGAAAAAATTTCAAAAATCATAGGAATAAAAAGTAAAGTAAGAAATGTACTAGCAGTCATTCCGCCAATAAAAGTAATAGCAATCGGTTTTACAAGAGCACCTCCACTAGATTCTGAAAATGCAATGGGGATAAGGCCTATTATTGATGTTAAAGAAGACATTAAAACGGGTCTAAATCTAGATCTACTTCCTTCAAGTATGGATTCCCTGAGACTAAATCCCCTTTTAACTAACAAATTAATATAATCTATTAAAACAATGCCTGTATTAACAACAACCCCAACAAGCATTAGCATGCCAATACCTGTAAAAATAGAGATATCCTCTCTTGTTATAAGATGAATCACTAAAACACCTACTACAGTTAATGGAATTGTAAAAAAAATAATAAATGGCTTCAAAAGAGATTCAAATTGTGATGCCATTATTCCAAACACAAGTAAAATAGCCATAAAAATTAATACTTTAAATTGTTCCATATTCTTAGTAAATTCATTATACTCTCCTTTAAAATCAAACAACACGCCATCTTTCTGAGGAAATTTATTATTTACGAAATCTGTCACCCTTGACGTAATTAAAGCCAAATTTTCGCCTGGAGGAATACCTGCACTAAGACGTACTACTGAAGATTGATTTTCCCTAAAAAGAACCCCGACCCCTTTTGTCTTCTTAAATTTAGCTACTGAAGAGAGAGGAATTTTAATCCCTGATGTATTTTTAACAAAAATCTTATCCAAATCTTTTAAGTTAGTAATATCTTTCCTATCAAGTCTAAGTAAAATATTATAATTTAAACCATCCTCAGTATATTTTCCAGCAGAAATTCCATCAATATTGGCTTTAATTTCCACCGAAAGAGTATTCATATTAATTCCATAAGAATAAGCCTTGTCTCTATCTATTTCTATATCAATTTGAAGTTCTTCTTCCTTTACATTAAGCACAGGATTTATAAGATTAGGAAATTCTTTCTTTAAAGCATGAACCAATAAATTTCCATAAACTCTTGCAGACTCAAAATCAGAAGCAATAATCCTAATATCAATAGGAGAACCTTGAAAAAATCCACCACCTCCCGTAGAAGTCTTAGTGCTCAAATTAGGATAAAGCTTATCGATGCGTTCATAAATCCTATATTTAATAATTTCTGGGTCTTGAAAAATATATTTTTCATCTGATTCTGTCTTTGAAGGTAATTTAAAAAGAAAAGTCACTTGATTTGAATACACATAAGTAATGAAACTCTTATAAACCTTAATTTCATCTTCTATAATTTCTAAAAATTTATCCGCATAAAATTTTGAACTCTCCAAGTCTACCTTATTTGGAAACTGAAAAGTAAACCTAATCGAAGGAGACTTCACACTAGGCCCAGAAGATACATTTAAAAATACAAATGAGCTTATACTTAAGACAAAACTAAATATAACAATAAGTGAAAAAATCATTTTGTGAGACAAAACATATTTTAGTAACTTAATATAAAATACTTCTCCTATATAATAAATCTCATAAAAAAAATCATCAACTCTTTTAGCAAATTTATTTTTGATAGGCTTTTGAAAGGTAGTATAAAGACCAACATAATGAGCTGCAAGAGTAGGAACTAAAAAAATTGCAACAAATAAAGAGGCTGCTAAGGATATAACAATAGTAAAAGCAAAATCTCTAACAACATCGGCAATAAATCCTAATTCAGATCTAAAAACAATAACAGGCGCAAATACACAAATTGATGTTAAAGTTGAAGATATAATTGGAAGCATCATTTCTTGAGTTCCAAGAATTGCAGCTGGAATAAGCTTTGTTCCCTTCTGTCTATACTTGTATATATTATCTATTACAGCAATAGAACAATCGACAAGCATGCCGATACCTAGAGCAAGCCCTGAAAGACTTAGCAAATTTAGTGAAACATCTACAAAATACATTAAACAAAATGTAATAATCAAAGCCAATGGTATTGAAATTCCAATAATAATTGTTGCCCTAAAGCTTCTTAAGAAGAAAAAAATAATACATACTGCAAGAACCGCTCCATAATAAGCTGAATCCTTTACAGAAGAAATAGATTCCTTAATAAATTCAGAAGTATCTGTATCAAGTTCTAAAGATATGTCTTTTGGTAATGAAAGCTTAATTTTATCAATTTCTGTATTAACTGTATTTGAAACTTTAATAGAATTTGCATCACTATGCTTCTTCACTTCCAACACAACAGAAGGCTTACCATTATAATAAATATAATTTTCTAATTCTTTAAAAGTATTCTTAATCTTTGCAATGTCTTTAAGCTTTATCTGAACAATAGAAGCATTGCCCGAAGAATAAGTATCCGGCCTTCTATAAGAAACAACCACATTTTCCAAATCTTTCATTGAAGCAAATTTTCCAGATACTTGTGCCAAGTATTCTAACCCATTATCTATTATATTACCAGCCGACATTTCAAAATTCTGAGTAGAAATTGTTGTTGCTATCTCTGACAAAGTAAGTCCATATGATTCTAATTTATTTTGAGAGATTTCAATTAAAACATTCCTATCGCTACCCCCCAAAACATCTACAAAGCCAACACCATTAAGACTTTCTAATTTAGGTTTGATAATGCTAACAGCATATTTTCTAAGCTCTGAAACAGACCTATCTGAATAAATAACAAAAGTTACTACTGGTATATCATCTGAACGAAATCTCATAATCTTAGGTGAACTAGCCTCTTTAGGTAAAAGGTCTTTTAAGGATTCAAATGTATCTCTTATTTCATTTAAAGCCAAATCTAAATTAGTCCCATGATAAAATTTCATAACAATAGTACTTACCCCCTTAGAAGAGGAGCTATCTATTTTCTCTATATTCTTTACTGAAGCAAGTCCACTTTCAAGAACACTAGACACTCTTTCCTCAACTTCTTTTGGAGAGGCACCTGGGTAATCTGTATGAATAGTAAGTACGCTATTTTCAATTGTGGGTAATAAATCTATTTTTAGCCTTGTAAAGGTATAAGTGCTTATCATAGTTATCAATGAAAACAATATCAATATAGTTATTGGCTTATCAACTATCCTCTTTATTATCATACCTTTCCCCAAGAATTACAAATTATCTTCAATTGCAACCCCTTCTCTAATGTCTATTACATTCACTAAAGATCCATCAGAAAGAGCTGACATGCCTTCAATTACAATTAAATCATCCTCATTAATCTCATCAATCACAGATACAATATTATCTACTTCAAAACCTATTATAGGAAATAACATCTGTACTGTTCTCATATCTTCATTTATCTTAAAAATAAACTTCTTTCCTTCTCTCTCTACAAAAGCGCTACTTGGAATTTTTATCACATTTTTTAAACGATTGGTAACAACTTTGACTTTTGCATACATCCCAATAACCATTTTTTTTTCATTATTTCTCACAGGTTCAAGATATACTTCCGCTGAACGACTTTTAAAATCAAGAACAGGGGATACTTCTGAAATCCTTGCCTTAAATTTTTCACCAGGATAAGATTCAATTTCAATAATTGCACTGTTGCCAGGCTTAACATCTAAAACATATCTTTCAGAAACATAAGCCCTAATTTGAATTGTATCTACTCTACCTACTAAAGCAATACTTGTTTGAGGACCCACTGTTTCGCCAATTTTACTATTAACAGCTAAAACATATCCAGAAATTGGAGCTTTTACTGGGCTCCTTAAATAAAGAGACCCTGGTTTAGAAGGATCAAGCTCCGCAATAACTTGCCCTTTATTTACATAAGTCCCAAGCCTTATGTTAAGAGTTGTTATTTTACCTGCAATATTTGGGAATATGTCTGCCTTAACCTTGGTATCTACATCACCATTCAACGCAATATAATTACTTAAGGTTCCTTTTCTAACTTTCATAGCAATAACTGGAAATTTATAAGGTTCATTAGAATTATTTTCAGTTATATATTCTTTCAAATTTCTATTACAAGAAAAAAACAATAATATACTTAAGTACAATAAATAGTACTGAAAACTAAAAACTATATTAAGAACTGAATTCATAAAACATCCCTATTCATATTAATCTAAGGCATTTATTAAATCTTTATATTCAAGAACTGCATTAGCATAATTTAACTTATCCCTTATAAACTGCAAATCACTTTTTTTGTAAGAAACTTCAATATCATTTAACTTTAAAATATCTATCCCACCTGAATTAAAGGCATCAAATGCCATTTGATAATTTTTCCTGGCCAACTCTAAATTCATCCTCGAAGCATCTAAAATAGATTTATATCTTCTTACATCCTTACGCTTATATACAATGCTAGATTTAAACTTGCGAATTTCATTTGAAACTTGATTTCTTAATATTTCTAATTGAAAATCTTTATCCCATATATTTGTGAAGTTCCCTGAAAATGGCAACATTTCTGTTAAATTATATTGTAAGCCCAATGAAGCAGAAAAATCATTCTTTAAACCAACTGAACTACTGCTAAAAGGAATAGATCCGGAATAAGAAATTCTAAAAGAAAAACTCGGCAAGAATGTATCTAGCCAAATAGCATCAAGAGATTTTTGAATGCTATTATAAGAATTATTTATAGCTCTTATGTCTAGCGACTCATTTACATCTATAACTTCATTAATTAAAGAAAAATCTAGCATTTCGCCTGATAATTCTCCTATAATCTCAAAATCTTGCAAAATATCCAATCCTATTAATAATTTAAATTCTTCTTTTAATTTTTCAAAATTAATAATTTGCTCATCTAAAGTAGGTTGGGACTTGTCATATTTAAGTTTAATATCAAGATAATCTAACTCAGATAAAAGCCCATTATTATATGCAATTCTAGCTTGTTCATATTTAAGTTTGCTATTCTTCAATTGGCTTTCTAAAACTTCTAAAGTGATTTTTAAAGCTATCAACTCATTGCACATTTTAAGAACGCCCAATCTAATACTTTTAATAGCCTTCTCTCTATTTATCTTAGCGCTCTCATAATCAAAAATAGTAAGTTTAATCTTTTTAAAAACAGATAGATTTAATACAAGATTAGCAGAAGCTCCAATACCTACTCCCCAATAATCTTTTTCTCCTGCATTAAAAATAAAAGAAGGTGTCCTTGACAATCCCGCATTAACACCTAAACTTGGGATAAAAACATTCCAAGAATTATCTTTATACAATTTCTTAATCTTTTCTCTATATTTGGCATTCTTGATATCTAAATTATTGTCTAAAGCCATGCGAACAGCATCTTCACCAGATATCTTAATAGTTTCTGCATAAGATGAAGAAACTAAAATAAAAATCAGTACTAATCTTTTAATACTACCCCCCCCCTTAAGGCATAAAAACACGACTAACCTATCCCAGATAAACTAAAAATTACTTAATATTACTTATTGAATGATAACATAATATAATCTAAACATGCACTTCTTAAAAAGATTTTTACTAATATTTAATCTAATAGCTATCTTATTGATTATAATATATCAAAAAGTTTTCTCCAAAGTTATTGGATTTCGTTGTATATATGAAATTAGCTGTTCAAATTATGCATTAAAATGCTTAAAAAAATATAACATTGCAATCGCAATGATTTTAATCATACTAAGAATATTAAGATGCAATTCATTATTTAAAGGTGGGAATGAGTCACTACCAACTGAAAATCCAATATTAAGTTCATTAAAAGAATTTAGGAAAAGATTAATCAAATAAATTTTTATATTTATCTGGCACCCAACTTTTAATAAGTTCTCTATTACTATCAATAAATTCAACAGCATTTTCATATTCCCGTCCGGGCTCTTTATAGTTTTTATCTATTAAAGGCAATACTAAATTATCATTCCAATAAAAATTATCAAATAAATAATATGCATCAGGATCATCCTCTTTAAGTTTAAGTCTCACAAGAGTATGTACACTTTCAGATTCACCCATTGATAACAAGGGATCATCTAAAAATTTAATATCATATTTAGCAAACGCCCAATGGGGCTTCCACAAAGGAACTATAATCCACTCATTTTTTTTAATAGCAGACTCTAAACTTGCCAGCATTACACTTTCACTTGAAGGAATAAGTTCATATTCTTTATCTAATTTATAACGCCTAAGTGTTTCTTCTACAGAAAGTTGAGTACCTGACCCAGCATCTATTCCTACTATCTTATTTCCAAACTCAATTCCTCTACCTTTGAGATCAGCAATGCTAGATATTGTAACATAACTAGGCACAACAAATCCTTGTAATGTGCCCTCATAATTAGCACCAAGATCAATAAACCTATCTTTAAGTTTTTCATAATAAAATTTATCAGCAGTCGGAATCCACGAAGATACCATTCCATCTATCTGGCCTGAAGCCAAATACTGATACATAACAGAAGTTGTAACGGGAAATATTTCCACTTTATATCCCATTCTTTCAAAAACAACCCTAATAACATTAGTGGACGCTGTTTCACCTATCCAATTAACATACGCAATTTTGACTTTTTTTGCATCTTCAAGAATATCATTTTTATCACAAGAAATTAAGGTAAAAATAAAAATTATTAAAATAATGAAAAATAATTTTTTTTTCATTAAAAAATTCTCCATCAATTAACACAAATAATATTACTTATTATACATTTCTAAAAATCTCTTAAATTTATTTTCTTTTTTGATTCCATAATTATCAGCGTTTAAATAACTAAATTTAATAAAAATTGTTTGCATAATCCTATCTAAAATAATAGCTATTACAACAACTGCCAATCCCGATATTAAACCTTCTCCAAAATTCAATCTCTCAACAGAATATATTACAGTCCTACCTAATCCTGATGATCCAACCATTGCTGCAATAACTATCATAGATATTGCCATCATTATTGATTGATTAATTCCCTCTATTATACTTTGAAGAGCCAAGGGTAACTGAATCTGAAAAAGAATACGAAAATTACTACTTCCAAAAGATTTTGCAGCTTCAATTACCTCCCCCGGTACCTGAACAATTCCTAACCTTGTATATCTAATAACCGGGGGCATTGCAAAAATTATTGTAGAAAAAATAGCAGAAGATGTCCCCATACCAAAAAAAGGTATAGCTGGTATTAAATAAATAAATGGGGGCATTGCTTGCATTAAATCAAGCATAGGCTTTAAAAACACATAAAATTTAGAATAATATCCACCTAAAATACCTATTGGAATTCCTAAAATTACGGAAAATAATACAGACACAAAAATAATTGATAAAGTATCCATTGAAACTTCCCATAGATTAAAATATAAAATAAAACAAAATCCCAACATAATCAATAAAGCTAACCTTTTCTTTAAAAATAAAACACTGAAAACACAAATGATAACAATAAAAAGAATAGGATTAATAAAAAGAAATAAAATTTTTAAATTTTCATAAAACAAAAGAACAAACCTTGAAAATCCTATACCATTTGAATCTGCAAAATTGTCAACCAAAAAGTTAAAAAATTTATCTATATTAGATACTACAAAATCTCTACTCACAAATAACTACCTTGACAACAACCCAGTAATTTCCCCTAAATCAATATAACCAATAATACTATCTCTATTATCTGTTATTACCAAATAATTTAATTTATTTAAATACTGAACAACACTTTTTATCTCATCATCTATCCTTAGATTTAAAGCAACAATATTACTATATTTTCTTTTATTAATCTTATTGTACAAGCTAAACTTACTACCTTCTTTTTTAATAATAACATTAATTCTATCAGAATCTTCACTAATAGCAAAATCCATTTTAATAATATCCTTAATCTTTAAAATGCTTAAAACAGGAAGATTTTTAATAAAATCAGCTATAAAATCTGTACTAGGATTTGCCAATATTTCCAAAGGTTTTCCTACTTGAATAATCTTTCCATCTTTCATAAAAACAATTCTATTGCCCAATTTAAAGGCCTCAATTAAATCATGCGTAATAAATACAACCGTCTTTTTCAATTTATCTACCAATCTTAAAAGCTCATCCTGCATTTCTCCACGAATTAAAGGATCAAGAGCTGAGAAAGCCTCATCCATTAAAAGTATATCCGGATTAACCACCAAAGCTCTTGCTATGCCAACTCTCTGCTTCATTCCACCTGAAAGTTCATTTATATATTTATATTGAGCATCCTCAAGCCCTACAAGCCTTAAAACATCAAGAGCTTTCTGTATTCTAATTTTTTTACAAATACCTTTAACTTCAAGTCCATAAGTGACATTTCTTAAAACATTCATATGTGGGAAAAGTCCAAAACTTTGAAATACCATAGCAAATCTATCTTTTCTTAAAGCAGAAAGATCTTTTTGATTAATATCATTCATCTCAATATTATCAATCAAAATAGATCCAGAATCTATTTTATATATACCATTTAAACATCTAACAAAAGTAGACTTACCACAGCCTGACATTCCCATAATAACTAAAATCTCATTTTCATAAACATCAAGACTAATATTAGCATTTGCAATAAAGACTGCAGATTCTTTATAAATTTCTGCCCTATCTTTTCCGGATTCATAACTATTTATTGCTTTAACTATTTGCTTTTTGCTATTATTATAAGAAAATGTTTTATAAAGGTTTTTAACTCTAACGCTAGCCTTATACAAAGTGCACTCCTAATGAAAATATTGTAATTAAGCATATCAATATTAATTATACTAAAACATCAATATTTTCCCTGTTACAAGCAAAAAAGAAAGGGTCTATTAAAGACCCTTTCTTTCTTGAAGAATCAAATTTATCTAAGAAGTGACAACACATACTGAGGAACTTGATTTGCTTGTGCAATCATTGCCATAGCAGATTGCGTTAAAATACTATTAGTTGTAGATGAAACAATTTCATCAGTCATTGTAGCATCTTTAATTTGAGCATAAGATGCTTTCAAGTTTTCAATAGAATATTCAGTACTATTTTTAATAGATTCAAGTCTATTTTGAAAAGCACCAAGATTTGCTCTCTGATCACTTATCATCCTAATAGCATTTTCAATTTTTGCAAGTGACATATTAGCATCAACAGTGGTTGTAACATTAACTGGAGAATTAACTCCCCCTTGAGCTGGAGCTGCTGCTACTGTTGGTTCCTGTGCACCATCTTGCTGCTGAGTCCCCGCTTGAGCTGGTGATTCTGCTATCTGTGCACTCTCACCGGCAAAAAGGTTAGGAACATTAGCTGAATAAATATTAACAGCAATAGCTTCATCTTGGTTTGCACCCACATGCACTCTCAATGTCCATGAAGCTTGCGCTCCTGATAGCGATGCTGGTGTATTAATTTTTGCAGGTTGCATCCCAAGTTCTTCAGCTGTTCTTACATTTTGAGCAGAAGACTTGTTGGATAACATGTGCATCTGATTATACTGAGATTGATCAGCAATTCTATTAATTTCATCTGTTAATTGTTCAATTTCAATCTGAATAGAACCTCTGTCTGCATCTGAATATGTACCATTGCCAGCTTGAACTGCAAGCTCTTTCATTCTTACCAACACTTTTTCTACTTCATTTAAGTTACCTTCAGTTGTCTGAACAAAATTTATAGCCTTTGAAGTATTCCTAGATGCTTGAGACAATCCTCTAATTTGAGCATTAATCTTACCAGCAACACCCATACCAGCAGCATCGTCAGAAGCACGATTGATTCTATACCCACTAGATAGTTTTTCCTGAGTCTTGCTAAGATTAGTAGCATTAATGCCATTATTTCTTGAAGCATTAATAGCTGAAGTGTTATGATTTATGATCATATGTTATTCCTCCATGATTAAATTCTATAATTTTGGCAAATCCCTTTGCCTTCTAAAAAAGGATATCACAAAAACAATAAAAAAATAAACATAACATAAATTAAATTAAATTCATTACTTATTTTGTCTCTGTAAATCAAAAGATTTAAGAATATCTTCTTGCTCCTTCATTCTCTTTACAGTAAAATCTAAAGTATTAAGCTCTCCTTCTACCTTTCTCTCTCGTTCCTCATATTTTTTCTTATAGTCCTCAACCACATTCTTCTGATTAGGAATCTTAAGATCATAACTCCTTATTTTATTATAAATAAAACCCCCAGAACTTACTAAAGGAAAAAGATAATCTCCAAGTATCTTAGCAAGACCATCATCATAAATACGATCTTCATTAAGATCAAAAGCAAAAAGTTCTCTTACTGAGCTAATATTGTTTTGTATTATTTCATTAAACTTTTTTTCATCAAGTTGCAAATAACGAGAAAGACCACCTGAAGAAGATATGGAATTAGTAAATACTCCTATTTGACTTATTATTGAAAAATTAGGATCACTAGTCCTATAATTACTAAATATAATTGACTCTAATCTTGCCTTAAGATTCTTTAATGCAAATTCTGATTTAAGAGTCCCCAAATTCTTGTAAGCCTCTTCTTTACTCTCCTCACTTAAATAAGTCAATTCCTCCAGTACATCTGACTTTTTACCCTCTGTATTATCCTCATTTGAACTTACAATATTAATCTCAGCAAGTACTTCATTATAGGCCACAAGAAAATCTAACAAAAGTTTTTTAATTCCTTCATAATCAGGTTCAACCTGAGCAATAATAATTTCTTCCGATGGTTTCTTTAAATTTAATGTAACATTAGGGATCAAATCATTAATAGTATTTGAATCACGCTCAATATCAATTCCATCAAATCTTAGCTTTGCATTCTCAGCAAAGCTTTTTGCATTTATTGGTAAATAACCATTTCTGCTTCTTGGATCAAAGATCTCAATATTACGAATAGTGAATACCTTGTTATTAACTTTATTTTCAATATTTATTTCTTTTAAATCTAAAAGTGCCCCAATTTCAACCTCAATTTTTTCAAATTCACTTGAAACATTTACTGGAGGTAATTCCAAAGATCCCGAATTACTGTGTATTTTTACCATATTCATTTGAATATATTTTTTTTCCCTTAAAGGAGGTTTATGATCAGGTCCAAGATTAATTATACTATCTTCCCCCTCAACCTTAGCATCTTCAAATGTAGCCTCTCCAGGGTTAAAAATAATTTCATTTAAAATCCCTTCATCATCTGTGTCGTGATATTTAATATCAAATTTAATTTTACTTCCACTGCTAATCTCAATATTTTCTGGAATATTTATTGAAATTTCTGATAAAGGTTCCAATATGATATTATTCTTATTAAGAGAAATGTTATTGCTGCTATTTCGTTGACTATTAACAATTTCTGTAAGATTTGGAGTAAAATTTGTTTCAAGTTCACTCAAAATGCCTATTTGTCTAGCAAGCCTTAAAGCTTCATCTTTTATAATAAGTTTATTAGATTCACCTTCTTTTAAAGATTGTAAAATCAATCTACTATTTCCAGCATTATCGCTTTTGATAACTTTTGCAGTTAAAAATCCCTTACCGCGATTATTAAGATCATTCACAAGAGATTCAATATCTCCATTATTCTTAAACTTAATCTCTTTAGAGCCTACTAAAAATGTATAATCTCCTACAGGGATAGCAATTTCTTTCTGTTTAAAATTTGCAGATAAAAAAACATCCGAATTGGCTACTTGATTAACATTAATCCTATAAGTTTCATTCTTAGCTCCATAACGAGCAGACACAGAAAGCACATTATTATTACTAGACTTTCCTGACATGTGATTAAAAGGACTATTAATAGATGTAATTTGTTTTGCAAGTGAATTTAAAGTAGAAACTTTCCTATTAATCACTTGCCAAGCGTTTCTTTCTTGTTCTAACTGCTCAAGTTTCTTCAACGATGTATCTATTTTAGCTTTATCTACTTTAAGCATTGATTCGCGTATTTCTTTAGTATTATACTTATTATCTACGCCTGGAACAAAAAACCCAGAAGACACGAAATACCCCCCTGTACTAAAAGTTTAACACAGAAGACATAAAAAAATTAATAATAAAGCTTATCTAAAAAGCTAACAAAATTGTTAATATATAAAAATGAAAAATATATCAAGAAAATAAAAACTTTAAAAACACCCCTTGATTATAGTAAAATTTAAGTTCGTAGGAGAGTAAATATGCCAAATTTATGTTTATTCAACTCAAAATCCGTACTGACAGGAAATGATAAAATAGAAAATTCAGCTGTCCTTATTAAAAAAGGTAAAATTTTTGATATAGTAACATCCGACAGACTTGAAAAAATTGATCTAAAAGAATATGAAATGATTGATATTAAGGGAAACTATATAACACCAGGTTTTTATGATAACCACATACACGGTTTTTATGGATATGGAACTGATCAATGTTCAACAGAATCAATAATTAAAATGTCACATCATTTAGCAGACTACGGAGTAGTCGGTTTCTTGCCAACACTTTATCCCCGTCCAATTGATGAAATGATTGCGATTATCAAAGCATGCACAGACGCTATAGGTAAAGAAAAAGGTGCTAAGATCCTAGGACTTCATCTTGAAGGGCCATTTTTCTCCCCTGAAAAAAAAGGTGTTCATCCTATCTCTTACCTTCAAGAGCCAAGTATAGATATTATGAAAAAATTTATAGACGCAGCCGGAGGTACTTTCACAGATTCTTTTGGAAGGAAAAGAACAAATATTGCTACAATGACAGTTGCACCTGAACTTAAAGGCATGAGAGAACTTGCAATGTTTTGTATGGAAAACAATATAACACTCCAAGCAGGACACACCAATGCAAAATACGAAAATATGATTGAGGCTTTTCAAGTAGGCATACTTCATACAACTCACTTCTTCAATGCAATGTCAAAACTTGATCATAGAAATCCAAATGCAATAGGAGCAGTATTAATCCATGGAGATGTATCTTGCGAAATTATTGCTGATGGATACCATATCCATCCAAAACTTGTATTAATGCTCAGAAAACTTAAAGACATAAGCAAATTAATTCTTGTAACTGACGGCCTAACTCCAACACTACAGCAAACAGGAAAATTAATCGCTAATGGAGAAGAGGTCTACCTTAAGAATGATGGTTTATTTCACACAGTAGAAAATGATACAATAGCAGGCTCATCTCTTACAATGATACAAGGTATTAAAAATTTAGTAGAATTTGGATATAGTTTAAGCGACGCTATCCAAGCAAGTTCATATAACCCAACAAGAATAATTAATCTTGAAAAAAAAGCATTAATATGCCATGACTACGATGCAAATATAAATGTACTTGATAAAGACTTAAACTTGAAATTAACTATGATAGAATCAAAAATAATTTTTAATAAGCTTTGATTTTAATCGCAAAAACAAGGAGATAAATATAAATGAGATTAATCATTAGACCCGACTATAAAAGCATTTCAAAATGGGCAGCCAACCATGTAGCAATGAGAATAAAAGAATTTTCACCAACAAAAAAAAAACCATTCGTTTTAGGACTTCCAACAGGCAGTTCTCCTATTGGAATGTATAAAAATCTAATTGAAATGAATAAAATTGGAAAAATTTCATTCAAAGATGTGGTTACATTTAATATGGATGAGTATGTAGGACTAGATAAAACCCATCCTGAAAGCTACCATTCATTTATGTGGAATAATTTTTTCTCACATATAGATATAAAAAATGAAAATGTACATATTCTAAATGGAAATGCTAATAATCTTTACAAAGAATGCGAAAACTATGAAGAAAAAATTAAATCCTATGGTGGAATTATGCTGTTTGTGGGAGGAATTGGGCCTGACGGACATATTGCTTTTAATGAACCAGGATCGTCTCTTAAATCAAGGACGAGAGTCAAAACATTAACTAAAGATACAATTATTGCAAATTCAAGATTTTTTGACAACGATATTAATAAAGTTCCCAAAAGTGCCTTAACAGTAGGAGTAGGTACAATTATGGACTCAAAAGAATTGCTAATTATTGTAAATGGACATAATAAGGCAAGAGCATTAAAACACGCCATTGAAAGCGGAATTAACCACATGTGGACAATTAGTGCATTACAACTGCATAAAAAAGCAATTATTGTATCAGATGAAGCTGCAACATACGAACTTAAAGTTGGTACAGTAAAATACTTCAATGATATTGAAAAAGAAAACTTTAACAACGAAATATAAGGCTAATCAATTTAAACCAACAATAAAAACTAAACTAGGCTTTATAATAATTCATGTGTGCCTTAGTTTATTAGTTTAAAATCTTTTAATAAAATTATTCTATCGCTTCATTATACACCATTGAAACCTCTTCCCAATTTAAAGCCTTAAAGAACGAATCAAGATAATCTGATCTTCTATTTTGATATTTAAGATAATAAGCATGCTCCCAGACATCAATACCCAAAATAGGCTTATATCCTTCCATCAAAGGACTGTCTTGGTTTGCTTTTGTTATTATTTGTAATTCTCTTTTTGCATGAAGAACTAACCATGCCCAACCACTCCCAAATATCTTCATAGATGCTTCCTTTAAAGCCATCTTAAGTTTGTCAAGATCTCCAAAAGCAGTATTAATATGTTCTTCAAAATTTTCCAAAATATTATCTTTATCTCCTGGTCTCAAAATTCTAAAATACATAACATGATTAGCATAACCACCCCCGTTATTTCTTATTGTCGTTTGCAATTCCTGAGGAAAACTCTGGATATTTTTTAATACACTTTCAATACCACCTTTAGAATAATTTATTTCTGTCTTCTCAAGGGCAGAATTTAAATTTACCGTGTATGCATTATGATGCTTGCTATGATGAATTTCCATTGTTTTAGCATCAATATATGGCTCTAAAGCACCATAATCATAACCAAGCTCTGGCAACTTAAACATAAAATCCTCCTATTTTTAACCTTTTCCATGACAATTCTTATACTTTTTGCCACTTCCACAGTGACAAGGCTCATTTCTACCAATCTTTGGGCTACTTCTAACTATTTGTACTCCTCTATGATTATCTCCTTCTCCAGAAACTAAATCTGCAAATTTTTTATGAGTAGCGCTTATTTTTTTAAGGGGCTTATTTTTATAACTACTAGAATCAATATCAACTTTCATCTGTAAAGTTCGTCTCAAAGTCTCAACTTTAATATCTTTAACAAGCTCACTAAAAATTAAAAATCCCTCTTCCTTGTATTCAGTAATAGGATTTTTGTTAGCATAAGATCTAAGATAAACAGATTCTCTTAAAGAATCAAGATTTGCAAGATGTTCCTGAAATTTAAAATCAATATTCCTTAAATATTCATACCTTAAAAATTCATTCAAAAGCTCGGGGCCAACTAAATCTTCCTTTTCATCCAAATTGGCTTTTGCAATTTTTATTAATTTTTCTTTTAAATCTAAAATACCAATGCCCTCAACAGATCCAATATTCTCCATCATGTAGGCAAAAATTGAATTTACTTCACTTAATACAGCACCCGTAACAATATCACCTTTCCCCTTATCATCAAACAAAAAATCAAGGTATTCCCTTAAACAAAGAAGAAGGCGTTCCTTAATATTATCATCAGCAAGAATTGAATCTCTTTGAGCATAAATGAACTCCCTATGTTTTGTTATAACATCATCATATTCCAGAAGATGTTTTCTAATTTCAAAATTCCTATCTTCTACCCTCTTTTGCGCATTGACTAAGGACCTAGTTAGTAAAGAATGTGCAATAGGTTCTCCTGTAGCCATCCCAAGCTTCCCCATTAATGATCTCAAACTATCGCCTGCAAAAAGACGCATTAAATCATCCTCAAGAGATACATAAAACCTTGAGCGTCCCGGATCTCCTTGCCTTCCACTTCTTCCTCTAAGTTGATTATCTATTCTTCTTGATTCATGTCTTTCACTACCAATAACATAAAGCCCACCAAGTTCCTTCACTTCTTCATAATCCTTAATATATATTTCCCTTTCTTCGCGAACAGCCCTTTGAAATTCCTCAAGACTTTCTTCTGTTCCAATCTTTTTACGAACTCTATGCTCAAGGTTACCTCCAAGTTTAATGTCAGTACCCCTGCCTGCCATATTAGTAGCAATTGTAACAGAATGTTTTGCGCCAGCTTCAGCAATAATTAAAGCTTCACGGGAATGATTCTTTGCATTAAGAACCTCATGCCTAATTCCCTTATTTTTAAACATGTTTGACAAAATTTCAGATTTTTCAATAGAAACAGTACCAATAAGAACAGGTTGTCCCTTCTTATAAGCTTCATAAACTTCATCAGTAATTGCATTAAACTTAAATTCTTCAGTATAATAAATAACGTCATCCTCATCTATTCGGGACACCAGTCTATTTGTAGGAACAACTACAACATCAAGGTTATATATTCTATGAAATTCTTTAGCTTCTGTATCAGCAGTACCTGTCATCCCAGAAATCTTCTTAAACATTCTAAACAAATTCTGAAATGTAATTGTTGCCATAGTTTTATTTTCACTAGCAACCCTAACTCCCTCTTTAGCTTCAATAGCCTGATGTAATCCATCAGAATATCTTCGTCCTGTTAAAATACGACCCGTAAACTCATCAACAATCTCAACTCCAGATTTTCCAACAATATATTCTCTGTCTTTTAAAAAAAGCAAATGAGCTTTTAAGGCTTGGGTCATATAGTGAACATAATTAAAATTAGAATCAACATACATAGATCCCTTAATTATTCCTTTTGAAACCAAAATTTTCTCAAGATTATTTAATCCATTTACCGTGAAAGATATTCTCTTGCTTTTTTCATCAATAGTATAATCTCCATCAAATTCATCAATTTCTAAAGGATAGTCCCCTGTTTTTGGATCTTTAGAACATTCCTTTAAAAGAGGCACTAAAGAGTTAACTTCAAGATAAGCTTTAGTGTCTCCTTCAGTAGAACCTGAAATAATTAAAGGAGTTCTAGCTTCATCAATTAAAATAGAATCAATTTCATCAATGATACAATAATTAAAATTTCTTAAAGATTTCTGTGCTAAATCAAAACGCATATTATCTCTTAAATAATCAAACCCAAGTTCATTATTTGTAACATAAGTAATATCTTTGCGATATTCCAATTTCCTTCTGTCATAATCCATTTTAGAAAGTACAACACCAACACTAACTCCCAAAAGATCAAAAACTGGTTTCATCCAATTTGAATCACGCTCAGCAAGATAATCATTAACAGTAACAATAATAACACCATCACCCGTTAAACTATTAAGATATGCAGCCTGCACAGAAGACAGGGTTTTACCCTCACCCGTCTTCATCTCTATTATTTTCCCCTGATGAAGCGCAAGTCCTGAAATAATTTGAACATCATAAGGTCTCTCTTTGAGACGTCTCCTAGCAGCTTCTCTAGAGAGCGCAAAAGCTCTTTCTAGTATATTTTCTAAAGTTTTACCCTCATTAAGTTCATTTTTAAATTTCTGTGTTTCGCTACTAAAGTCTTCGTCTGACAAAGAAAGTGCCCAAGATTCAAGCTTATTAATATTTCTTAAAGCAGGAAGATAATTTTTCAAATCTCTCTTAATTTTTGAACCAAAGGCTGTTTCAAATATCGCTTTTAACATATTAGGTATCAATTCTCCTAAACAATTGACTTTTAACCATTTAAAATAATAACATCTAAAACATGAGAAAGTTTTATAAAATTTACATACCAAGTTTATTTTTTATAATTATATCATGTA
The DNA here is from genome assembly GCF_014084025.1 of Borrelia sp. A-FGy1. Taxonomy (NCBI): domain Bacteria; kingdom Pseudomonadati; phylum Spirochaetota; class Spirochaetia; order Spirochaetales; family Borreliaceae; genus Borrelia; species Candidatus Borrelia mahuryensis. Next base: position 154,593 of record NZ_CP043682.1, read on the forward strand.
ACCATAAAACTTTAAATGAACTAGGAGAAAAGCAATTCAAGATACCATTTGGAACATTGCCTGGAGAAATTACACCACTTGAAAACAAATTTAACAATTCAAGTTTTGATATTAAAACATATAACGGACTTGTATACATTGTAGAAGCAAAAGCAAACAAATTAATGATTTTTAATTCTTATGGAAAATTAATTCAAGCTTACCAAAATGGAATATTTAAAACAAATCATGACCTTAAAATCAAAGAAATAGACTTTGAAGGCATTCAAGCCATCTATCCGTCAAAAGATTTTATTATAGTGTCAGACAAACTTGACTACAGAAAGGCTAAGTTTGACAAAAAGGAAAATATTGCATACTTTACTAAAATATTTATTTTAAATAAAGACTTATCTGTAGAAGTTTTAGGACAAGAAGGAAAAAATGGAACACCATTTCCACAAGTTTACGACATAAATATTGATGATGGAAATCATATAGCAATAATAACTATATATAGCGAAGGGTATATCATATATTCTTATGATAATAATTTATTGCCTCTTTATAAGATTTACGTTAATAAATATATGCTAAAAATACCTGAAGAAGAAACCAAAAAATATAATATATCAATAGATAAAGTATTTTTTGAAGTAAATAAAAAAATTATTTATGTCAAGACAACCTACTATGAAAACATTGGAACCAATGAAAATATCAATGATCTTGGCGTAAGAATTAAAAATCAATATCTCCACAAAATAAGTTTAAATAATAATAAAGAATTTGAAATAAAAGACAAAATTATTTTACCCAAAAATCTATTAGACGATCAACAGGAAAGTTTTATAAACATTATTGGAATTCAAAAAGATAGAATAATAGCATCTACTAACATAAAAAACCTGCTCAATACTTTAATATGGAACTTGGATATCAACGGACAAATTAAAGAACAAATGATTTTAATTGAACCTACAAACCTTACATTTCTTGCCGAAAGTCTATCTAAAGATGGAATACTTAGCATACTTTACGGAGAAAAAAGTGGAGTAAGTGTTTATTGGTGGAATTTAAACACACTACTTAAACTATGATACTCATACTTAATAAGTAATCCATGAAAAACAAAAATTGCAAAACAAAAAAACAAAGAAAATATAAACAAACATTAACAAAACGTTTAATTATAGGGATGATCTTTGTTGTAATACTATTTGTTATAAAAATATATATTAATTCTAAAATTTATAAAATCTAAGCTAAACTAACTACAAACCTATAGTAATAATAAAATACGAAAAAATGAATAAAATTTATATTTGAAAATCAATACTCAAAGAAAAAAACAAGGAGCTAGAAAATCTAGCTTAAAAACATAATTAGATAATAAGATCACTGAAAATAACATGATCACGTAGACAATATTAGCTATACATTATATACTAATGTTGCATATAGAAGTGAAATTTTACTGAGTGTAATCTTAATAAATTAACAAGAAGATAAGGCTTGCTTTAGTAAAACAATAGATTTTGGAGGGTTAGAAATGTTACAAGTGTATTTTATATCAGTCTTGCTTAATATATTGGGAGGTATAGTGTTAACATTCCCAATTTTAAGAGAAAAATTTAAGTTCTCCATTTTATTCGAAGAATTCGTAAATTTAATTAATAATAACAAAAATATAAGAAGCATTTTTGGGACAGTATTTTTAATAGCTAGCATTTTTGAAATAATTACACCCTATAGTTTGCCTATAATTGGGAATTTACTTCCTGCCATTAGCTTATTTTTTATAGGGTTTATCTTTTTCTTAAGCCAAAAGATTCCAACAAATATTCAAAACAATAAAGAATATGAAAAATTTAAATCTTTACTTGAAAAAAATAAGAAATTAATAGGAATATTTTCAATAATTATTGGAACAATTCATTTTTTTGCAGCAAAAGTACCTTTACTATAAAAAAATATACTAGTTCTATTTAAATTTCTAAAAAAATAACTAAAACGTGCAATAATAATACTAAAATGATGTTATTATTAGATAAGTTTAAATCATAATATTCTTATAAAAGAAGGAGAATGTGGCAATTTACTAATTCAATTTCCATCAAACATGCTTAAAGCATTGATTAAAGAATATTCATAAAAAGGGGAGAAAAATATTATGTTAAACAAAATAAATATAAAATTCCTTATACTTCCCATGCTATTTTTATTAATAATAGGATGTGCCTTTTTCAGAAAACATCAGAAAGTTAAATTAAGTGGAGAAGTTGGAATACAAATAGGGAACAATAAACTAGAATTCATCGATGGAGAAAAATACATAGAAAAATTACCTGTAATAAATAAAAGTGCAATTGTTACCTGGAAAAAAACAAAAACAATGCCAATTCTTGATAAACAAGGAAAACAAATTTCCAATCTTAGGGAAAAGATGGGCTATTCTTATGTAGTTTCTCCTATTAAGATGAATGAAGAATTAAGCGATACTGTATCTCTTTTAATTCTTATTGAAACAACTCAAAAAGGTGACCTAGAATACATAGTTGAAAATTTAAAACTAAAAACAGCAGGTGATAACCTAGTAATTAAAAACTCCAAATTACTCCCACCTGAGCCATCAGGGGAAAAAGGCTATGTAACATCCTATCCCTTTGGAAAACTAATAAGCGATGAAGTTAGATTGGCCTTTGACCATACATATATAAATGGAGAATGGAACTATATGATTGCTGAACTAACTTTAAAAAATAAAAAGAGTCAAAAATTAGAAATATATGAAATATCCTTAAACTCAAAATTTGTACATGATCTATTAAAAGAAGTAGCAAGATTGCATCCAAAAATTAAAGAAATAGCTTTTGATTTATTCGATATCAAAACAATGTGAAAGGCGGATTATTTTGATATCCAAACTAGCATCGGTAATAAAAATTCTAATTGATAAAGTTTTCTATCCATAAAACTATTTTATTACTATTATTCAAATCAATTACAAATTAAACCATAACTTTAAGCTGATAATTCCAGATATTTTATTTCTTAAAAAAAGACCACGAATTCTTACAAAAAATAAAATCACAATAAGGTTATCCTATCTATAAAATCTCTTTATTATGATATAATTAGATAAATTTATCTTCTTGTATTCTAAACAAAAATTACTTAAAAAGGACATAAATAAGAATTAAATGCCAAAAAAATCAATTTTATCTCTTCTCTTTATAGGATTAAGTCAATTTATGTTTGCAACAGATAAAATAGATCTATTCCAAAATAATAAAAATATTGTAAAAGAAAATATAAAAGTAGATGTTAAAACATTACAAAAAAGTCTCTTTTTCGCAACAGCTGAAGTCGCAGTTAGCATGCCCTATATGGAATTAACAGATCCTAAAGGTCAAAAAATAAAAGAACTTAAAGGAATAACTTATTCATTTGTCAATGCTTTTGTCATTATTGGTTCAGCAGCTACTATTTCATTTGATTTGTCAAGTGAAGCTTCTCAAAAATATGAAATAACCCAATTAAAATTTTTAACTCCTGATAATGGAAACTTTATATATTACTTAAATAGCATAGCAACTGGAAAACAAAATTCACAAAAAGAAGGCTGCACAGATGCATATTCTTTTGGAGTAATAAGAACTAGCACACTTGCTAAAACAATTGCTGGATATTACAAGCATCCACATTGGTACTATATTATTTCAAGAATAACAGTAAAAAATAAAAAAAATGGATTAGAAAAAAAATATAAAATAAGAATCAATCCTAAGATATATAACGACTTTCAAAAAGAATTAAGATTAGTTTATAAAAAGAAAAACTTTAAATACTTCCCAATACCAGTAGAATAAATAAAATTAAAGCATAAATGAAAATTTTATTTTAAGATAAATATTAATATATAATATTAAAAATGAATAGAAATAAAGAAATAATAATAAACTTAAAAAATTTAGAGTATAATTTAATGTCAATCAAGAGACATATTAAAAGTAGAGAAATAATAGCAACTCTTAAAGCTGATGCTTATGGACATGGGCTTATTGAAATATTTAACTTTTTAAAAGAAAAGGGAATAAATTACTTTGGGCTTTTTTGGATAGATGATGCATTAAAACTTAAAAAAATTGACAAAAACGCAAAAATATTACTCTATATCAATACAGATGAAAGCGAAGTAAAAAATCTGGTCAAGTTCAACATTACACCCTTTATTGCTGATTCTCAATACCTATCATTAATAGAAAAAGAATGCTTAAGGCAAGGTAAAAAAATCAAGGTCCATTTAAAAGTTGATGTTGGAATGAATAGATATGGCATTAATATAGAAAATGCTTTAGCCTTAGCTAAGAAAATTCAGGATTCAAAATCCATAGAATTAGAAGGAGTTTGTACTCATCTACCTACAACAGAAAACATAAAAATCACCAAAGAACAAACAGAAAAGTTTATATGTTTAATAAACAAACTTAATCAAAACAACATAACCCCCAAATTTATTCATGTATCCAACTCAGAACACACAGAAAATTACACAATATGTGAAAAATTTAACATGGTAAGACCCGGACTTATTCTATACGGATACCACTCAAATCCAAAGAGATCAAAAAATAATTTACATTTAAAGCCTGTATTAAGTTTATATTCAAAAGTTATCTTTCTCAAAAAGATAAGTAAAGGAGAAACAGTATCGTATTCTGGTCTATTTATCGCAAAAGAAAACATACAAATTGGACTTGTACCTGTTGGATATTTCGATGGTATTCCGCAAAATACATCTAACAATTTTTATTTTCTAATAAAAGATAGAAAATGTCCCATTAGAGGAAAAGTATGCATGAATATAACAATAATTGAAATACCTAAAGATTTAAAAATCAATATAGGAGAAAAAGTAGAAATAGTTTCTGAAAAATTAACTTTAGATGAACTTAGCAAAGCATCTGGCATGAGCAATTATGAAATAATCTGTTCAATTGGAAAACATGAAAACAAAAAATATTTATATTGAATTACCCAAAGAATCAAATTTTTGAAAATTAATCAAATTCCCCTTACTATCATAAATCCATTTAAAAATAGAAATGCCCCCAATATCATCTCTTAACCTTAAGTCTGGACCATGATTTGTTTTCTTAGCAATCTTTCCAAATTTATTGTACTCATATTTATACATACTAACTCCATAAATATCATCTTGTAATTGACCCAAATTTCCAAAATTCTTCTGACTAATAAGCCTATTTTGCTTATCATACTCATAAGCATATTCAAAAACAGAACTAAGATCTGCAACCAAAACTCCATTCTTAGAGTAATTACTCTTAAAGGTCATGTTTCCATTTATATCATAAGCAAATTTATATTTAAAAACACCATGAATATTTTCTATAGGATTATCAAAATCTCCATAATGTTCTTGGGTTATAAGAAGCCCATTTTCATTATAAGAATATTTATAAATCATAACACCATTTATATCACTTACCAAATTAAAATTTTTATCAAAAAAAAGGTTTTCAATTAAACAAAAGTTACTATCATACTTATAACTATAGACTGCAACACCCCTAAAATTATCAATTATTTCATATTTTTCTTCATAATTAGCAGGAACATCACTATTATAATTTTTATTTATTTTATTGCTATAATTTATTACCCTTTTTTCATTATTTTGTATATAAAAAATTGTTTTTTTCATAGCATAACCATTTTGACTAACAGTCAAGTTATTATTAGGATTATAATTATATTCTTTATGAAAATAATCCTTTTCCTTTAAATTATATTCATATCTATATATTGCTACATTATTCTCATCAGGAGTCAGATTATGTTTAAGATCATAATTTAAAATTTCAATAATCTTACCCTCAACATCATAACGATATGTCTTTATTGCAACAGAAAAAGGATTCGCATACAAATAAGATTCCTGGTCTAAGTATTCTTCTTTTACAATATTATATTCGCTATCATAAGTTAATCTAAATCCATATATTCCATTTTTAGCTTTTATATTAAAGTTATTATCATCATAATATAAAACTGTTTTTGTATGAATAGCTTCATCATAAAAAATCCTAGTATAATGAACATCATTTAAATCTTTAATTTGAAACCCAGACTCACTAAACCTATAAACATCAAAACTATTATTATCATGATAAACAAAATAATAATAGGAAACTCCATATTTATCACTTATAATTTCATTAGATTTATTATAATTAAAAATATTCTTAATTCTGCCTCCTGGAAGATATTCTATTTGCTCAATATAAACATCCTTTGAATTCCGAGCAGCATAGCCTCTATTTAAAAATAAACGCCTTTCTATATTCTTAAAATATTCTATTTTAACCTGATTTACACAAAAAAAAGAAGGTATTAAAATATTGAGCTTACCAATATAATCTACAAATATAAGCCTATCTTCATCATTATAAATAAACTTATATCCACATTCTTCTTCTGCTTCTTCTTTACTTATCTTATATTTCCCTTTTATTTTATAATCAATATCATAATCAACAAATCTATAGTAAACTTCTTTTGAAAAAAGATTATAAGTCATAAAAAATATTATAAAAAACATAATTATTCCTTGATAAATTAACCTTATTCTGATAGATTTATTATACAATAAATTAATGTTATGATTAGGAGTTTAAGATGGCAAAGCTTTCCAAGAATGCTCAAAGAAGTGGAACTAAAGAATTATTAAGTAGATGGGGCGGAAAAATCATAATGAAGTCTAAATTTGAAAATGGGAAGATAAGACACTATGCTGAATGTCAAACTTCAAAGAATATAGCAAGAAAGCCTAAAGATTTATTTTAAGTTATTTTTATTAAGTCTATCCTCAAATTTTGACCAAGCTTCATCTTGCTCTGTTTTACTATAGTCTTTATTTGTTTCTTTAGGAGTTAAGTTCCCTTTATCTTTTTTCAAGTAAGAATTCCTAACCTGTTCTTTTTTGTCTTCTCTTTGTTTCCGTCTCTTACTCAATTGCCTTTGCATTCTTTCATTTGGATCAAAAAGACCTGTACCTCTACTCTTAACCACCGATCCCGATTTAATATCTAGTCTAGACAAAGCTTCTTTATAGCTTTGATGCTTCCCTGTTAAGAAAAGAAAAATCTTTTTTAACAAACCTAAATCCTTATATGCAGAATTTAAAATACTAAACAAATCAATTTTATAAATCCTATAAAGTGGTAAAAATTCATTACTATTCTTAAAGTATTTAGCTGCCTCTGCTTTTATTATCTCTTTAAGATGCGCCTGTATATTTTGTGTTTTAGAAACTCTCCTATAATGAGAAACAATAAAATCAAGAAATGAAACTTTATTTTTTAAACAATAATCATTAATATCATAATTAGAAATAAACTCTCTTAAAGTCTTATCAAGTCCTTCTTCAGTAAAAATAGAAGAAGAATTTTTTCCATTTTTAAGAATCTTAAACAATTCATTCCTTAATTCATCTTTAACATCAATTAAAATTCGATCGAATTCTTTTAAAAACATAGAATAAACTCTTGACTTATATAAATAAATACCAGGTTTAATGCTAAATACTTTAGGTAAAATATCCTTAATCTTGGACTCAAAAAAATATTCATTGGAAACTTTTAAAAAATACTCAGGATCAGACAACTCTTCAGAATGCTCCTTAAGAATCTTTCTAAATTCTTCTATGTTAATAAACCCAGGCTTAAACTCCATTGTTTTTTCAATTGATTTTAAAGTTTCGTCTATTTTAATACTCTCTACAGTCTTAAGCTCTTCTAAATTTTTTTCATTAAAGATATAAATATTTAATATTTCTAAGAAAGTAAAGTAATTTTTAGAAATATTAACTCCCTTCTTATTTAAAATTTCATCTTTACTTTCTAAGATTCCCAAAAGAAGATTATAAACAACCCCAGACCCACTTACACTATCTTCCAAAATTCGATCATACTCACTAAGTTTCAAATTTTTAGTCTTAACAAAAATATCTTTAACCATACTATTAGAAGCAATGCTAAATAAAATTTTCTTCATAAATTCAATAAAGTATAAAGCTTTTCCTGATGGAATTATTAAAGAATTTAAAACAAAAATCTTGTTTAATGAAGCATTTTCTTGAAAGTATCTTAAATTAATATCTGAATTAGAAATAATAACAAATTTTTCCTGGAAAACTAACAAACTCGTATCTATATTCTTAACTGTAAGTAAATTACTAAAAAGTTCTATTCCCAAATAATGTTTTAAAAATAAATCCTCAATAGCATAATAATAAAAATCATAGCTCCCTTCGTCTGTTATAATAATCCGATAAGGTAAAAATTCCCCGTCCGATGTTACTCTATTAATAATAATTCCTCTCCTAACTTCATAAAGCTTACGAAATAAAAAATCAAGCTCTCCTTTAAGGCTACGAATCTTAACAGAATAATCCTCTATAAATCCAGCATAATCTATAACATTTTGTTTATGCTCAATAATAATTCTTAAAATCATCTTCTGCATATCTGAAGATATTCCTATCTGAGATATTAAAATATCCAAATCTTTATCATTGAGATAGAAAATTTCTGGCAATTTTTTCATTTTATACTTTCAATCTCCTCATACGAAAAAAAATAATAGCATACAAACATAACATTAATAAAATAACTAAGTACAGTAAGTACAGTCACCTACAAACAAAAATATATTATATAAAGCATATAAAAGCAAAAAAAGAATAGAAGGACCCCTACTAAAAACTCCTTTAAATTTAACTATTAACAACAAAATTAAAGATACAGAAAACATTATAATAAAGTCAAAAAAATAAATATCATTCATCAATACTGGTCTTACCAAACTACTACTAGATAAAATCAATCCAATATTAAATATATTACTCCCAATAATATTTCCAATAGCAATTTCTGTTTCTTTTTTAACCACAGAAAATAAAGAAACTGCAATTTCTGGTATACTAGTTCCAAAAGCTACAAGAATAATCCCAATAACTTTCTCACTAACATTAAAAACATTGTGCGCAATATAGACTGAGCTATCCACTAATAATTTTGAACCCAAATACAAAAAATAAATACCTAAAAATAATGCAAACGCATTTAAAAATAAAAATTTGATACCATAATCACAATTAGCTTCTTTTATCTCTTTTGAAACAAGATTGTATTTCTTTTCTTCTCTATAAAATAAAATTAGATAAAATAAAAAGAAAATTAAAATTATTAATGAACTTATCTTATAATAAGGCATTCTAAAAAATTCTAAATAATTTATATCAAAAGAAAGCACTAAAAGGAGAAACATTAAAAAAAATAAAATTATAAAAGAAAGCTTAAGTCTTTTAAATTCTGTTTCAATACTCAAAAAGATTCCCGTCAAAGGAAGTGCAAGTAACATATTAATAATATTACTTCCAATAACATTAGAAACAATAATTTCATTCTTACCTTTAAAAGATGCTACTAAACTTGTAAAAAGCTCTGGTGCACTCGTTGAGAATGATACTATAGTAACGCCAATTAAAAGATGAGGAATTTTAAAATAAGTGGCAATACTTACAGAACTTCTTAAAAGATATTCTCCACCAAAATACAATAAAAATATACTAAATACTACATAAAAAAAATGAACGTATTCCAAAACAATCTCCTTTTAAATTATATCAATTAGGCAAAAATTCACTTAAATTATTCTTAACCATATAATAAACGTTAGATGCATTCCAAAGGCTAAATCCATTGCCTAAGGATTCCTTAATCCCTCTTAACTGATTAGAAAAATATCCTAAATATATTTCTTTACTCACATATCGTTCTTGTCCAAGCAAAAAAGCTTGAACATAAGGCCTAATTACAGCTTTATTAAAAGAAAACACAGCAGCCCTATTGCTACCTTCCTTATAAATCTTATAGGCACGAGTAGTGTAATACAATTCATCATTTAAGAAATCATTAGTATAGTGAGAAGGATAAAACATTGGAGAAATAACATCAACATAATCTGAAATCATAGAAATATTTTGTCCAATACTATTTGTAATAAACCATCCATTATTTCCATAAATGTCAATAGAAATAGGAATAGAAATATTTTCCCTAGCCATAATTAAAAAAGATTCAATAGCATCAATTGCTCTCATATTATACTTACTAAATCTTGAAGATATAAGAGAAATAGGCCCATCTGTTGGAAATCTAATATAATCAAACTGAATTTCATTAATTCCAAGAGACTGAATTTCTTTTGCAATAGATATATTATACTCCCATGTATCTTTTAAGAATAAATCTACCCAATGCTCCTTTTGAATATATTTATAAGAATCACCATCATCAATCCTTATTATATTTGCCCAAGGTTGATTATTTGCCTTATCCCAAAGAGCATACTCAAAATTATTGTAAGAATAAAGTTTTTTATCTTTAAATACAACAATTCTAGCAATAACATATATGCCAAAGTCTCTCGCCTTCTTTAAGATATAGGGTACATCTATTAAATTTTTAACTGCCTTTATCTTATTTGGCATGACTAGTTCACTTGAATAAGTCAGCATGCCAGTATCATCTTTAAAATCAATTATAACAGCATTCATACCTAAATTTCTTATAAATTCAAATCTAGCATCAACAGCAGATTTATCTTTGAGAGTATAGGCCGTTAAATAAATAGCGCCTTTATTAGAAGCAAGGGTCATCCTATTTGATTTTGCAAAAGAATCGCCCATATAAATAGAAAATTGACTATCAAAAGTCCATTTACCATCAGAATAAGAATAAAAATAGTTATCATAAGTTCTAACTAACAATTTTTCTTTTTTTGAATGAGATAAATCAATAATTCGAACTATCTGCTTCTTAAAAGGAAACTCTATTTTTTTAACAATCCCTAAAGCAACATTAATTAAGATGATATCTCCATAAATTCCATAGGAGCAATACAATTCACCTTGATTATTTCTAGAAAATTCTATTGCACTTATAATATCATAATAACCAGCGCCTAAATAGGTTTTAGGAATTAAATAATTCAAGCTTTTAAAATTCAAATTACCATTCACACTCAAATAAATTCCGCTATTAGAAGTTCCAATAGCAATATGCTTATTTTCTCCTTGAGATAATGCACTTGATGTAATATAAGAATTTTTATTAAACTTATCTCTTCCAAATAATTTTATAAAGCTCTTAAAATAATTATGAGAAAAATAAACAGAATCACTTGTTGTTAAAAGAGCATTTGATGAATAAAAGTCCTCATAAACCGAGGTTATTCTTTTAGGAACAGGCTTTGTAAAAGGATATATCCATCTAGTCTCAAGCCCTTTTGGATCAACCTTAAATACTGTATTATTGTGTTTCTTGTACAATGCACCTTCATGTACAAAAAATAAATCATTATTCTTAAAATACTCAGTCTCTTCTAACGAATATAAATGAAAGAACAATAAAAAATAAATTAGGTAAAAAAATATCCTATGTATATTAAACTTCATACAAATAACATACAACCTTTCTTAAAACAAGAATCGCTTAAAATAAATACTATTTTAACAAATAATTAAATTTGTTACTAAATTCTCCCATAAAGTTTTGTAATATCACTTATCTTTTTGCTTAAATTATCTGTCAAATCACTATTAAGCATCTTAAAAGTCCAACTATTAAAAACTGTACCAGGTATATTCATCCTAAATTCACCCTCCAAGTCAAGATAATCCTGCATTGGGATTATTACACTATCTGATACACTAGCCATAGCACCTCTTATCATATCCCAAACAACAGAATCTTCATCGGTATTAAAATAATCAAAAATATATCTCTTATGTTTATCATCAAGAGAACTAATAAATTCACGAGTAGTGTTATTATCATAAATGCCTGTATATACAATACAATTCCTTATGTAATTATGAGGAAGATATGGATTTTTAGCATCAAAATCAAATGCAAATTGCATTACTTTCATTCCTGGAAAATTAAAATAATCTCTCAATTTAAATGTATCTTCAAATCCCGATCCTAGATCCTCTACCCAAATTCTCAAATTATTAATTTTACTTAAAAGATGTTTCAAAAAATCCTTTCCAGGACACCTAACCCAATGTCCCTTAATAGCGTTAGTCTCTCTCGCATCTACTTCCCAAGTCGATACAAATCCTCTAAAATGATCAATTTTGACAATATCTACATATTTCTGTAAAAAATCAATACGATTAATCCACCACTCATAGCTATCTTTTTTTAAAGCCTTCCAGTTGTAAGCTGTATTACCCCAAAGCTGTCCTTCCCTATACAAATAATCAGGTGGAGCACCTGTTACCTTATCTTTACTTGCATCAAACTTTAACTTAAAATACTTCTGATGTGCCCAAACATCAGCAGAATCATAAGAAACAAAAATAGGAATATCTCCTATTATGCTAACCCCAGCAGAATTAGCATACCTCTTTAAATCTTTAAACTGTGAAAAAAAGAAATATTGTAATACTTGTTGTACTTTAATATCAACATCAAGCACTTCCCTAAGCTTAGCTAAAGCCCTATTATCTCTTTTAAGAATTTCTCTACTAAATAAAACATTAAAAGCCTCTAAAGATTCTGATCTAGAATAATAATTTTTAAAAACAACAAAGCTTGAAAAATCTAAAAGCCAATAAGAAGCAGACTTTCTAAATTTTTCAAACTTTTTTATCTCATCTTCACTTGCTCTATGCAAAAAGTTTAAAGCAGCTTCTTTTAAAACAGTGTTTTTAACACTTATAACCTTATTATAATCAATACATCTATTTTCCAAGCATTCAAGAGTAGCTAAATCTATATCAATAAATCTACTAATAGCCTCTAAATCAATATAATTAATATTGCCTGCAAAGGCGGAACAACTTGAATAAGGCGACGAACCTACAAAATCTGTAGGGAAATAAGGCAATATTTGCCAATAAGCTTGATATGAAGCGGCCAGAAAATCTACAAATCTATATGCCCCTTTTCCTAAATCCCCAATTCCATACTTAGATGGCAAAGAACTAATACTTAGTAAAATTCCACTTTTTCTCATAATTTTATAACCTCAAAAATAATTTAATTTAATTAAACCAATAAAACTAATGTCTATATATAATTATTATAAACAAAATATAATAACATTAAAGCTTTATTAAAAAGATTTAATGAAATATTTTAACAATAAAATATTTTCTCAATTGTGGTATAATTTCTTAAATGAATTTTAAAATTATTACCCTATTATTTTTAATAAAGCATATAACCTTTGCATTTGAAATACTAGAATTCAAATATGTTAAAGGAACCAAATTTAGAATAGAAAGCACGGACAATCAAGAAATTTATCTAAACGGAAAACTTCATGCAAAAACTAAAACCAATATCCAAGTTTCAAGCGAAGTAAAAGACATAAAAGATAACTTTGCAGATATTAGATCTTATTTTAGGGTACTCAAGAGAGATAATGAGAGTGATGTCTTTCTTCTTAAGGAAGAATTTGAAGGAAACTTTAGCATAAATAAACAAGGTGAATATAAAATAAGCAATAATCAAAAAAGACCCTCTGTTAGAGGAATCCCAAGATTCCCAAAAAGATCTTTAAGAATAAATGAAAATTGGACATATCCAGCAGAAGAATACATTCAAGCATCTACAATCTCAAGCGAAATAAAAGATTTTATTGTAAAGTTTAATGTAAATTATGTGTATAAGGGTAAAGAAAAAATAAAAGGGAAAAATTACGATATAATTCACTCAAATTATGAATCTAGATATAATATAAAAAACATTTCATTCTCTCAAAAAGTTAAACAAATAATTTACTTTGATTCAAAAGCAGGAAATACATATAAATACAATGATACATACTTGTTTGAAATGAAAAATGATAAAAATAATATCAAAATGATTGGTAACTCATCTGGAGAAACAATCTCCATTGAATTGCAAAATGATAAATCAATAGAGAATGAAGTAAAAGAATATGTTAAAGAAAAACAAATAGACTCTATTGATATAAAGAAAAATGAAAAAGGAGTTAACCTAAGCTTAGATATTGAATTTCACCCCGACTCTTTCCAAATAATGAAAAAAGAATATAAAAAACTAAATCATATAGCTAAGCTATTAGAAAAATTCAAAGATAACAATATCCTAATAGAAGGACATACAGCAAAATTTGGAACAGAAAAAGAAATGCAAGAATTATCAGAAAAACGAGCTCATTCAATTGGAAACTATTTATTAAAAATGAAAGTAAAAAACAAAAATCAAATATTTTTCAAAGGATGGGGTGCTAAAAAACCTAAGTATGAAAGCTCATCTCCGTTAGCATCAAAAAATCGAAGAGTAGAAATTACCATTCTAAATAATTAAATTAAATGCAAATTTTATCTTCTATTCTTTTTCTCTTTCCTAGTCTGACAACCTATACACAAAAATGCATAAGGGATAGCTTCAAGTCTCTCTTTTGCAATATCCTTATCACAAGCTAAGCATCTTCCATAAGTACTCTGAGAAATACGATAAAGTGCCTGATTTATTAAATGAAGATTTTTTTTCTCAACAGAGCTTAGAGCTTCAAGATTATTTCCATCCATGTTATCAAACGCAATATCAAGTACGTCCTTCAAATGAAGATCATTGCTAATAATTTCTCTCTTGCTATCTTCAACAGATTTTATAGAATTCAATATTTCTCTTTTTGCTTCCAAAAGAAGATTTTTCATCTTTAAAACAAACTCATGCTCAAAGTTATTTTTCTGCATGATCCTACCTCCCTATAATAAATTACACTTTTTAAAAAACTTCGTGTAATTATATAAACAATCCCATACAATGTAAACTAGCTCATTAATTTTTATCAAAAAAATAATTGCAATGATATTATTAATTGTGTACAATTTATTGTGGTTCTATAAGCAACAAGGAGACATTTTGGATACTAAAGAAGAAGCTATTGAAACTGAAGGGATTGTTAAAGAATCTCTTCCTAATACAATGTTTAGAGTAGAACTTAAAAATGGACATTTAGTTCTAGCTCATTTGTCTGGAAAGATGAGAAAACATTTTATAAAAATAGTTCCTGGTGACAAGGTAAAGGTCGCCTTATCACCTTATGACCTTACAAAGGGCAGAATAATATATAGAGAGAAATAAATCATTTACTATTTCTTATATCAAGTTATCCTTAACAGATGAAATGAAATTTCTATAAATCCAACCTTGAAGTCCATGATTTGTTTGAATGAGTACAAAGTCACCTTTTTTATCAAGCATATAAACGCTTACATTTCCTTTTATAAATTTCCAGCTCCTTGAAAAATTATCAGGAACTTTATAAAGAGAAACCAAATCACCTTTAATAATCCCAATTTCAGACTGTTGTTCTATATAAAAATAATATGTTTGAAACAAAGTAAAACAAGTCACAGAAAAAAGTAAAAATAAAATTATTTTCTTTAAATTCCTTGCATAAAATTTATAAGAAAGCACTATTATTAAAACATTTATTAAAATTAAACTAACAATGAAAAAAACATTAGAAAACACAAAACTATTATTTCTAATATTCTCACTAACTCCTCTTCTAGCTTCAATTAAATCAATAACTTTATAAAAGGTATCATTATTTGGAGAAGTGAAAAATGCCTTATATGCAGAATAAATAGCATCAAAATCTTTTTCCATTTTACTCAAAATAAGAGCTCTATTTAACCAAAGTCCTGAATAACTTGGATTTTTTTTAATAATATTATCTATCTTATTAAGCGAGTCATTATAATTTTCTGATTTATAACTTTTAATTAAATCATTTATACTCTCTTCCGAAAAAGAACCATCACTTATAGCATTAAGACTAACCCCAATGGCTAATATTAAAATAACCAATCCAAAACCCGAAGCAAGAAAAAATTTTTTATATCTAATAAAAATAACTAAAGAGAATAAAAATCCTGGAATTAAAATCAAGTAATAAACAGGCACAAGGAATAAAAAAGTTTTATTTTTATAATTTAAAATATCATAATATGAAAGCAACTTAAAATCAGTAAATAAATCCTTATTAGAATCATCACCACTTTTAAATTCTCCATAGGACTCATATTTCAGTCGCTTGCCCTCAAGACTATAAACCTGTTCATCTTCAGGATCTAGATAAGTAAAATCACCAATATTTAAAAATAAATTACCTCTATTATCTGGCTTAATGGTATAAATTTTAGATATACTACCTTTATATCCATCTTTAGAAGGCTCAAAATTATAATATTCTTTTTTATATATGATTTTTGAATTATAAGTTTCAATTTCTGGAAAACGAATATGTGGAAGATTTCCTTGTCCTGTTATTTTGACTAAAATAGTAAAAGTATCTTGATTAATCAAAGTTGAATTTGGATATTCATATTCAATTTTAAAATTGCCTACAGCTAAAGACTTAACTTCGTCTGGGATAGATTTAACTTTTAAAAAAATTTCAGGAACTATACGAGTAATATTTTCGTCTACATTAAAAGAAACACTAGGAATAATAATCTCTTTTACTCCCTTAAGAGGAGTTAAAATAAAATTATAAAGAGGAACATCTAAAATTTCTTTACTATTGAAAGTCCTATACTTAATACTTCCAAATATAGGCGTCCTATCAATCATAGTATCTTTAACCGCACTAAAAGTACCAGTAACAAAATTTAAATTGCTATTTGTAAGCCAATTTGAACGTAAAATAAACCCAATACTTTGATACTCATAAATTTCTTTATTGCCGAAGTCCCAATACAATTCAACCGGTAAACCAAAAGACTGCATCTCATCCTTCCTCAAAATACTTACTTCATATTCTGAACTTAAATAAACCTTATCACGATAAATTAATTTTAAAGAAGGAATTTTAACAAATCCTAATTTTTCAAAATAATATTCAATTACTACTTCAATAATAAAACTATTTCCATCCGCAACTCTAGATATTGATACAAGCTTAGTTTTATCATCCATATCTTTGCTTATTTCTAACTTTAATAAACTATTATCAAACTCCTGAAACATATTTAACCTAATAATGTGAATAACTTTATCTCCTTTAAGAACTTTAGTTGATAATAAATAATCATTACCAGATAAGGCAAAAATTTCAAAATTTATAAAAAAGAAGATTGAAAATATTAAAACTACCAATCTTCTTTTGGAGACACAGTATCCTCCTCTGACTTCGTTACCCATAAAATCCTCTCAAGATTTTCAATATATCTCAAAAAATTTTCATTATTCTCAATAAAATCTTTACTCTTATCAACACTTAAAGTTTCAAAATTATCTGAAATAGTTCTTTTTTTAATTATTGCAAGTTCAAGATTATATTTAGCATTATAACTTGCGGGATTAATCTTTAAAGCTTCTTTAAAGGCTTTTTCAGCCTTTCGGTAAAGCCCTTGATTATAATATATTATTCCTTCATTATAATTTATGTTAAAATTCAAAAAAACATCATCATCTCTCCTTGCATATGAAAACATACGAAGTGAACTCTCATATTCACCTAAAGAATAATATACAATCCCAAGGTTATAATAACCCCAAGCAGAACTCTTAACATTATCTACAAGATTATAATAAGTAGAAATTGCACTTTGATAATTGCCTCTAATATATTCATAATTTCCAATGGCCATAAGAGACATAGATTTAAGATTAGTACAAGAAAAAAAAAGTACAAACATAAACACTAAAAATAATTTAACTAAAAAGTTTCGTCCCATTTAATAACCTTAACAAATATGTACAACATCATAAATAACAAAGAAACAACTAAGAATATTTTATATCTTGGAATACTAATAATCATAATATCACTTGAACTTTTTTTTATTATATCATTTCTTATTTCATTAATAACATAATTTGTTCCCTTTAAATATAAATCATAATAAGATCCCTTAAGAGAAGATGCAAGAAGACGTAAATTATCTTCATTAAGCAAAGCTTTAACTATTTCTCCCTTCTTATTTTTAACACTTACATTATTATCAATTAAAGGAGAAGGATTATTACCACCAATTCCAACTATAAAACTCTTAATATCCATAACATCAACTAATTTAGAAAATCTATAATAATTATTTTCCCCCCATTCATCTCCATCCGTTAAAATTATTAAAAAATTATGATAAGAATCATCTTTTATTTCCTGTATAGCACTAAATACTCCTTCACTCAAAAAACTACCAGGAAAGCTTATTAAATTAGGCTGGATATAATTTAATATCTTATTTAAGCTAGCTTTATCTCTAGAAAAGGGTAAAATTAAAACTGGTTTACCTTTAAAAACAGTAAGCGAATACTCAGCACTTTCAAAATTATTTAAAATTAAACTAATGATATCCTTAGCACTATCAAGCCTATTAATAGATTTGCCTTCATCTAAACTTAACATACTGCGAGATACATCAACAACAAAAGATATTCTTAAATTTGATCTCTCATCTTCAGCAACTTTATATCCCCAAGAAATATTTAAAATAGAGAGAATTAAAAATCCCAAACTCAAGATAAAAAACAATATCATAAGTATTTTTTTTATGCAATAATTTATTATGTATGCATTATTAGCATACATAATACTTAAATTCTTAAAAAATGGAAGATTTTTTTTAAAATTATAGATATACAAGATAAGAATTAAAAATAAAACTATAAACAAGTAAAAAGCATAATAATTCCCTATGCTCATAATACCTCTTTTAAAAAACACTTAGAAAATATAAAATAAAGAACAAATAAACAAAATATTACAAAGAGAAATTCATTATAAATATCGTTATTTTCAACAGAAATTTTAACTTTCCTCTCTACATTTTCCTTTTTAGAAAAATCCTGAATTGCAAATTTAAATGAAAAATCATCGTTTACAGAATAAAAAAGTCCTCCTGTTCTACTTGAAATCTCAAAAAGCATACTGGGATCATAAACTTCTTTTAAAGTACCCTGATAAAACTTCCCTGATCTCAATTTAAAATCAACACTAAGCTCTTCATTACTACCAATCCCAATAGAATAAATTTTAACACCTAATCCCTTAGCAAGATTTATAACTTGATCTTTATAAACTTCATCAGAATTAACTACTCCATCCGTTAAAACAATAACAGACTTTCTAGGAGCTTCTGAATGTCTTAAATGAGAAAGAGCAATGGAAATTCCAAGACCCAAAGCAGATCCATTACCAAGATCCATAATGTAAATATCATCTAATTTCTTAGAAAAAAACTCCCTATCAGCTGTAAGCGGAACTATTAATGAAGCTTCTTTTCCAAAGGCCACTAGGCCAATATTGTCATTTTCTCTCTGAAGAGAAAAATACTTAATTAATTCTTTTGCAAACTCAAGCCTATTCTTGGAGGAAAACTCAATTGCTCCCATACTAGGCGATATATCCAACACAATAATAATATCTGCACCATTGCTAAGATAAGACATCTTCTTTTTTGAGATAGAAGGTCCCGCTAAAGTCAAGATCATGCCCATTATTGCTAAATAAAAAAAAGAATAAGTTATAAAATATAATATATTCAATCCATAATCTTTAAATTTTAGAGAACCAATATTCCCATAAAGAGATATTGGAAATTTAATTTTCCCTCCTCTATCTTTAAAAAAATGGCTATAATAAATTATTAATGGAAGAATTATAAGTAAAAATAAATATAAGGGAGAATTAAATGTCAACATTATTATACCTATTAAATTCTTCAAAACTAAGAGATGCTTTCTTGAGATCCTCCAAAACGAGTGATAGATTTCCTCCTAGTAAATTAACACCACTAAATTTACTGAAATCAGAAACCCTAAGAATATTAACTAAAGTTGAACGAATTTCATAAGGCACCTTAAGATTTTGCAAAATTTCAGAAATTTCAGTTGTAGTAATTGCATTAAAATCAAAACCTGTTTTTTTAGATAAATAGACCCTTAAAGAAGAGTTTAATAAATTATAAAAAACAATTTGGTCCTCTTCATTTTTAATATAGTTAGATAAAATAACGAACTGTTTTTGAAAAATTTTATATGGTTTCCTCAAATTATGTCTCATTATTAAAAATAATAATAAATTTCTTATAATCTTTAAAAGCTTAATCAAAACATAAGGAACTACCATAAGTGCTAAAACAAAAATAACAAGATAAGTACTCGTTCCTGGAAGAAAAAGAACACTCTCTATATTTTGTATCATAAGAGAATCATCTGCTGCAATTAGCTTACTTGTATTTATTTTTATATTTTTAAGAATAACTTTATTTGAATCACCATTTTTGCTAACATCTCCAACATAAATAATTGGAAGAGTATTGCTTCCAACATAAAATGAAACAAACTGTATTATTATCTCTTCTCTTTCTGGTCTATAAACAAGCGAAATAACCTCAACAAACTCATTTTTAATTTCCATAAAGTCAACAGGAGTAAACTTTTCACCCTCACTAAGAATCAAAGAAAACTTAAGCTCAACAGTATCTCCCACATAATAACGAGTTGGAATAAATACTTCATTTTTTAACTCATAAGGGAATAAATTAAAATATAAAAAAGATACAAAAACAATAATTATATTTTTCAAACCTTGCTATCCTTTTTTAAAAGAGCTTTTATTTTTCTAAAAACATCATCCTTTGTATTAATTTCTACAAAATTAATGCTTCTCCTTACGCACTCTTGCTTCCATCTTATTTTATCCAACGTCCAATAATTTTTATAACTATTTACTATAATCTTGCTAAAACCCGAAACTAAAAAATTTTCACCCGTTTCAATATCTTCATAGGTTAAAAATCCATATCTAGGAAGACTCTCATCAAAAAAATCTGTAAGTCTTATTGCAATAATATTATGCCGCTTACTAAGTACAGTTAAAGACCTAAAATAATCATTAGCCTTAAAATCTGAAATAATTATAATTAAAGACCTTTTCTTATAATACTCAGCTGTATTTTTAAATATATAAGTTAAATTACTCCCCCTTTGTAGTTTTCTATTTATTGTTTCATTCAAAATTAATCCTAAATGTGAATGCCCTTTTCTAGAAGGAATAAATTTGTCCGTTTTACTTGAAAAAAAAGTTATACCTATCTTGTCATTATTAAAAAATGCCATATGCGCAAATATAGAAACTAAAAGATCCTGAATTTCTTTTTTGTTAATAAAACTTCCCAAACTCATTGAAAGTGAATTATCAACAAGAAGATGAAGATTCATTCCCTTATCTTCTTTAAAAACCTTTGAAAATATAATATCTGTTTTAGAACTAACATTCCAATCAATAAATCTAGCATCATCCGTCTCTTCATAAGGCCTAAATTCATGAAATTCAAGACCAAGTCCCTTAAAAATCGAACGATATCCACCAAAATTAAGTTCTAAAAGCATTTTTCTTGAAAAAAATTTCAAAGCTTTTATTTTAGTCTTCGTACTAGTATTTAACTCATTATTCTCTTGCATCTTACAGAAACTCTTAAGGAAGTGCTACAGCCGAAAGAAGTATCTTAATAATATCATCTGTATTCATTTCTTCGACCTCTGCTTCATAAGATGGAGTAATTCTGTGTCTTAACACATTATAGGCTACAGCCTTAACATCTTCTGGAAGAACAAATAATCGCCCCTCATAAAGAGCATGAACACGAGCACATTTAAGCAAACTAATAGATGCCCTAGGGGATGCTCCAAATTCAATATACTTAGTAAAGGGATAAGTCTTTTTATCATTCTCACGAGATGCTGCTATTAAGGTAACTATATAAAGCATTATTTTATCATCCACTTTAACCTTGCTAACTATACGCTTAAGATCCGACAAAGAATAAGAATTCATTACCTTTGCAACTTTAATATTCTCAAGACCACCTCCAACTGAAAATATTTTAAGAAGTTTTATCTCATCTTGGATAGCAGGATAATTAACATTAACTTTAAGCAAAAATCTGTCAAGCTGAGCCTCTGGTAAATTATAAGTTCCTTCCTGTTCAATTGGATTTTGCGTTGCAAGCACAAAGAATGGATCTGGAAGTTTATGGGTTTCATCGCCAAGAGTTACTTGACGCTCTCCCATTGCCTCAAGAAGAGCTGATTGAACTTTTGCAGGTGCTCTATTAATTTCATCTGCTAAAATAATATTTGAAAATACAGGACCCTTTCTTACCTTAAAAGTCCCTGTTGTATTCTTATACACAATATTTCCTGTAAGATCTGAGGGTAAAAGGTCTGGTGTAAACTGAACTCTTTTAAATCCAAGATCAAGAACATCTGAAACTGTCTGTATTGTTAATGTCTTCGCAAGCCCTGGTACACCCTCAAGCAACACATGTCCTTCTGTCAAAATTCCCATCAAAATAGCATCAATCATTTCTTTTTGTCCAAGAATTCTACTTGAAACTTCTCTCCTAAACTTATTTATTAAACTTAACGCATTCTCTACTTCTGAATCTATTTGAAAACTACCTTTCATGTTACTCCTATATTACTAAATCTCATTTATCATTAAAACAAACATAAAATGATAATAACAATAACAAAATTACTATATATAAAGTAGAAGCAAATTCCTTTCCTTTTCGCCATTAATTAATGATGGTTTTATTTCTATTTTTCTAAATAAACTTTCAACAAATTTAATTTCAAACTCAATCTTATTAATCTTCCCCTTATAAGCCATAATTAAACCTCCATCTTTTAAAACTAATCTCAATATATTTGCGTATTCTTTTATATTATTAAAAGCTCTAAAAATAATAAACTCATACTCATTTTTCTCTTCTCTAATATCATGCTCTAAAATTTCTAAATTATCCAAGCAAAGCTCTATCTTCATCATCCTCAAAAAAGTAGCCTTTTTGGCACTTCTCTCAAGAAGAAAATACTTTCTATATTTATCAAAAATAGCTAAAATAATTCCCGGAAAGCCTGCACCACTACCAACATCAAGTACCTGATTTGGATTATTATCTATAATAACAGGAAAACCCGACAGAGAATCTAAAGCATGAAAAAGTATTATATTAAAATTTTTATCATTTTTTGATACTAAATTGAATCTATCACCAAATAATAAAACATTATCAATGTATATCTTTAATTTATCAATACTTCCTGGCGTAAAGGGAATCTTTAATTTTTTTATATTTTTTTCAAAAAAACGCATCATAAAGCCAAATTAAGGACTACCTTATTTTTAGGATTTGAAAAATATATAAGCAAAATTTGAATATCTGTATTTCTAATACCAGAAATTCTGCTTGCTTGAGCTAAATTTGCTGGCTGTATTTTGGAAAATTTTTCCCTGGATTCTCTTGACAAACCATCAATTTCATAATTGAAATCAAGAGGCAATTTAATAAGTTCAAGATTATTCATCTTCCTAATTAAGTCTTTCTGTCTATTAATATAACCTTCATATTTAATATCTAACTCAACCTGCTCAAGAATAACTTTTGAAAAATTAAATTTAGAATCTATCTTAACAAGATCCTTTAAATTAATATATGGATCCTTTAATATATGATAAAAATCTTTATTAACATGCTTTTTTAACTGAAGAGTAATTGCTTCACCATCCTTCAAGCGCCTTTGTCGTAAAAGCTCCTTAACCTCTTCTATCTTTTTTTCTTTTAAAAGATATTCAGAATACCTATCCTCTGCAATTAATCCAACTTTATATCCCAATTTAATCAATCTCTTATCACTAGTATCGTGCCTTAAATTAAGTCTATGTTCAGCTCTTGAAGTGAACATTCTATAAGGTTCTTTAGTCCCCTTAGTAACAAGATCATCAATTAGTACACCAATATAAGAACTTGTTCTTGTAAGTATCATCGATTCCTTATTTTGAATTTTAAGTGCTGCGTTAATTCCAGCCATCAACCCTTGAGCTGCAGCTTCCTCATAACCCGAAGAACCATTGGTTTGCCCTGCAATAAACAAACCCTCAATCCTTTTAGATTCAAGATTTGCATAAAGCTCAATAGGATTAATATAATCATACTCAACAGCATATCCAGGCCTTGTCATAATAGCATCTTCAAGCCCATCAATACTATGAATTAATTTTATCTGAACATCCTCTGGCAATGAAGTACTCAATCCATTAAGATACATTTCTTCAGTATTCAATCCCTCAGGTTCAATAAATATTTGATGCCTATCTTTATCTCGAAATTTTACTATTTTATCCTCAATTGAAGGGCAATACCTAGGACCATTTCCAATAATCTCTCCAGAATAAAGAGGTGAAAGATGCATATTATCAATTATAATTTTATGAGTTTTATTGTTAGTATAAGTAATATAACATGAAAGTTGAGACTTATCTATTAAATTATTTGAAAAAGAAAAAGGAACAATATCAGAATCTCCAAATTGAATTTCCACTTTTGAAAAATTTATACTTTTCCTGTGTATTCTTGCAGGAGTCCCTGTTTTGAGCCTACCCATTTCAAATCCAAGTTCAAGTAAAATATTTTCAAGTCCAGAAGATGCAGGCTCAGATAACCTCCCCATGGAAGCTTTATATTCACCAATAAATATTTTACCCCTAAGAAAAGTTCCAGTTGTAAGTACCACAACACGAGATGTAAACTTATTGCCTCTTTCTGTAATAACTCCTTCAATCTTATTCCTCATCGAATTAAGCAAAAAGTCACTAACAGTATCCTGAAAAAGATCAAGATTACTTTGAATCTCCAATGTTTCCTTTGCTTTGAATTGATACATCAATTTATCTGCCTGTGCACGTGGAGCCTGAACAGCAGGTCCCCTACTTTTATTTAAAATTCTAAATTGAATCATGCTAAAATCAATAATACGCCCCATTTCTCCACCAAGAGCATCAATTTCGCGAACCATATTCCCTTTAGCAAGTCCACCAATTGCCGGATTACAAGAAAGCTTTCCAATCGTGTCTAAATTTTGAGTAATTAAAAGAGTCTTAAAATTCAATCTTGCAAGTGCAAGAGAAGCCTCAATTCCAGCATGTCCCCCTCCAATCACAACAGCATCAAAATCCATACCTACTTTCCTAAACAAAAATTCTTAAACATATTACTAAGAACATCTTCATTAGTAACTTCGCCAGTTATTTCACCTAAAAAGTTAATAATCTCATAAACATCATATGCCAACATATCATAACTTATATGCTGTTCTATTTTATCTAGTAACTCAATAATCAAAATATAAGCCTTCTTTAAAAGTTCTGCCTGACGACTTGAAGCAATGACAACATCATAAGAATTAATATCCACATAATTAAAACATGTAAATGCTTTTATTTTAGCATAAAGAGAATCCATTCCAAACAAAGTTTTAGTGCTAATTCTTACTAAATTTGATGAATTTATGTTACTTGAATTTAGAAATTCAATCGTATTTTTATCCTGTCTTAAATCTATTTTGTTTATAATAAAAATAGCATTTGAACATCTTCCATAAGAATTAATAAATTTCAAATCATCATTTGTTAACTTCAAACTTGAGTCTATTACATAAAGAACTAAGTTAGCTTCTTTAATCAAAGAATTACTCCTATCTATGCCTAACTTTTCAACAAAATCTTCAGTTTCCCTAAAACCCGCCGTATCAAATACATTAAATAAAATTCCATCCATCTCGAAACTTGCCTGAATATAATCCCTTGTAGTTCCTGCATAAGATGATACTATTGCCCTATCTTCTTTTATCAATAAATTAAAAAGAGAAGACTTCCCAACATTTACAGAACCAGCCAAAACCAATGTAATTCCATGCTCTATTTTCTTTGAAACATCATAAGAATCGATTAATAACTTAAGTTCATTTTTACTTTTTAAAATAATTTCAAAAGGGACTACAACATCATGCTCATCTGTTTCATAATCAAGATAAACGCTAAGCGCTGAAAGAAAATTTAAAATATCTTTTTTTATTGAATCTATTTTATAGAACAAAGAACCTGAAAGTTTATTAACAGAAAGATCATAAATCTTATTCGTTTTAGCAAAAATTAGTTCATTAATTGCCTCTGCTTTAGTAAGGTCAAGTTTACCAGCTAAAAAAGAGCGAAAAGTAAATTCACCAGGTTCAGCCAATCTAAAATCTATTTTTAAAAATAGATCTATAATTTTCTTCATGCCAATAAGAGATCCATGAGCTATAACTTCTATTGAATCTTGTCCTGTAAAACTCTTTGGAGCTCTGTAAAGACAAACAACAACTTCATCTAATCTTTCATAAGTTTCATTGTCTATTATGTAACCATAGTGAATTGTATTACCAGATGCCTCAATAAGTCCCTTAGGATTCGAAAATATTTTAGAAAATTTCTTAATCGAAGAGACTCCACTACTACGAATCACGCATAAAGCACTGGTCATAAAGGGAGTAGCAAGTGCAACAATATCATCATCTCGTTGAAAAAGATTGCTCATAAACTAAAATAAATTATACCATAGCATGAAAATACAATAGTATTATAAATTATTAAAACTACGCTAAATTTCACTTAATTTGTAAATATTGTTAATTTATCTTATAATTTATGGCATAAGATGAAAGTTAAGCTAGAAACTGAGTTAAAAAATACTCTAAAACAAGAAGCTATTTTAGTAGAAGATATTTATGCTTTGTACCTGGACATAAAAAAATATCTTGATGAAAAGAACGAAACAATGCTCAAAGAAACTGTTAATAAAACAAACATCTGTCTTAACAAATTTAAAGATATTGAGATAAAGAGAAATAAAATTTGGAAAGAATTTACAGAATATAAAAAATTTGAATCAACTTATATTGCAATAGAAAAGTTATGTGTAGTTTACAAAAAAGAGATATATAATTATTTCCATAGATTAAAAATAGGAATGATAAATATTCAAAACTTAAATTATTTAATATCAAGTCATATAGAAACATCACTTAAAATATTAAATATAATATTTAAAGATGCTCAAGAAAGTATAGAAAATAATACTTATAGAAATCCTTACAGGCCTAGAAAAGGAAATTTAAATGAGGCCTCTATTTTAATAAATAAAAAACTTTAAGGAGTCTCAAATGGATTCAACATTCTCAGGAATAGAAATTGGAAAAAGAAGTTTATTTGCCCACAAAGATGCTATGAATACAACCGGGCATAATTTAACTAACGCATCAAAGCCTGGATATTCAAAACAAAGGATCATAATGAAAACTGAGATGCCAATTTATTCCCCTCATTTAAATAGAGCGCAAAAAATTGGCCAACTAGGTCAAGGAATAATGGTTCAATCTATCGAAAGAGTGAGAGATGATCTGCTGGATATAAGAATAGCTGAAGAATCTCACAAACTTGGATACTGGAGTTCGAAAAATAAATTCATTTCTTTGCTTGAAAATATTTATAATGAACCAGAAGAACAATCAATTAGAAAAAGACTAAATGATTTTTGGGAAAGCTGGCAAGATTTATCCAGACAACCTCAAGGATTAGCTGAAAGAAATATTATCTTAGAACGAGGCAAGTCTTTTGTAGAGATAGTAAAAAATAGATTTCATTCACTTGAAAGAATATACATAATGGCAAATGATGAAGTAAAAATTATTACTGAAGAGATAAACAATTATCTTAGAAATATTGGCGAACTTAATAAGCAAATTTCAAAATCAATTGCTATGAAAGACCATCCAAATGATTTAATGGACTCTAGAGATTTCATAGTTGACAAGCTAAGCAGTCTTATTAGCATTTCAATAGAAAATAGACAAGACCCTAACGAATTTTTAATTCATACAGAAGGCAAACACCTTATTCAAGGTACAGTCGCAAACGAATTTATATTAGAAGCCTCTAATGGACCTACAAGAACTAAATGGAATGTTTTATGGAATAATGGTGAGTTGGCTAACATTGATACAGGGAAATTAGGAGCTATTATTAACGTAAGAGACAACGAAATTAAAAACGAAATCAATGAACTAGACAACATGGCAATTAATGTCACAGAGCTTATTAATGAAGTTCATGTATCAGGGCATGGACTTGATAAAAAAAATGGAAGGGTTTTCTTTGAACAAGAATACAAATTAACAGATGAACGTGGACGTTATGACAGTAATGGAGACGGAGAATTTGACTCTGTTCACCTCTTTAAAATAAATGGTACAAATGAAATATTTGCAGAAGAAAAACTAGGGTTTTCAGGCAAATTAAGTTTCGAAACAATCAACAAAAATGAACTTATAGAAATAGTGTACAATACAACAGATACGGTTCAAGATGTGATAAATAAAATAAATAACTCTAATGCACAAGTCACTGCAAGAATCAATACAAAAGGAAAATTTGAAATTAAAGCAGTAAAAGAAGAAGACAAAGAAAATGTTATATTTAGAATTAGACACATTGAGGATTCTGGATTATTTTTAACAAGTTATGCAGGGATTTTAAAAGAATCTGGTATTGATGGTTCTTATGATTACCAAAATATTAACACAACTGATAAACTAACAAATGCATCTAGCTACTCAATATCTCCCTTAAAAAATCCATCAGCTTGGCTTAAAATAGCCAAAGAAATTACAGACGATCCATCAAAGATTGTAGCTAGCCTTAAGAACCCTACAAATGATATTTCTATTGGAGATAACGAAGCAGCTCTACGCATCGCGTCTTTTGTAAACTCACCTATAATGATTGGAAAAAATTCCACATTAAATGACTACTTTGCAAATACAGCATCTAATATTGCAATAAAAGGACAAACAGCAGAAGTTACAAAAACTAATCAAGAGCAAATACTTAAAGATTTAACTGATTTAAGATTATCAATTTCAGGTGTTAATAAAAATGAAGAATTGACCAATATGATAGAATTTCAACAAGCCTTCATTGCTGCAAGTAAGTTCATTGTTGTTTCTACAGAATTAATAGACACAATAATTAATAAAATGGGAGTATAGCATGATTTACAGAATAAGCCATCCTTTAACTTATGATAATTTAAAATTATCTTCAACAGAACAGGAAGTAAAAATAACAAAACTCCTGGAAAGTTTATATAAAGGAGGGAAAAGAATTAAAAATTTAAGAGATGATCCTACAGGAATTACTCATGCAATAAGACTAGATAGTGACATTTTCAAGCTTAACACCTATATTAAAAACATCAACAGTGCTAAAGGAAAACTTAGGTATATAGAAGGATACTTGCAATCTTTATCAAACATTTTAACTCGTGCTAAAGAAATAACTATACAAGGAGCAAATGGGACTTATGGACTTGACGATAAAAAAATAATAGCAAAAGAAGTAAATGCAATTCTTGAAGATGCTATTGCAATCGCAAATGTAAAAGGCCCAGACGGATATAGCATTTTTGCAGGAACTAAAATTGATGCTGAGGCTTTTAAAATAACCAGAGAAAATAGAGTTAATAATGTCACTCAAGATAGAGAATCTCCCCAAATAATAAGAATAGATTATAATGGCAATCAAGCAGAAAAAGAAATAGAAATATATAATGGAATTTATATTCCAACGAATTATCCTGGTAACGAAATATTTTTCTCACAAAATCACCACATAATATCATCGACAAATGTTAATGGATTTATTGTAAAAGAAAATACAAAAATTTATATTGATAATATTGAAATAGCATTAGTAGCAGGAGATACTGCCGCTGACATTATTGCTAAGATTAATGAATCATCGGCTCCTGTCGAAGCCAGTCTTGATCGTATTTTAAATTCAATTTCAATACAAACAACCACACCCCACCAAATGTGGATAACAGAAGAAGGTTCATCCGTATTACAAGAACTTGGTATTATCACTAAAAACAATGACACTAAATCACCTCCTTACAATATTTCAGGAAATACTGAAGTTAGAAGCAGATCTATTTTTGATACCTTAATTGAACTTAGAGACAATTTAGAAGAAAACAGAGAAGAACTTATTGGAAGTAGGAGCTTAGCTGAAATTGATGAGAGTTTAAATAAAATCCTTACAACAGTAGCCGATCTTGGGGCCAAAGAGAATAGACTTGATTCAAGTTATGAAAGAATTAGCAAAGAAGCAATGGATATGAAAGACGATATGGTTAATTACACTGATCTTAATGTAACAAAAGCAATAACAGATCTTAATATGGCAAGCTTATCTTATCAAGTATCTTTAGGAGTTTCTGCAAGGATAATGCAAACAACACTATTAGACTTTTTAAAATAAATGAGAGATGAAAATAGTATAAAATTTAGATTCCCTGAGGGAATACTAGGATTTGAGGATATTAAAGAGTTTATAATTAAAGAATCTGAGCACAGACTCTTTTCAATTATGCAGTCAGTCAATGAGGAAATTAGCTTTTTAGTGACCTCTCCTTTCAATTTTCTAGAAGGATACTTACCAAATATACAGGAAAAAGACTGGCTAGATATTCAAGCAAAAAATGAAGATGAAAGAGTTATCCTATGTATAATAAACATGCATGTAAAAAACTACAAAGACATCACAGCAAATTTAAAAGCCCCTATCATACTAAACAAAAAAAAAATAATTGGCAAACAAGCCATTTCTACAAATGAAGAGCATTTTCTTCGATATAGAGTCTTTAGAGAAAAATTATGTTAGTATTATCGAGAAAAGCAAAAGAAAGTATAAAAATAGACCCTGATATTGAAATTTCAATACTTGAAATAAAAAAAGATAGTGTTAAAATAGCAATAAAAGCTCCTGAAGACATTAAAATATTTAGATCTGAAATTTATAATATCATTAAAGAAGAAAATAAAAAATCAATATTAAAAGATAAACAAAATATAAAAAACAATATAAATAAAATAAAAAGCTTATTCGATTATTTTATTAAGTAAGAATTAAGCTCTGCATCGCTCATTCTTGCATAAAAAGGACCAGAAAAAATATCATCTCCTTGTTTGTTTTTTAAATATTTACATTTTCCAAGCTCAGTCAATACATGACCAAAAGAATCAATATTACTAATGATAGTATACTTATTTTTAAGTTTATCATAAATAAATTCAATCCCATTTCCAATAATCACCAAATTAGAGTCAAGTTTTTTTAAATATTCAAATAATTCCTTCTCAGAAAAGCAAAAAATATCATTACATAATTTAGAATATCTATAATATCCAAAAAAATATCTACCCGCAGTAAAACTTAAAGTAACTATATCTGAATTTTTATGGACTAAGTTAGCAAAAACATCAAAAGTAAGTATATTTACAAAAGGAATAGAAAGTCCTAATGATAGACCCTTAATAAAGCTTAAACTAATTCTTAAACCCGTAAAAGAACCAGGACCATATGAATTAATAATTAAATCAAGATGATTTAGATTAATATTATTCTCTAACACAAATTCTTTAAATATTTTTGGAACACTAAGATTATTACTAATATTATTTTTACTTACAACTAGAGGTAAAGCTTCATCATTTATATTAAAATAAATTAATAGAGACTTATAAGAATAATCAACTGCAAGAGTATTCATCACTAATTTCTAAAATCCTAGTAGTATCTACTATTTTAAATTTTAAAAATATCAATCTGTGTTTAGGTAAAATATCAAGAATAATATCTGGCCACTCTATAGCTATAATAGAAGAAATATCTAAGAGAATCTCCATCCCACCAATAAGCTCAAACTCATCTAAAATATTTAAACGGTACAAATCAATATGATAAAATTTAAAATTAACAAACTCATAAACATTAATAATATTATAAGTTGGGCTTGCAAAAGAAGAAAAATCAAGATTTAAAGCTAAACCTTTCAAAAAGGTTGTCTTCCCTGATCCTATATCACCACAAAGAGCAAATACCTTGCCAATGGGTATAGGATTAAAAAAAGACTTAGAAAAGTCTATCATTTTTTCCTCCGATTCAAAAGATAAAATCAAGGAAGCTCGCCCTCAACATCAATCTCAATTATATATCTTTTTATTGCAATCATTAAACTAAGAACAGGATAGTCTAGTGGATCTATAAAATCAATAGTGATATGTTTTTCGCCTAAAGGAGTTGTTTCTATAACAAATTTAATTCGCTTATTTTCATTAAAACCCTTATATTCATAAATAACATCAGCAAAATATACATTCCTATAATAGATATAGCTATCTTGTTTTTTAATATTTTTAAGAGAAATAAATTGCACAATAATATTCCTTTAAATAAATCCCAAGAAGCCAACATAGAAATATTTCATTTAGCGCTATTTTAAAATATGGAATTTTCATTCTTAACTTTTGATTATCTTTAAGAAATCATCCGTTAAAAAAATACTCAAATTCCCAAATTTAGTGAGATGTCGCAAAAAATAACTCTAATTCCTATAATTGAACTTCTCAGGAACTTTTTAAGTTTTTATTTCATATACTATTTTTTTAAAAGTTTCTATATCTTCAATAGCTAAATTAGACAAAATTTTTCTATTAATTCTAATATCAGCTTTTTTTAAGGCTTCAACAAACCTTGAATAATTAATTCCCATACCTGTTAAAGCAGCAGAAATTCTTGCAATCCATAAACTTCTAAACTCTCTCTTTCTATTCTTCCTATCTCTTGTAGCATACATCATACCTTTACGAAGGGTATCCTTTGCTTTCTTATAATTACTTTTCTTAGTACCCCAAAATCCCTTAGTTTTTTTTAAAATTCTCTTTCGCCTTGCAACATGAACTGTCCCATTTTTAACTCTAGCCATACAACCTCCTAAAATTCTAAAATCAACTAAACATAAGGCAATAAAGTTCTAATCCTCTTAAACTCACAACTTGAAATAACACCCGATTTTCCCAAATGTCTCTTTCTTTTAGAAGATTTATTTGTCAAGATATGTCTTAAATTTTGCTTTTTATACTTCACTTTCATCTTTGAAGTAAAAGAATATCTCTTACTTGCACTTTTACACGTCTTCATCTTTGACATTCATATCTCCTTATTATCACTTCCTAGATTTAGGTGCAACAACTAAAAACATAGTCTTGCCTTCCATCTTAGCCGGTGATTCTAAATTATAATTAACATCTCCAACTCTTTCAAGAACACTATCTAAAATTCCATATCCCAAATGAGTATGAGCAAGTTCGCGTCCTCTGAATCTTATAGTAACCTTTACCTTATTTCCCTCTCTAAGAAAGCCCAAAATATTTCTAGACTTAAAATCAAGATCATGAGTATCTATTTTTGGCTGCATTCGAACTTCTTTAAGTTTAATTATTCTCTGATTTTTCTTCTGCTCCTTTTGCCTCTTCTCCTGATGAAATTTATATTTACCATAATCAATTATCTTACACACTGGAGGTGAAACATTCGGGGAAACTTCAACTAAATCAAGATCAGCCTCCCTAGCTTGCATAATGGCTTCTTCAATTGGCAAAACAGATTGAGTTCCATCTTCAAAAACAACCCTAACTTCACTAGCCTTTATTTTATGATTAATTTTTAATTCTTTCTCCCCCGGCTTAATTCTATCCCTATTGGAACTCCTATTTATCATCTAAAAATATATACTCCTCAAACAATATCAATTAATAACTAATTTTAATATACCTTAATGAAAAAGTAAATTACAATATCTCTATATTTAAAACAATAACAAAAAGTACTACGTAATAAAACAAAAAATCAATTGATTAATCAATAATTAAAAAGTAAAATTTACTTATTATGAATATATTTTTACTTGTAAGTTTGCCTTTAGTTTTAAGAATTTACACATTAATAAAATATCCTCAACTTAAAAAAGTCAAACAAAATTATATATATCTAATGATAGCATTATTTGGAATTACTATCTATTTCTCATTATATTTGACAGAAGAATTAATCTTATATAAAGCATTAGAAATAAACTATAAAACAAAATTAAGTTTAGCAATCTCAATATTCATCAAAGAACACCTTTACTATTATATATTTCCATTATTGACTTTTATATTCTTTTTCACATTTAATTCAGATTCAGCACTTAAAAAAAAACCAATATTTTTAATATATTTTGCTTTCAGTCTTACTTTTTCTAAAAACTTAGAGCTAATTATTTCAAATAGCAAAGTTTTTAGTACATATGAATATATCAAAATACCTATTCTGCATATAATAAAATTTATATCTACAGCAATAATATGCGAAAGAGGAATAAATTTTTCTATAATACACAACATAAATGGATACAAACTTATTCTCATTCCCCTTCTTTTACTAGAAGCAATAATTACAACTTTAAAAGTATTAATTTTAATTAATATGCAATTCTATGCTTTATCCATATCAACAATATTACTGGTAATTATAGCTTTAAACAGGAGCTCATTGAAACTTTAAGCTAATGATAAAGACAAAAATAGCTCTTATTTCATTATTAACTCTATTATCTATATCCAATTGTAAAGAAAACAAAATTATAAATAAAAATTTTAACTATATAATAATTTTCTCAGATGCAACTGCATATTTCTTCAAAATTAAAAATGACCCATTTATAAAAGAAGATATATTATTCATAAATGAAAAAGACATTGAAATGATTAAAGATAAACTAGAAAATGTAAAAAAAATACTTTTAACACATAAATCAAATAATAAAATACTAAATAATAAAAGAAGAAAAAACCTTTTTTCTCTTCCCGATATAAAATTTTCATTAAAAAAGGCTATTGATTTTATATTCAGTAACTCTTTAACAAAATTTAAATCATCATTAATAATGAGAGATAACACCTTAAATAAAGAAGACTTAGAATATTTAGAAAAAAGAGCAAAAAGGCAAAATATAAATATCACTATTATAGATAATAAAAATATAGAATACTTAAAAAATTTCATTACCCCTAAAATAGAAAAAATTATTCTATTTTCAATGAAAAATAATCACATCTACCTAAAAAGATTAAGTAGATCGATGTTTTTTAAAAAAATAGAATTTATTCTAATTGGAGATACTAAAAAAAATCTAAAAGAAATTAACTCAAAATATATAATTGGTATTAATGAATTAGATTTAATAGATATAATAAAAAAAATAGATAAAAATTTTTACTATGAACTAAACATCTATAAAAGATAATGTAAATTTGTTATTCTAATATAGTAACTAATACTAAATAATATTGAGTTCCAAATTATAAGGATTTTATATGATAAAGATTTTAATAATATTGATTACTTTTATTAATATTTATGCATTTGCACAAAATGAAACTGATAAAAAGAACGATAACCAAAAACAAAAAGAATATACTCTTTCCAAAATGGAAGACCCATTTGATTTTAATTTAAGATTTTTTACTGAAAGGATTAATCCTTTACTTGCTAGATTTAAAAACAACAATAATGATACTCAAGATAACAAATTTGTATTAGCACTTAAATATATAACTTCTAGAAGCGATAGTGAAATAAATCTAGACCCAGATAAACAGATGACAATACCAGGCATTGTTAGGAGTCTCTCTTTATGGATAGATGGAAGAGAAACCAACACAGAAGTCTTTGCAATATTAAAAGATTCATCTGGGACTTTTCACTCAATCCCCTTTAAAGCAGAAAACGGTATCTCTAAACTTAACTTCCTTGGATGGAAAAAACTAAGAGCATATATTCCAAAAAATTTTGCACAAAAAAAATATAAATTTAAAAAAGAAACAAGAGACTCTGAATTAATAAGAATAAAAATAATACCTGAGCATAGAATAAATTACGAGCCTCAATATATATATTTATCAGAGCTCAAGGCAATGATTGATGAACAAAGTATATCAAATACTTATGATGATAATTGGTAAACATTTTTAAATAAATCTTTAAAGTTGTGATACAATTTAGCTGCAATACTTTCTACGTCGCAACTTTTAACCTTTGCAACTTCAAGACATGTATACCCTAAAAAAAAGGGAACATTTATCTTACCCCTTAAAGGAACTGGAGCTAAAAATGGACTGTCTGTTTCAATCAAAATATCACTAATGTCTATTTTACGCAAAACCTCTCTTAAAAATTCTGAATTTTTAAAAGTTAAATTACCTGCAAAAGATATTTTAAACCCAAGATCAATAAACTTTTTGGCATATTCATAAGTACCAGAATAACAGTGAAGTATTCCTCTGTTCAAAAAATTGGAAGATTTAATAATATCGTAAACATCATCATAAGCTTCTCTAATATGTAAAATAACAGGCTTTTTATATTTACTAGCCAAATCTAATTGAACATTTAAAGCTTCAATCTGTTCTTTTTTATTATCAGATTTTAAGTAATCAAGACCAATCTCACCAACAGCAATAACATTTTCATTTACCAAAATATTATCAATCAATTCAAAGTCATCTTTTAAAGTGTCGTTTAATGGATGAATTCCAACTGTTAGTGCAATGTTAGAATAAGCTTCTAAAAGCCTTTTTCTATCATAAAAATCACTAGGATGTAAGCCAATATCAAGAAAATAAACAAATCCATTTCTAGAACATTTATTAATAACATGATGAACATCTATAGAATTCTTCTTAAGCTCATTAAAATGAACATGAGTATCTATCAACTTATCAAAAAAAATAGATCTCTCAATTTCAAGGTTCATAAGTCCTTCTTCTTCTTAAGTTCATCAATATAGTCAATAATGGCAACATTCTTCATTCCCAATTGTAAAAACTTTGATAAAATATCCAAAGCATTTTCAATTTGCCCCATTGCCTCATAACATTCAGCAGCATTAATATATAACATTGAGTTTTTAGGATTGTTTTTTATAAGATTTTTAATAGCGGTTAATGCTTCTTCATATTGTCCTTTCTCTTTTTGCAATAAAGCAAGGCCCAGCACAGCAAACATATCAAAATCAACTTCAAGCGCTTTTTTATAATATACTTGTGAATTCTCATATTCCTTCAAATATCGATATATGTCCCCTATCCTTGTTAAAACCAAGTTATTTTTTGAATCCTTTTCTATTATTGCAAGCCAATATTTCAATGCTTCATGATAATCCTTATTCCCCCTATAACAATCAGCAAGTCCAAAAACAGCATAAAAATTATTTGGAGAAATTTCTAATGCTTTTTTAAAAAAATAAATTCCTTTATTGTATTCCTTTAATTTTCTATAACAATTGCCAATTGAAGTCAAAACACGAACATCAATCTTAGCCTGATTTATCTCATACATCTTAAGCCAATATTTCAATGCTTCCTTATACTCTTTAAAATCATAATATAAATGCCCAATACCAACAAGAGCATAATCATTATCTGGCGCAAGTTCTATTACTCTTAAGTATGCTTGTCTAGACCTTTGAAAATTTTTTAACTTTCTATAAGAAGCTGCAACTCTTGTTAAAACAGTAATGTTTTCAGGATCATATTTTAAATATTCTTCCCATATATCTGTAGCCTTTTTGTAATCATATAAACTTCTATAACAATCTCCCAAACCAAAAAGCGCATAATTATTATTCGAATGCTTAGAAAGACATCTTTGATAATAAATTATAGCTTTATCAAAGTTCTTTTTCTTCCTTTCAATATCTCCAAGTCCAACAAGAGCATAATTATTATCATTATCCTTTTCTAAAATATCATTAAATAATGACTTTGCTTCAGCAAGCCTCTCTTCCTTTATTAACTGATATCCCCTCTTGGATTTCTCAGTAACATCAAGAAGTTTATTATCAGAAACTTGCGATATATCTTCAAGATCACCTAATAAAAGTTCCTTTTCTAACATAAATACCCCTTTAACTGGTTTATTAAAGATATAACTCAACTCATTTCATATATGCTATTAAAACGTATAAATTATATTTAGACATAAACATACTAAGATACTAATAAATCTTTAATTTCCAATCTTAATAATACATATTATATAAAAATTTAAAAAAAATATACTTAAATTTACGAGCTCAAATTTTTATTTAAATTTAAACTAAAATCCCTTATACAAAATTTAAAAGCAATTATAACAAAAAAACCCAAAATTAAGATAAAATATTACTATCCATTAGGAGAAAAACTAAAATGATTTTAAATAAATTAGACCCAATCGAAAATAAAATAAAAATGCTTGAAGATAAACTACAGGACACAAATTTAATTAAGAATCAAAAAGAATATGCAAAAATAATAAAAGAATATAATTACCTAGAAAAAATTAGAGAACAAAAAAACGAATATGAAAAAATACTACACCAAATTGAGGAAAATAAAAAAATCTTCTCTGAAGAAGAAAATTTAGAAATGAGGGAACTAATAAAACAAGAATTGGCTACTTTAAATCTTCAAAAGGAAGAGACCGAAAATAAAATTAAGGTATTGCTATTACCTCAAGACGAAAAAGACAGTAAAAATATTATTATCGAAATTAGAGCTGGGACTGGAGGAGAGGAGGCTGCACTTTTTGCCAACAATCTTTACGAAATGTACACAAAATATTCTGAGAAAAAAAGTTGGAAAACAGAGCTTATTAACTTTAATGAAACAGAACTGGGGGGATTTAAAGAAATAAGCTTTGAAATAAAAGGTAAAGATGTATTTAAAAAATTAAAACATGAAAGCGGAGTCCACAGAGTTCAAAGAGTGCCAATAACTGAATCTAATGGAAGGCTTCAAACCTCTGCCGCAACTGTTGCTGTACTTCCTGAAGCTGAAGATACAGATATTGAAATTAATGATAAAGATTTAAGAATAGATGTTTACAGATCTTCCGGTTCAGGTGGACAACATGTTAATACAACAGATTCTGCTGTTAGAATCACACACTTACCTACAGGAATCGTGGTACAGTGTCAAAATGAGAGAAGTCAGCATAAAAATAAAGACCAAGCGATGAAAATTTTAAGAGCTAGACTTTATGAGTTTGAAGATATTAAAAAACAAGAACAACGTTCAAGCTACAGAAAACAACAGGTAGGTTCAGGCGATAGATCTGAGAGAATTAGAACATATAATTTTCCACAAAACAGAGTAACAGATCATCGAGCAAATATTAGTCTTTATAAGTTAGAAGAAATAATACAAGGAGATCTTGATTCTTTTCTTGACATGCTAGCCATTAAACTTCAAGAAAGAATCTTAAAAGATAATTAAATATAACTTTTCAATGAATATAAACGAAGCAATAAAAAGCTCAAAACAACACAATCTACACTATCTTGATGCATTATTATTACTTGAAAAAATTTTAAAAATTAGAAAAGAATTAATTCTTGCCAATAAAAATCAAAATTTAACAAAAAAAGAAGAACATGAATTTTTGAGTAAAATAAATTATATAAAATCAGGAATTCCAATACACTATATACTTAAAATAAAAGAATTTATGGGAATAAATTTTTATATAAACAAATATGTACTTATTCCTAGAGCAGATACAGAATGTTTAGTAGAAGAAGCTTTAATACAAATTAAAAAGAATAACTTAAATAAAATTTTAGATTTATGCTGTGGAAGTGGTTGCATTGGACTTACAATTGCATATTATATTAAGAAAAAGGTAATATTGTCAGATTTTTCTATTAAAGCTCTACAAGTAGCATTAAAAAATACAAAAAGACTAAAATTAGAAAACTATATAGAAATATTATATTCAGATCTGTTAAAATGTATAAACAAAGAGTTTGAAATAATAATTACTAATCCTCCTTATTTAAATGAAGATGAACTTAAAATAAAGGAAAAGTTAGAAAAAGAACCAAGAATAGCTCTTTTAGGGTTCGGGAAAGATGGGCTTGAGCTTTCAAGAAAAATAATACAACAATCAAAACATAAACTTATACAAAATGGATTATTAATAATAGAATTAGCTCCATGGCAAATAGAACCTATGAAAGAATTTGCAATACAGGAAGGGTTTTTATATCTCAAAACTCTACATGATCTTGAGACAAGAAAAAGAGCATTAGTGCTGAGGATAAAAAATGATACAACCCTATGAAATTGCATATTTAATGAAAATAAATGATATTGATAAAATAAAAAACATCTTCAAAAATACTATTAATAACACTTATAAAGATGAGATTCAAAAAAAATTAATATTTAAAGCCCTTGAAATATCAGAACAACTACATTATGGACAATATAGAGAAAGTGGAGTTCCTTATATAATACATCCAATAATGGTTGCCTTATTTCTTTCAAAATTTCAATTAGATTTTAAAACAACAATAGCTGGATTACTACATGATGTGCTTGAGGACACAAGCGTTGAAAAAGAAGAAATAATTAAAGAATTTGATGAAGAAATTTTAAGCCTAATTGATGGTGTAACAAAAATTCATGATTTACACAATAAAACAAGAGCAATTAAAGAAGCAAACACTATTTCAAAAATGTTTTTCGCAATGACTCATGACATTAGAATAATAATCATAAAACTTGCTGATAAGCTACACAACATGACAACTCTTTCCCACTTACCTAAAAATAGAAGAGAGAGAATCTCAAAAGATTGTCTTGCTACCTATGTACCTATTGCAGAAAGACTAGGTATTTCATCTCTTAAAGTATATCTAGAAGATTTGTCATTAAAATATCTTTATCCAAAAGAATATAAAGAGATAAAAAATTTTTTATCCGAAACAAAAATAGAAAGAGAAAAAAAACTATATAAAGGAAAATTGGCAATAGAGAAAGAACTTAAAAAAATTGGGATTGAAGCAGAAATTATAGTGCGCTCAAAGCATTTCTATTCAATATTTAGAAAAATGAAAACAAGAACTAATAAGCTATCTCAAATTTTTGATACCTTAGGTATCAGAATAATTTGTAGAAAGCAAAAAGAATGTTATGAAATACTAGAAATTGTACACAAAGTTTGGAAACCAATACCAGGAAGATTAAAAGACTATATAGCAATACCTAAAGAGAACAAATACCAATCTCTACATACCACAGTAAGAATACCAGAAGATAATCAATTAATTGAAATACAAATCAGAACAGAAGAAATGGATAGAATCGCTAAATACGGTGTTGCTGCTCACTGGATCTATAAAGAGCAAACTGAACTGAAAGCTGATGATCTTTCTTTTATTAATCGAATAAAAAAATGGCAGCAAGATTCGATGAATAAAAACCAATACTCAATGAATGATATACATAAAGAACTATTAAACACATTTATATATGTATATACTCCAGAAGGAGAAATAATAGAACTTCCATTTGGGTCAAATTCAATTGATTTCGCATACGCAATACATACAGACATTGGAGACCAAGCACTCTATGCACAAATTAATGCTAAGATTAGCTCATTAACAAAACCTTTAAGAAACGAACAAATTGTTGAAATATTCACCTCACCTGAGGCAAAACCCAATGTAATTTGGCTAAATAGTGTTAGAACAAAAAAAGCACGTTCAAAAATTAGATCTTGGCTTAATAAAAATGATGACACGATATTTGTAGATAATAACATAATTGCATATCTTATTAGAGAAAATAAAGAACAAAAAAGACTTTTTAGTCTGTTTAAATCATTAACAAAATCTAAAATAAAAAAAATTACATTATCTCCTGAATGCAATCCATCAACAGGAGAAGATATCATAGGCATAATACAAAAAGATGAAATAATAATACACAACGATAATTGTCAAACCGTAAAACAATATAAAAAAAGTAACCTAGTAGAAGTAGAATGGGAGGCAACACCAACAAGAAAAGTATATCATATTGTAATATTCTTAAAAAATTTAAAAGGTCTTTTCAATTATCTAGATAACATTTTTACAAATTTCAATGTAAGACTCATTAGTGAAAAAATAGAAGATTGTGGAAATGGATATGGCATAAGCAACATAATCATCTCATCAAATGCAAAAAATGTAGAAATGGTACTTTTATCTCTCAAAGAGAATCCCAATATACTTAAAATAATGCAAGTAGAAGAAGACATTAAAAATTATGAGAATTAAGATATTATTCTTAATTCTCATAAACATATCTATTTTAAACAAAACAATAAAAGCAAATGGGATATACCCCTATAATGGGATATACCCCTATATTCAACAAATAAAAGAACATATTATAAAAATTAATAAATTAAACAAAGATACAGAAAAAATAACAAAAATCAAAAACACTTATGACTACATAAAAAATTTTCTGGAAGAAAGCAATATTCAATACAAAGAACAATTACTTCAAGAGATTGGCTTTATTGGATATTCGCAAAAAACAATTCACTCACAAGTAAAAGGAATAGGTAAAACCGATTATAATATCATTGTACCTATAGAGATACAATATGATTTACAAAACAATCTTGCAATTGCAATTTCAATGACACTGCTAAATGAATTTAAAAATTTCAAACCTGAAAATACATTAAACATATACTTTATTAAAGATGATTCACATAAACAAATATCAAAAATAAGTAGCATACTACTCCTTAATAGTAACACTCTTGAGAAAAATAAAAGAACAATATATTTGATGCTAAATGAAGAAAAAGAAAATAATATAATAGAATTTAAAAATCAATCAAATATAATAAATTCAAAAACAGATTTAAGCTTTCTAGAATCCCTTATTAATCCATTTGAAAACAATAAAGTAAATTTTATTGTTTCAAAAATCCATGATAAAAATATAAATGAAATATATAATCTATATTTAGAAGAAGAAATTCCCATTTTAATTATCAATAATAATAAAAATATACCTCTTTTAAAATACTCCAAAAACAATAATCTTTCTGAAATTTATAAATCAATTAAAGAAACAATAATATCTAAACAAAATATCCAAAATAAGAATCACTTGCACTATATTATAATCAATATTCCATTTAAAAAATTGATAATAAATGAAAGTACACTCATCATATTAATATATACTATTTATAATTTCATTATATTGATGTTTATTAGTAAATTTACAAAAACTAGCATAATAATCAGAAAAGTCAAAGATAATTACTACAAAATAGCAAGGCTATTTTTTATATTATTCTTAAGTACATATATTTCATTTATAGCCACAAATAAAATACTTACAGAATATACAAACTCAATAGACTATAATGTTATAAATCCAATCTATCTAGTAAATTTTTTCTTAACATTATTTAATTTTAATCTGATATCCTACTTCATATATAACTTTAAAATATATTTAAATTTTAGAGATCTTAAATATTTAGCAATAGCAATTTCCATTATTGAACTCATAATGATACTATACATTAAAATAGAATTTATTTTAATTATCCTATTGAAAAATATATTAATATTAATTATTCCAAATAACAAAAAACTTATAAAAAAGACCATAATAATCATTATTTGGACAATAAACTTCATTTTAATAACATCCCTACAAACAACCCCTCTTGCTTCAAGGCCAATAGCATTATGTTATTTAATATCAATCTCACTTTTCTCACCAATACTTATTAATATAATAGAACATTTAAAGTATAGAACTAAACCGATATTACAAGAATTCAAAAAAGCTGAAAAAATGGAATCTATAATTTTTTTCTTAATGATCGCTACAATAATAATTTCAAATAACATAAGTAAAATTTCAACAATTAAAATCAATCAAATAATAAGCTTTCCAGAGAAAATCAATAAAATTAGCATAGAATATCTTAAAGAAAACAGAAATACAATTCAAATAGTAACAAAAGATTTCAATTTAAATTTAAATAAAAGTGAAAAACAAGTGGAAAAGGAATTTAAAATACAAAAAGATTTAATAAATCTTTCCTTTCAAAAAATAGATATTGCTGAAAGAAGCATATATGGAATCAAAATTAATACTAAGAATATTGCAAAACAAATTAATTTAAAATTAAAAAATGCATCTGAACTTATAATATATCAAAGCAATACACCGTACAAAGTAGCATCTAACAATATAATATTCACCGTAAACAATATTAAGTCAAAAATAATAAATATCGCTTTTACAGTTAAATCGCAAGAAGACATTAAATATGATATATTTGCTTACTTTGACACTAATGACCATTATGTCAAAATATATGATAAAGAAACTAAAACAGAAGATAGAAGCATA
This sequence comes from Borrelia sp. A-FGy1, assembly GCF_014084025.1. Lineage (NCBI taxonomy): Bacteria > Pseudomonadati > Spirochaetota > Spirochaetia > Spirochaetales > Borreliaceae > Borrelia > Candidatus Borrelia mahuryensis. The sequence continues at coordinate 198,701 of NZ_CP043682.1, forward strand.
AAAATTGATTATTCATATTCAATTAAATACTCAGGCATACTTCCTAAACCTGAAAAACATGATTTAGATATTTTCTTTAAGCTCCAAGATGACAAGGAAATAGAAAAATTAAAAAGTTTAAAACTAAACTAATCTTCCAACTTTTTAAAATCAATTCTTTTTTTCCTTTTTTCATAACTATTAAAAGCAAAATCCACTAACTTATCCACCAAAGACTCATAGCCAACACCATCATGTTCACACATCTTAGAAAACATAGAAATATCCGTAAATCCTGGTATTGTATTTATCTCATTGACATAAATTAAGCCAGTATCTCTTTCAACAAAAAAATCAATCCTTGCCATACCTCTAAGTTCTAAACTTTTATAAACTAAAAATGCATATTCTTTAATATCTAATAAATGTTTTGTATCAAGATGAGCTGGAATATTAAAAACAATAGAATTTCCAGGAATAGTAGAATACTTAGCAACATAATCATAAAATACAAAATCTTGTATAACAATCTCCCCAGGAGTAAATATTTTAATCTGATCATTTCCAATAACAGAACATTCAATTTCTCTAGCTCTTATAAATTTCTCTATAATAACTGTTAAATCATATTTAAAAGCTTCTTCTATGCATTTTTCAATTTGATTATTATCATATGCAATATTTATTCCAATTGAAGACCCCAATACAGCTGGTTTAACAATAACAGGATATTTCAAATTTTGTTTTATATTATTCTTAATTCCTTCTTTATCTAGTAAATAATCATACTTTCTAAGCCCAATAAAAGGCACCAAAGGAATATTAAAACTATTAAGCAAAAGCTTACAAAAATACTTATTACTAGAAATAGCACTTCCTAAAATACCAGGACCAACACAAGGGATATCCATTATTTTTAGAAGCCCCTGAATAGATCCATCTTCTCCTGTTCTTCCATGGACAATAGGAAACACAACATCAATTTCAAGGTCTCTATCTCTTACAAATATCCCATAACCAGGTACTAAACTAATAATAGAAGAACTATCCTTCTTAATAAATTCAGAATCAACAGTAATAGAGTCCAATAAATACCAAACTCCAGTATTCTTGTCAATAAAAACTGAAAACACATTATACTTATCTAGCTTCAGAAGAGCTTTATAAACGACATAAGCAGATCTACAAGAAATTTCATGTTCAAAAGAAACTCCACCAAATATTAACATAAGATTTTTCTTCATAAAATTAACCTCTATTCATTAAACGTAAAATAATATCTTTAATAACAATTTTTTCATCCCAAGGAATACTTTTATCTTTATATATTATTGAATCTTCATGTCCCTTTCCAAGGGTAACTACCAAATCATCAGAATTTGCAAGGGCTATAGCCTTTTCAATTGCATCTTTCCTATTAGGAATGAAAAATAAGTTTTCATTCCTAATCTTATAAGAAATTCCCTCTGCAATATCTTTAATTATATTCATACTTTTTTCACCCCTTGGATCCTCATCGCAAAGTATTATTATATCTGCATATCTATCTGCAATCTCTCCTTGTAATCTTCTTTTAGAAATATCTCTCTCCCCAGCCGAACCAAATACAGCAATTAATCTATTTTTTGAAAGTCTTCTAAATATAGGAAAAAGCTTAAGAAAAGCACCAGGAGTATGAGCATAATCAATTATCAAAGAAAAATTCTGTCCAAAATCAACACCATCCATTCGTCCACAAAGACCCTTAATATTTACAAGACTAGAAACAAGTTTTAGCATACTAATACTTGCAACTTGACTTACAACAATTAAAGCAGCAATTACATTCTCAACATTGAAACTACCTGTCAAATTAACTTTAGCATCATATTTAATATTTTTATTAAAAAATTCAAACTCTGTAAAACCCATTTTTTCATTAATCTTGCTTACAAAAAAATCAGCATTCTTATTCTCCAAGCTATATGTATAATATTTATCAATAGAATTTAAAAAGATAGAAGAACTTTTATCGTCAATGTTGATAACACCAATCCCATTATTAATGGCAGTAGAAGAAAAAAGATTGAGCTTGGCTCTCAAATAATTCTCAATCGTGCCATGAAATTCAAGATGATCATGACTAACATTAGTCAAAACAGCAACAGAATACTTAATATCAACAAGCCTTGCCGTTCTAGGATCAAGGCCATGAGATGTTGATTCAACAATAGCATACTTAACATTATTATTCACCATTTTACTAAGAAAAAAATGAATTTCTGTTGATTCTGGAGTTGACTGCCTATAAGGATTCTTAATTAAATTTCCACTTCCATCATCAAAAAACACTGTTGAAATAAATCCAACCTTAATACCCATAGACTTTAAAAGAGTATATATATAAAAACAAACAGAACTCTTTCCGTCAGTTCCTGTTACTCCAATAATTTTAAGCTTTTTTGAAGGTTCATCATAAAAAATATTAGAAAAATTTGACATAAATCTCTTTATGTTAAAAGAATCAACTTTAATGTATGTTACATCAGGAACATAAAAGTCAACATGACTAGTATATACAATAACATTGCTACCCCTTTGAATTGCCTCTTCAATAAATTTTTGACCATCACAATGAAACCCCGGAAGAGCAAAAAATACAAAACTAGTATATACACATCTCGAATCATATGCAAGCCCTATTATTTCCAAATCACAAGATCCTCTAATCTCGATGATTAAATTCTTATCTAACTTAGCTAAAACACTATTAAGTCTTTTTTTTCTATTCATATTAATAAATTGTACAAAAATAAAAACTATTTTGATATAAAGTTCAGAAATAGAAGCCTTACATTGTCAAAATCTACTCTAGCATTATTAATGCTAGCAAATACTAAAATGCTGTTTACAATTCAATCATTTTTTAATAAACTAACTATTGTTTTATGGCGCTGTACCCAAGTGGCTAAGGGAGAAGTCTGCAAAACTTTGATTCGCCGGTTCGATTCCGGTCAGCGCCTTTAGAGTCAATAAGAGCCAATACAGTTTTTAAGAAGATAAACTAAAATAATAGATATGTTAGAGTTAACATTAATAATAATACTTATAACGCTTTCAGCAATTTTTTCAGCTTCAGAGACTGCATACACTTCATTAAGCTTAATACAAATCCAAGATATAAAGAAAAAGGGAAAATTAGGTAAAGTTGCGTATAACCTAGCTCAAAATCCATCAAAACTCGTTACAACAATTCTAATTGGAAACAATATTGCCAATATAACAACCAGTGTTCTTGCAACAAAATTTGTACTTAACAAGTATGGCAATAATGCCCTTGCTTTTTCAACAGGAATTGTAACAATAATAGTTCTGATATTTTCAGAAATATTTCCTAAGCAGATAGCAATATTAAATAATGAAGGCGTAGCTTTGTCTTCCTCAATATTACTTAAAACATTAACATTTATATTCACCCCTATAATATATGTAATTAATGGAATAACTAAGGTCCTATTAAGCTTATGTAAAATAAAAACAAGTCAAAAAATGAATAAAGATAGTATAAAGAATATGTTATTCTTAGCTGAAAATTTAGGAATTTTAGAAAATGATGCTAGAATATTCATGCAAAAAATGTTAAATATAGGAGAAGTTAGAGCATCTGAAGTTATGACTCACCGCACAGAAGTATTCTCACTTTCAAGCACATCAAAACTAAAAGACAAAATTAAATTGATTAAAAAGGAAGGATATTCCAGAATTCCTGTATATAAAGGTCAAAATAGAGAACAAATAATAGGAATTTTAATAACTAAGGATTTAATTGAAATAAGCAAAAATGAACTTGAAAAAAGTATCATAAAATTTACAAAACCTGCTGTCTTTGTACAACAAAACAAAAGAATAAAAGATACTCTAGCTATCATGAGACAAAATCAAAAAATAATGGCTATTGTTATTGATGAATATGGAGGATTTTCGGGAATACTGACAATAGAGGATATAGTAGAGAAAATATTTGGATCAATATTCGATGAATATGACCTAGAAGAAGAAAAACAATTTATTACTAAAGAAGATGAAAATGTTTATTTAATCCTTGGAGAAACTACCTTTGATAAAATTGAGGAAACTATTGAAATAAAAATCCAACACAAAGATTATATAAACACAATTGGAGGATACATAATGGATTTACTTGACAAAATTCCTAAAGAAGGAGAACAAGTTAATACAGAGCATGGAGAATACTTAATAGAGGAAGTACAAAATCATAAAATAAAAAAAATAACCTTCAAAAAATTTGAAAGGAGTGAAAATGTATAAAAATTTTTATAAAAAGTTTTTTCATTCTTCAAAAGCTAGCTTAAGGGCAAAATACAAATTGAAAGAAGTCCCGACATCTTTAATTGTCAAGCAAAATTCAATAAAATAATGAACATTATATCAAAACTTTATTCTTAATAAATATCAAAAATCAAGAAGAAAAACTTATTTTCTCTTGAAATAAATAAATAAAAAGGAGATAAAAATGCTGAATATTCCAAAATTTTTCAATAAAACATACGAATACACAATAATAATTATTGTATTTGCAATAATATCAATAATAATCATATCAAATGTTTTCGTAGTTGGTCCATCAGAAGAAGCAATTGTTCTTCGCCTTGGAAGACTAAATAGAACCCTTGAATCAGGGATACACATTAAAATCCCACTAATTGAGGAAAAATTCATTTTACCAGTAAAGATAGTACAAGAGGTTAAACTTGGGTTTAACACAGATAATAATAGAGGAATTAATGCTGGTGAAGACGAGGGAATTATAATTACTGGAGATTTAAACATAATAAATATTGAATGGCTAGTCCAATATAAAATAAACGATCCATATTCTTTCATGTTTAAAGTACAAGATCCAGAAGAAACAATAAAAGACATTGCAAAATCATCAATGAACAGATTAATTGGAGATAACACTATTTTTGAAATAATTAATGACAATAGAGTTGGAGTTACAGAGGGAGTAAAATCTTCAATGAATGAGATTATCAAAACATATAATTTGGGAATTGACATTGTACAAGTACAAATCAGAAATGCTATGCCACCAAAAGGAAAAGTCTATGAAGCATTTGAAGATGTTAATATTGCGATCCAAGACAAAAACAAATTCATTAATGAAGGAAAGAAAGAATTTAATCAAATTGTTCCAAAAATAAGAGGAGAAGCGCTCAAAGTAATAGAAGAAGCTAAGGGATATAAAGAAAGCAGAATAAATAATGCATTAGCCGACACTAAAATTTTTAATGCAATTTTAAATGCATATATTAAAGATCCAGAAATTACAAAAGAAAGGATCTATAACGAAACAATGAAAGAAATTCTCGAAAACAAAGATAATATTGAAATAATCGATAAAAATTTAAAAAACTTTCTACCCTTTAAGGAGATAAAATAAATGAAATATATAATAAAATTTTTATTCTCTATTGTTAAGACTGTTGTATTTACATTAATAATTAGCTTAATATCACTTTCTATAATGCAACCAATTTATATACTAAAAGAAAATGAAATTTCAATCACTACAAGACTTGGAAAAATTAACAGAACTGAACACACAGCAGGGCTTAAATATAAAATCCCATTCATTGAACAAGTACAGATATTTCCCAAAATCATACTTAGATGGGATGGAGAACCCCAAAGAATTCCAACAGGTGGCGAAGAGAAACAACTAATATGGATAGATACAACTGCTAGATGGAAAATTGCAGATATTAATAAGTTTTATACCTCAATCAAAACAATGGATAGAGCTTATATAAGAATTGATGCTGCTATTGAACCTGCTGTTAGAGGCGTTATTGCTAAGTACCCTTTACTTGAAATGATTAGAAGTTCAAATGATCCAATCCAGAGACTATCTCAGGGTATTTTGACAGCTCAAGAGACTAAAAATGACACAACTTATCAAATAACAAAGGGTCGAAAAATCATCGAAAACGAAATAATTGAAGTAGCAAATAAAAATACAAAAGACATTGGAATTGAAATCGTTGATGTTCTTATTAGAAAAATTAGCTATGACCCTAGCTTAATTGATTCCGTACATAATAGGATGATCTCAGAAAGGCAACAAATAGCAGAAGAACAAAGAAGCACAGGTATGGCTGAAAAAACAGAAATTCTTGGTAGCATTGAAAAAGAAAAACTAAAATTACTAAGCGAGGCAAAAGCTGAAGCAGCTAAAATTAAAGCTGAAGGCGACAGTGAAGCTGCAAGGATTTATGCAAATGCATATGGCCAAAATATTGAATTTTATATATTTTGGCAAGCACTAGAAAGCTACAAGGCAGTACTTAAAGATAAACGGAAAATATTCTCAACAGACATGGATTTTTTCAAATACTTACATAACAAAAAATAAAATATATAAAATAACTGAAATACTAAATTTAATAAAAGTTTTATTTAAAAAAAATATTAAAGATTTGTTGTAAAAATTCTTTAAGTTTACATTTATTAATAAATTACATAAAGTCTATAAAATATCAACACATTAAAAAGTAAAACTAATTAAATTAAACAAATTTAAAAAGTAAAAACTAAAGTAAAGAAAAAAGGAATTACACAAAGAGAAAAATAAGTAAACATACATATAACTACACTTGTCATCTTAGCAACTATATAAATAGTTACTTTTAAACAGTAAAGCATATTGACTCAATATATCTATTCAGAAATTATCAATAATCCATTCTCAAAAGCCAAAACGATTACAAAATAGAAAGTTATTATTTAATATTTAAAGATACTGAAGGAAATAATATTACAGAAAAAAGACAAAAACTTAAATAAAAGAAATACAAAACTTAATGCTATAATGCTAATGTATTACTACAAAAAAATAAAGATAAATACTAAAAACTTTATCTTTATAAGATATGACACAAAGACAGAAAAATAAAACCTGAATAATAATTATAAAGTTCAATTTATTTAAAAATTATTTAAAATTGTTTAGTATATATTTTACTACAGAATCATTATAATGATAATCAATTACTTCACAAGCTTTATTTTTAAGAGTATCAATACCATTTTTAGGAGTAACTTTATGAATTTCATTCTCATTAAAAACAGAGATATCATTATCAGAATCTCCAAAATAAACAATATCTTTATAAGAAATAGACAAATAATCAGCTAAAAATTTAATACCATTTATTTTCTCAGCATGAATGCTTTGCACCTCAATAACACTAATTTTATCGTTAAATTCTATTCTTCCATATTTAGAAACTTTAAGTTCAGAATAATTTTTCATATTCAAAAAAGCCGATTCAATTATCTCACGAATACCAATAACAGTAACAGATAAAACGTCATAAAGAAAGATATCATTGAGTTTATTTATTTTAATAATATTTGAACAACAAAAAGTTTGCTTAAATGTAAGATACCAATGTTCTAAAAAATTATTAATACCATCGTAAGCATTAAATACCTCTCCATTATGTACAACTTTAAAAAATATAGAAAAACCATTACTCTTAAAATAAGAATAGATATCGCAAAGACAACCCCATGTTATATTTTCTACATAAAGAGACTTACCCTGGTCAATAGATGCAACATAAGCACCATCATTACTAATTAAGGGAATCTTAAAATTAAATCCCCTCAAAGGGGATCTCATAAGATAAAAATCTCTACCTGTAGCAACTGTAAATTTAAAGTCATCTCTCTTTAGAAGTTCCTTTAAATTGCTTTTAGAAAAATCTGACAAAGATCCCTTTGCATCAAGCAATGTACCATCTAAATCCGTAATAAATACCTTACTCAAATGAGCATTCCTATAAAAAGCATATGAGATTAATTATACAACTTTATATATAAAAAATAACAAATAATTTATTATTACTAATAAATAATTGACAAAAAAAAATGTTTATGGAAAAATTATAACGTTATAAAATAAAAATAGCCGCTGTAGCTCAGTTGGTAGAGCATAGGACTGAAAATCCTTGTGTCAGGAGTTCGATTCTCCTCGGCGGCAATATTAGTCATTGGGTTTATTTATTGTACTATAATTCAAAGTTAGAAAAGATAATTACATTTTAAATCTTAAACTTTCAGACTAATATTGAAAATTTGTGGAATAGAAGAGTTTAACCCTTTATTAGGAAATTTTCTTTTCTTGAGCCAATTATTTAAAATTCTATTTAAGAGGACTCAAAATGATTCTCAAAGAAATAAAAAAAATAGAAGACTTAACAGAGAACGATATTATTTTTTCAAACATCGGTAATTTATCTAAACTAAGTACGAGAGTAAATGATAAAATCATAAAAGTTTTAAAACAAGGTAATGTCACACGTATACCCGTAATCAATAACTATGCAAACATTCCACACGAAAAATTAGTAAATATAATCAATGAAGAACTTTTAAAGAATGAAATAAATCTTTTAAAGGAAGATTTATTTCATTCTTTAAAAGAAATATATAAGCCATTTTCAGAAAAAGATAAAATATTTACAATTGCCGGCAAAAAAAGATTAATAAATTTGAATATTCTCATGGAAGAAAATCCCGATTCTATTTATTCTAAAGAAATCATTGAGGGAAGCTTTAAAATTTTACCAATACACAAAATAATATCTATTCAAAAGTTATTGATAGAAATATATAATTATTTCGATTTTCAAAAAATGAGAAATAAGGACAATCTGTCTAACTCAAAAACAATAAAAAAATTATATCTACACTCAATCAGAAGAGATTGGGAACTTTGCAATGGAAAAATAAAAACAATAGGCGATTCTGTTTTACTTCATGCAATTGACACAACAATTTATTTTTTAATAACAATTGCACAGCTAAATAAAGAAAGAGCAGTAAAAGATGCCCCACGCTCAACATCAAAGTTTTTCATCGATAAAGGACATTATACACAACTTACAGAATTTTTTTACGATAACAATACAATATTACAAGCTGCTCTTGGTGTATTACTACACCCAATAGGACTAATGCATATCAATATACTAAAAGAACTGAAAGATAAAATCAGCCTTAAAAACAAAGAAACAGAAGAAAAGTACAAACTTAAAATAGAATATTTAGACAAAAGCATTAATATCTCTAAAAATCTATTTAGAATGAGAGAAGATATATCTCCTATTACAAAAATGATAATAAATGGTCAAAAAAACTATCTTAACAGTAAGAGTCATACAGATATAAAAATTAAAAAATTTACTCACGAACTTATTAGGATTTTTTGTATAATAGATGCTTATGATGAAATGGTAAATCCTATTATAATAAAAGAACCTGTTAACCCTCTGGAGGCTATTGAATTCTTATTTCAAAATAGCGAAAAATACCATTGGGATACAGATAAACCAAATAAACACTTAAAAAATAAAAAATTTGATATAGAAATGCTAAAAATTTTCTTAACAATACTTGCGCCTTTCGACTATGGAGAAGTCCTTGACATATATACAAAAGATAGCAATGAACCTCTATTTAAAGTAGTTGTATTTGAATACAATGTAGGAATATTGCCTACTCTATCTATAATTAAAAAAAAGGACAAATCATATAACATTGGAGATGTTATACTTAACCTTGAATCCAAAGAGATAACCATAAAGAGACAAAGCGGAGAAGTAAAGAAAGCTCCATTAAAAAATATTAATAAATTTGAATTAAAACGCAATATTGAAGAACTTAAAAGTAATGAATTCAATATTTTTAATTCCATCAAAGATTAATATTAAGATTTAATTTAAGAGTAACATTTAAAAAAATCAAGCCTTGAATCACCATATCGCCTAGAATCGTATTTAGAAAGGCTTAAAATATACTTACTTAAATTTTCTCTAGAAGGATAATGAATAATAACCTTCGCATATTTATTTAAACTATCATTTTTTGAAATTATTTCAAGTAATTTTTCCTTAAAAGAATAATCAAAAGGTGGATCTAGATAAATAAAATCATAAAAAAGATTACTCTTCTTAAGAAAGATTTTAGCCTCACTGAAAAAAAATTTATAAGGTTCATTTATAAATCTAAAATTTTTAACTAAAAGATTCCTAGAAACCTTATTATAATCAACGAGATGAACAAATCTTGCTCCTCTACTCAAAGCTTCAAGAGACATTATTCCAGTACCTGCAAATACATCAAGAAAATTTGAATCTATAATCTGATTAAAAAGAATAGAAAAAAATGCTTTCCTGACAACAGACATCACAGGACGCACATTACCTGCCCTCATAAAAGCAACCTTTTTTCCCTTATATTTACCTGCACTTATATGCATAAACATTAATTTTAAATTAATTTAATAAAATATTAAATATTTAAAACTTAAATTTTGATATAATTTTCTTTTAAGAGGAAAAACATGAAAGGTATAATCTTAGCAGCTGGATATGGAACAAGATTTTTGCCCATAACAAAAACTATTCCAAAAGAAATGTTGCCAATTCTAAATAAACCAGCAATTGAATACGTTATTGAAGAATTTATTAACTCCGGCATAAGAGAAATATTAATAATAACCTCAAGAAGAAAAGGAGTTTTAGACAATTATTTCGACAGAGAAATTGAACTTGAATCCATATTCACAAAAAAATTTAGGCAAGATTTACTAGATATTATTAAACCTAAAGATATCAATATTAGTTTCATAAAACAAAATGAAATGATGGGCACAGGACATGCTTTATTACATGCAAAACCTTGGATTGGGCTAGAGCCTACAATAGTTGCATATCCTGATGATCTACACATTGGAAATCCTCCCTTAACTAAACAACTCATAGAACTACATAAAAAAACAGGAAAAAATATATTATCTGTTATTGAAAATCCCAAAAATATAAACAGATACGGAGTAATAGAGCTAAACAAAGATAATATTCATGTCAAAGACATAATAGAAAAACCAAAAGCTGGAAAAGAGCCAAGCAGAAAAGCTTCTATTGGCAGGTTTTTATACACTTATGATTTTTTTAAATATTTAGAAGAAGGATTTAAACTTCATAAGAATGGAGAATATCATCACATTTATGCTTTAAAGAAACTGATGAGCCAGGGGAAAGTATTATATAAAGAAATAGAAGGTGACAGGCTTGACACAGGTGATATTGAAGGTTATCTAGAATCAATAATCAAAATTGCTAAAAAAGACGATAAGTTGCTACAAATAATTAAAGATTTAATAGAGGTTAAATGAACACAATAATAAAACGCCAAGAATTTTATGATTCTCTTAGCATATTAAAAAAATATATAAATGAAAATATAGAAGAAAAAATCTTAAAATATAGTATTTTCTCAAAGCTTTATATGCTAAATGAAGAAGAAATTAAAAGCCTTATAAAAATAAGCAAAGATTATGAGAATAAAAGAAATAAAATAAAAATTACTCTTGAAGAGTATTATTACGAAGAAAATGAAAATAAAAAAATCAAAAACTGGATATTAGAGATAATTAAAGAAAAAAACTCATTACAAATACAAAAAGAAACAAACCTTATGAGTAAAAGGCTTGGAATAACATATAAATTAAAATCAACTAATTTCTTAAAATTAATTGAAATACAAAATAATCCAAAATTTACTTTATGTAAAAAAGAGTTATATAAGCAAATAATACTAAACTTCTCCAGTAACATAAAAATAGAAAATTTAGAAACAACAATAGATATACTAATAGCTGTAAGAAATAGAAATAAGGAAGAAATTAAGCGCATTTTAAAGCAAAGCCAAAAATTACAAAGACTATTCAAATCTAGTTCAACAAAAAAAGAAAATAGAGTAATCAAACTACAAAAATTGCTCATTTTAACATACTGGCCAGTAGGATGTTTATCTAGATCACTTTTTAACAAAATTTTAAGAAAAAACTATAGATACATGATAGATGAAATTTTAACATTAAAGTATGATGAGATTCTTAAATATCTACGAACAATAAAAACTTTAAGCCTTAATGAAATTTTTTATAAAGGTTCAAGGAAAAACATTAATTTTAACTATTTTTTCAGTGATTTTACAAAATATACTCCTAAAGATTTTCAAAATACGCTAAAAGATTATTTAGCCTCAATTGAAAAAACTGCAAAAAACAAATATTTACAGTGGTTTTTTAAAGACAAAGTGCCAAACGAATGGGAAGATTTTACATTTACAATCGAATACATTTCAAAACATAGATTGCTAAATTTAAATGAAAAAATAGAAGACATGATTATAGCAAAATTCCAAGCAGAAGATTTCTTTGTATCTTTTGAAAAAATGAATTTCAACCCATACAAAAGTTCAAGTATATTTCAAAATAAATATATAAAAAAAACATTTCTGCAAAATGTAGTCAACTACATAAAAAACAATACAAAAAAAATAGACACATATGGATGGATAGCATTCTACATTTATGCTGAAAAAGACGATAAGGAAAATTTTTCAAAAGATATAAAAACATTCTTTAAAAGTAAAAACTTTGAAATTCAAAATCAAATATTCATATATTTCCTATCTTTCTATCCAAATATTGACAAGGAACAATTTGAATTCATATCAGAAATAATCTTATATCTCGATGAAAGTAAAATTATCATACCTAAAGAAATAATAAAAATGCAAAAAACTAATGATTGCGAATTCGACTACTATAAATCATATATTTTAATTAAATCATTAACTTTAAGAACAAGAGTACTAAAAATTTTACATAAAAATATTAAACCAGAACTAATGTTAAAAATAGATAAAAAATTACTACCTGCAATATGTTATATTGCTTATCATTCCAACCCAAATGCAATAAAAGAAGAAAAAACAATTTCTTTCTTACAAAAAGAAGACATAATACAATTCATTGCATTTTTGAATAAAGATCAAAATAAATTTATTCTTAGAACACTATGAAATATAGTAATATTTCCTATAAAATAATACAATATTAATAATAAAAGATATGAATGCTAATTTTTTAAGGCTTAAAACACCGACAATCTTTACTTTATTTTTAGTTTTCTTATTAAACCCAAATTTAGCATATGCTCAAAGATTAATTAGAATTGGGCAAGAGGAAATAAAAAACAAAAATTATCCAAAAGCAATCAAGATCCTCAGTGATGCCATTCAGAAATATCCAAAAGTACAAAATGGATACTATTTTTTAGCAATAGCTTATAGGGAAAATAATCAATTAACAGAAGCAGAAGGAGCTTTGCTTGATGGAATTGCAATTGGAGGAGACATTGATTATAAGCTATTTTTTGAACTTGGAAATATAATGTTTAAAAGAGGGGAAGGATACTATAACTTAGCAATAAAATATTATTCCAATTCTGTTAAAAATATGCCTAATTATGATAAGGCACTACTTAACAGAGCAAATTCTTATGTTGAACAAGGAAAAGTAAATTTTAAGGAAAAGAACTATAAAAACGCATGGGATTCATATACTATGGCGATTCATGACTATTCTCAATTTATTACACTAAGATATGAAACTGAAAAAAAAGATGATATTTTATATATGATTAATCTTTTAAGAAATAAAAAAGCAGATTTAGAAAAACTTGACAAAAGTCTAAAAAGTAGAAATGATCACAAAAGTAAAGAAAGTAAAGAAAGTAAAGAAAGTAAAGAAAGTAAAGAAAGTAAAGACATTAAAGACATTAAAGACATTAAAGACATTAAAGACATTAAAGACATTAAAGACATACCTCAAAAAGAATTTGAAACAAATTTACAAACAGATTCTTTAATTGAGCTAGAAAAAATTAATTGGCAAGAGGAGTTAAACATAGATGAATAACAGAAAAAGTTTACCTATACTATTAACTTTAATATTTCTGCTTATTTCTTCATTTGCATTGCTTGGTTATTATATATCTAAAGATAGATTAAACAAACGAAACCAAGAAATAATGCTAAATGAAGTCAAAAACAGTGTTATGGATAGAAATTATAAAAAAGCTTATTCAATAACGAAATTGCTAAAAGATAAATATCCAAAAAACATAGATATTGCAATGCTTGAAAATACTCTGGCAGAACTTGCTAATAATAATCCTTTTGAGTCAAAAAATCTGCAAAGAGACACAGCCAATCAAATACTAGATAAAATACAGGGAAGAGAAAAATTAATTCCTATTAATAATGAAAATTCTGATATTGCTTTTAATAATAGATATATTAAAGACAACACAGCAATAGAAAACTATGCTGACAGAAAAGAAGAAAATAGTATTGAAGATGAAGATATTTTAGAGTTTAGAAAAAGTAAAGTACCCAAAAATTTAGTCAGCAACAAAAGTAAAATCAAGGACAATAAAAAGTCAAAAATAATCAACAAAGAATTTACTGAAAGAAAAAAAAATTTATTTAATTTAAAAAAGTTAAAAGATAACTTAAGTAAAGAGCTAAACAATACTAAGAATAAACAGATAGATAATCAAAAAAAAGAAATAAAAAAGAACGAGAATGAACTTAGAGAAAAATTTGTAAATAATTACAAAACAGAACAAAAAAATCAAATTGATGAACGCCATAAAAAAAATATTAAGTCTCTATCTTTAAAACAACCAATAAAAATAGAAGAAACAAATATAAAAATTCTACCTAAATCAAATAATCAAATGATTGAAAAAATAGCGAGACCCTACAACTACCTTATAAAAAAAGAACTTTATGAGATATTAGATAATATTAACACTGGAAATCCCTCTATTGGAAAGATAAGACTTAATGAACTAATCAAAAAGGGACTAAATAACAAATTCAAGAAAGTAAATGATTTAATTGATAAATCAAAATATCAAGAAGCCGCCAAAATCTTGCTTAAGTTAATAAAGCAAAATTTTGAATTAAAACCAGTCGGCCTACAAAAAGCTCCTTTAAATAAGGAGCTTTTTGTAAAAGATCGACCTGTGCAAAAAATCTTTGACAAAAAGAATATTTCATCAGATAATAAAATTAAAGAACAAGATAGATCAAAAATCCCTACCAAACATGCTAAAGATTTATCAAAAAATTTAAACTCCCTCAAAATGCTAGCACTAATAAATGAAAAAAAAGGTAACTTAAAGATAACTGAAGAAATTTATGGAAAAATTGCAAGCATAACAAAACAAGCAGAAGATTATTATAAAGTTGGAATCATTAAATTTAAACTACAGAAATACAAAGAAGCAATTAAAGCTTTTGATGAGGCTATTGCAATTCATCCAAATCTCAAAAAAGCATACACAAATAAAGGCACAATTTTAATTGTATTAAATAAACCCAAAGAAGCAATTAAAGCCTTTGATAAGGCAATTGCAATTGATCAAAATTACGACACTGCTTTCTACAGAAAAGGAATAGCGGAAGAACAAAACAACAATAAAGCACATGCTTTTTTAAGTTTCAAAAAAGCTCATGATATTGCTAAAAATCCTAATTACGCAATAAAAGCAGGAATTACTGCAAATCATATCGGAGACTTTAAAAGTGGTGAAAAATACCTAGAAATGGCAAGTTTCTCATTTAAAGAAAAAAATGACATCATTCTTTATAACCTAGCGATAGCAAAATTTGAAAATGATAACCTCAATGACTCACTTAAAATCATAAATAAGGCTATTTCTATAAGGCCAGAGAAACCTGAATATTTATATTTAAAAGCATCCATTTTCTTAACAAAAGGAGATTATCATAAAGCAATAGAATTCTACAATAATGTAATTTTAAAAACTCCTAAAAATATTACAGCACACATAAATTTAGCAAAGGCATACGAAAAGTTAGGAAATGAAAGTAAAGCAATTGAAATACTAGAAAAAGTTATCAATCAAAATCATTCAGTAGTATTAAATAATCTTGGTAAACTCTACAAAAAACAAGGGAATTATCAAAAAGCAATAGATATTTTTCAAAAAGCAGAAGCTAGCTCAAACCTTGAAGCAAAATACAATCTAGCCATTACATTTTTGGATACCAAAGAAAACAAAAAAGCAATGGAAAAACTAATAGAATACATTAAAATAGATTCAAATAACCCAGAAGCTCTCCATGCATTAGGAATAATAGAATACAATGAAAACGGAGATAATAAAAGACTTAAAGAAATTATTAAAAAATTTCCAAATTACACACAAAATAAAAATATAATAAAAATTATAGAACAATGAACAAAATAAAATTTTTAGACAAAACCCTAGTACAAAAAATAGCCGCAGGAGAAGCCATAGACAGGCCTTCTTCTATTTTAAAAGAATTGCTTGACAACTCAATAGATTCTGGAGCAGATAAAATTGAAGTTTTTCTAGAAGAAGGAGGTATTAGAAAAATACTAATTACAGACAATGGTAGTGGATTAAGTCCAGAAGACTTAAAAATATGCTATTTACCTCACACCACTTCAAAAATCAATGCAGAAAAAGACCTTGAATCAATTAAGACACTAGGTTTTAGAGGAGAAGCCCTCTCTAGTATTGCCATTTGTTCTAATCTCACCATAACAAGTTCAACTACAGGAGAAGAAAGTTATCAAATTGAAATTGAAAACGGAATTGAAAAACACTTTAAAAAACAATCTCCAATAAAAGGAACAATAGTAGATGTTAAAAACCTATTTCATAATTTTCCCGCAAGAAAAAGATTCTTAAAAAAAGATTCTATTGAAACAAAAATGTGTTTAAAAGTTTTTGAAGAAAAAGCTGTAACTCATCCTGAAATTGACTTTAGATTAAGTATTAATCATGAGTTGAGAAAAGTATATTTTAAAGAAAAATTAATAGACAGAGTTCAAAGTGTATATGGAGAAACAATAAAGTATAATAAATTTAGGAAAATAGAAGCAGAATACGAGAATGTCAAAATAAAAATTTTTTTTGCTTCTCCTAACTTTTCAAGAAAAGATAGAAGAAATATAAAAATATTTGTAAACAGAAGATCTATTGAAGAAAAAAATTTATCTGATGCTATTATTGATGGATATAGCAGAATGCTAACTCCAAGTAATTTCCCAATATGTTATCTATTTTTAGAAATAGAACCCAAATATGTCGATTTTAATATACACCCTCAAAAAAAAGAAGTAAGATTTTTCAATCTACCTTTTTTACCTAAACAAATTTCAAACAACATTAATAATTTTTTTAACAAAGAGCAAAAAGAAATTTTACAAGATCATCAAAACATAATAACAAAAAGACAATTAACCAATAATACTAGATTATTACAAGCTGATAGCAACAAATTACAAAATTCAAATTTACAAATCTACGAAATTACAAAAAATGAAGAATTAACATTTAAAAATCTTCAAAGTAAAAAAATAAAAAATACCATAGAAGAAAAAGTTAATTCTGAAAGCCTAACCCCAACAACCCAAAATAATAAATCATTATTTAAAACCCAAATCCAAAATATTCATCTAAAAACTTCTACAATTCTAAATTCAATCGATAATCAAAGAGAGGAAGAATGCAAACATAAATATATAGGACAATTATTTTCTGAATTTCTAATAGTAGAGAAGCATAATGAAGTCTATTTCCTGGACCAACATGCTCTTCATGAAAGCATTATATATAATAATCTAAAAAATTCAAAAAAGACCATACAAAACCTTCTAGTCCCAATTGAATTCCAGGTAGATTGTGAAGACGCAGACAAAATACTTGAAAGTGAAATAGAAGAATATAAACAAATAGACATCATAGTTATTAAAACAAATAATCAAACTTATGAACTTAAATCCATACCAAATATCTGTAATAAATATGAAAATGTTATTATTCAATTCTTAAAAAAAAGGAAAAGCAAAACTATTAATTCTCTAGAAGCTGATCTATACGCTACTATTGCCTGTAGAGAAGCTATTAAACAAAATGACACAATCAGCTCTGAATTTAGCAATTTTTTAATAAATGAATTTTTTCATTTAAATCTTAAACATTGTCCACATGGAAGAAAAATTTATTATAAAATTTCTAAATTTGAACTTGAAAAAAGTGTCAACAGAAAATAAAATAAACACAGAAGTTACTCATGATAAATAATCTCAAATCTCAAATCCAAAAATTAAGATTAGAAAAATACAAAAAGTTAACTGAACTTGGTAAAACACTTAAAAATAGCAATGTAATAGAGCTGAAAAAATTACCCTCCTACGCTTCTTTAAAGCTAATTGAAAAAGAACTAACTCAGCTTAGAACAAATTTAAGCAAGGCAGAAGACAATGAAAATAAATTAAAAGAATTATATAAAAACCTTAAAGACTGCAAATTCGCTCAAAAAAACATTCTTAAAGTTTACAAAAATAAGCTTACAAAAACTATAGAATCATTAATAAATCATTATCCAAAAAATTTACAATCAATCCTAGAATACAAACTAGACTTTACCAAATCAATGCTTGAAAAGCATGAAGACAAAACAAAAGAAACAACAAATCCTAATAAAAATCTCAATTTATTAAAGAAGTGTATTATACATATTACACTAGTCATAAAAGAAATACTAAATAAAATAAATATAGGAAAAGTAGAAAAAGAGTTTGAAAAAAAAATATTAAGAGAACACTTATCTTCAGAAAACTTAGAAAAGTTAATCAATAAATTTATAGAAAATAAAAATTTAACTAAAGAACTAATTGAAGAATTTAGATTAATTAACAAAGCTCAAACAAGTTTAACAACAATAAATGACACTATAAAAGAAACAAGAAATAAAAGTATAAAAAATAAAATCAATAACAAAAATAAAATAGAAAATAAAATTAGCATTGTTGAAATAAATAAAAAGAATGTTTTAAAAAAAATTGCAGAAGAATTTATTGAGATGACAAAGACAGAAAAAGGATTAAGTAAAACCGGAGCAATTAATTCTTTGTTACAGCAAATAGAAAATTTAAATCAACAAATAATAAAATTAAATGAAGAATTAGTAAAAACAATTAAGAGAGAAGAAATATACACAATAAAAGAAAAAATGAAACAACTTATAAGAAATAAAGAATCAATTGAAAACAAATTAAATAAACTAAATTCAAAAATAGAAATCATAAAAAATGAAATTGATGAACTTGACAATCAATAAAAAATCAATATAATGGCTTAAGGTGTGGATTGAAAAGACTACTTTTAATTCTTTTAAATTATCTTTTTAGGGCCTATAGCTCAGTTGGTTAGAGCACCCGACTCATAATCGGTAGGTCCCAGGTTCAAGTCCTGGTGGGCCCATCATTAATTTAATTTAAAAAATAAATTAGAATTTTTCCCAATGTAATAAAGTCCTATATAATTATCCAAATTATCCTCTATTTGAATACTAGTTATATCTTCAACATTAGCAACTGCATTTAAAAAGTTAATCTCATCCTTAAGAGTCTTAATCAAATAAACTTTACTACCACTTATTTCATTTAATTTAGACATATCTTTATATTTATATACGTAATCATAAATTAAAGATAATTCTTCTCTTGATAAACTTAAATTTATCACAATATCTTTACTGTATATTCTCATGCCATAATCAAAAAGATATATTTTTGCTACAAAACTATCAAAAATCTTATCTGCAATATTAAAAATCAAATCTTTACAATAAAGAATATCCTTGCCAAGAGTAGAATCAATGAAAGAAGAAGCATGCTTATCTTTATTAACTTCAATAAATTCCTTGTTATCTATGTTTTCAACAACAAATTTAATTATATCTTTAGAATTTAAAACTCTAATAGCAAAATCAAAAGACATAGAATAATCAAAACTATCCTTATTAAAATAATAATTAATTATATAATCAAGTTCTCTTATATCAGGATAGCTTATTTCACAAGAGCATAAAATAATAAAAAATAAAAAAACTACTTTAGTCTTTAACTCTCTCAACATATTCTTTTGTTTCAGAATTAACCAAAATCTTATCTCCAATATTAATAAAAATAGGTGCTTTTAATATAAAACCTGTATGAAGAGTAATATTCTTCATAGCATTAGTCACAGTGTCACTTTTAACAGCAATCTCAGCATCTACAACTTCAAATGCAATTTTGGGAGGAAATTTAATGTCAATAACTTCATCTTCCCATTTAACAAGAGAATATACTTTTGATTCTTGTAAAAAGAGAATCTTATTTTCAATATTTGAAATTTCTCCTAATTTAACACTAAATTGTTCATAAGTTTCTAAATCCATAAAAATAAGATTTTCACCATCCCTATATAGATACTGGGACTTTATTTCTAAAACTTCAATCTCTTCTACTGTAACTGATCCTTTTAAAGTTTCTTTAATAATAGATTTATTTTTTAAATTTTTAAGTTTCAGCCTTACAATAGATCCTCCCCTACCTGTTTTTGAAAATTCTCGTTCAAGAACAATATATGGAATGCCTTTAAACAACAAAAAACTCCCCTTTTCAATGTTTCCAGCCTTAATTGCACTCATTTAATACCTCATAAATTTATAATTTGTTTAATACTTTATATCAAAAAATCAAAATATTTACTATTTATTGACTTATCTAAAATTAATGATATTATATATAGTCGTAAAAGGAATCAATTTAATGAGAAATATCAAATTAACCTTTGCTATTTTATTATTCTTTCTATTTATAAGTTGCTCAACTAATAGTAATGAAAATATTATTTCTATTGGAGGCTCCACCACTGCATCTTCTATTATGGATGAATTAATCTTAAGTTATAAAAAAACAAATAACCAAATTAAAGTAACTTATGATGCTCAAGGAAGTAGCGTGGGCATTAAAGGATTATTTGATGGCATTTATAAAATGGCAATTTCATCAAGGGATGCTACCGAAGAAGAAATAGCTAAGGGCGCTAAAGTCACTATAATTGCTTATGATGCTTTAATATTTATCACAAGCCCTGATGTTAATATTACAAATATTGCAGAATCTGACTTGGCAAATATACTTAATGGAACTATTAAAAATTGGAAACAAGTTGAAGGACCTAACGCTAGAATAAATCTCATAAATAGAGATTCATCATCCGGATCGTATTCATCTGTCAAAGAACTAGTTCTTGAAAAAATATTAAAAACTCCTGAAAAAGCCCAATTCAAGCAAGATAGTATTGTAGTAAAATCTAATGGTGAGGTGATTGAAAAGGTAAGTCTTACTCCACATTCAATTGGATATATTAGCTTTGGATATACGAAGAACTCTATGGAAAAGGGGCTAAATACGCTTTCAATAAATACCATATATCCTACAAAAGAAACAATAATGCAGAATAAATACAATATAAAAAGAATTTTAATTGCAATCACAACTAGTATTTCTGAAAACAAAAATACACTTAACTTTATTGAATTTATGCTAAGTCCAAATGGTCAAGATATTATTGAAGAACAAGGATTCATTGGCATTGAAAATAAAATTTAATAATAACCAAATAGGGATATGATAAACTTAGATAAAGCTTTTAATAGAAAAGAATTTGAATAAAATTCTATAGAGGGGCTTCTTGTAAAGAATGGTGTTAAATTTAAAGACAAAAAGAAATATTGTTACCTTAGGTTTTAACTTTTTTGTTTTTACATCCGCAACAATTAGCGCTTTATCTATATTATTGTTAATTTTATTTATTGTTAATAATGGAATAGCACCTTTTCTCCACAATAGAATTAAAATTTGTAATTTTTTATTCAGCACTAATTGGAATCCTACGAGTAATATACAAAAATCTTATGGAATTTTATCATTTATTATAAATTCTGCCTTAACAACATTTTTTTCTGTCATAATTGCACTACCAATCGGGCTTGGATTTGCAATTTATCTTTTTGAAAAAACTAAAGGAATTTATCAAAAAATACTACAAACTATTATAGAACTATTAGCAGGAATTCCAAGTGTAGTATATGGCTTTTTCGGAAGCACATTTATAGCTACTCTCATAAAGAACACATTTAAAAGAGAAGATAATTTAGGATATAACCTAATAAGCTCAGCTATAGTCTTAAGTATAATGATACTTCCAACAATAATTAGCGTCTCATATATAGCACTTAAAGCGGTTCCAAAATCATATAAACTAGCCTCTCTTGCACTAGCAGCTACAGACTGGCAAACAATATACAAAGTAATGATTCCTTCTGCTGGAAGAGGAATCTTAGCAGGAGTAATGCTAGCCATTGGCAGAGCTATTGGTGAAACAATCGCAGTTTTAATGGTTGGTGGAGGATCTCCTTTATTCATAAAAAATATATTCTCACCTATTAGAACTCTTACAATAAATATTGCAATAGATATGGGCTATGCATCTGGAACTCACAGAGAAGCTTTATTCTCAACAGCTTTAGTTTTACTATTATCAGTAATTATTACAAATTCAATCAAATACTTTATTCTTTCTTCTTCTAAAAGGCTAAAAATCAAGTGAATACAGTTCAAATAAACAAACTGTTAAATAAAATATCATTTTTCATAATAAAATTAATTTCTTATGCGTTAATAGCACTATTAATTTTTTTAATATCCTACATATTATACAATTCACTATTTTTTTCAGTTAAAAAACAAACATTATTTTTAAATGAAAAAAAACATTTTCTACCATTAACACTTAAGAACCAAAAAATAAAAATTGCCTTTATTATAAATAAAAGCATTAAAATAGATGAACTCACTACTAAAGACATATATAACATATATAATAATAAAATTTCTCATTGGGGAAGCATATCCGATCAAGTCATAGATATAGTTCCAATTGCAAGTTTAAAATCAAATTTATCCAGTAAAGTTATACTAACAACCTTTATAAAAAATAATGAATTTAACAACAGATATGTAAAAGTAAAAGAATCAACTGAAGAAATGATAAAAACCGTCAATAAAACTGTGGGAGCTATTGGCTATCTAACAAAAGAAGAACTCGAAGATTTAAATTTCAAAAAATATCCAGAAATTAAATCTATAAAAATTAAATCTATGTCTATTTTAGTAGGGAAAAAAACATTACAAAAGAGCGAAAATGAGATTATTAATGCACTGAGCCTAGAAATGACTGAAAAGCTGCTCATAGGAAAGAAAAAATGGAATGAGTTAATATTTAAAAATATTAACTCATATATTATAAAACACTCAGCTTATAATCCTAATATAATAAAAGAAGTAGAAGAAAAAGAAGGTACCATTGCAGTTGTACCTTGGCACTCTTTTTACAAAAGCAATCCTCCCTTTCTTAAACTTTATTACACAAAAAAAAGCATGCCTTTAAACCTAAATTTTATATTATCTACCCCGAGAAATTCTGGCGCATATGGGGGCATATCTTATTTAATCATTAATACCTTTTATGTAATATTATTAACAGCAGTAATTTCAATTTTCATAGGAATTGGCACAGGAATAATGCTTGCAGAATACACTTCAAGCAAAATATTTTACAAAACAATATCCATGAGCGTAGAAATTTTATCATCAATCCCTGCAATAATTTTCGGACTTTTTGGACTCATATTTTTTGTCCCAATACTTGGCATGGGAATATTTTCTGGTGCTATAACAAGCTCATTAATGATACTACCAATGATTATTAAAACAACCGAAGAAGCATTTAAGTCAATTCCCAAATCATATAAATATGCTTCTTTTGCTCTGGGGGCAAACAAAACAGAAACTATACTCAAAATTCTATTACCTGCATCCAGTCCCGGCATTTTAACAGGAATAGTTCTTGCAATAGGACGTGCACTTGGCGAGACAGCTGTACTTCTATTCACAATGGGAACAAATTTAGGATTAGCAGAAACTTTAAATGAACCCGCAAGAAGCTTAACAGTACATTTATTGTTATTATTTCAAGAAGGACACTTAGACAAAGGGTTTGGAACGGCATCAATACTTATTATAATGATACTTTTAATAAACTTGACATCAAAATTTTTAATTAATAAATTATATAGGATTAAATAAATGAATAAAGATAAAGCAATCATTAAAACAGAAAATTTAAGCTTATTTTATACAGACTTTAAAGCATTAAATAACATTAACATATCTATACTAAGAAATAGCATTACAGCATTAATAGGCCCATCTGGCTGTGGAAAATCAACATTCCTTAGAACACTTAACAGAATGAACGACCTTGTGGAAGGTGTTAAAATAGAAGGAAAAGTAATATATGAAGATAAGAGTATTTACTCAAATAATTTTGATGTTCTTGAACTTAGAAGAAAAATAGGTATGGTTTTCCAAACTCCCAATCCATTTTTAATGTCTGTTTATGACAATATAAGTTATGGACCAAAAATTCACGGAATTAAAGACAAAAAAAAACTTGATGAAATAGTTGAAAAATCTTTAATAAAGTCTGCACTTTGGAATGAAGTAAAAGATAAGCTTAACATAAACGCTCTAAGTCTTTCAGGAGGACAGCAACAAAGACTGTGCATTGCAAGAACTCTTGCAATTGAACCAAATGTAATATTAATGGATGAACCTACTTCTGCTCTTGATCCAATATCAACAGGGAAAATCGAAGAGTTAATAATTAATTTAAAAGAAAGCTATACTATTATAATAGTTACTCACAATATGCAACAAGCTGGAAGAATATCTGATCGAACTGCTTTTTTCCTTAACGGATACATAGAAGAAGAAAGCCCAACAGATGAATTATTCTTCAATCCTAAAAATATTAAGACCGAAGAATATATCACTGGCAAATTCGGTTAATTTTAACCCAAAGAAACATCAAGAAACATCATTAAAGTAAACCCAATAATTCCAAATATAGTTGGTACCTTACTATCAATATCCTTTCTTTTAGACTCAGGTATTAATTGCTCAATTGAGACATAAATCA
This sequence comes from Borrelia sp. A-FGy1, assembly GCF_014084025.1. NCBI lineage: Bacteria > Pseudomonadati > Spirochaetota > Spirochaetia > Spirochaetales > Borreliaceae > Borrelia > Candidatus Borrelia mahuryensis. The sequence goes on from NZ_CP043682.1 coordinate 223,546, forward strand.
TTGCCCCTGCTGAGAAAGATAAAGCAAATGGTAAAATTCTAGTAAAAGTATAAACTGCATAAGCTCCTAAAACCCCCCCCAAAATTTCAACCAAGCCTGACATCTGACCATAATTAAAACATTTCCATAAAGGAACATTTCCTCGTCTTAAAGGCAAAGAAATAGCTGCACCTTCTGGCATATTTTGAATACCAATTCCTAATGTAAGTATTATAGCTCCAACCAAAGTATGTATATCAGGAGTAGAAACCAAAGCTCCAAAAGCAACACCAACAGCAAGTCCTTCTGGAAAATTATGCAAAGTAACAGCCGTAAAAAGCAAAAAATCTTTTTTACCATGTCTTGTTAAATCTTCATCAATAAATGTGAGCTTATCAAGATCTGGAACAAATACATCAACAGCATATATAAAAAAAGCCCCCAAAAGGAATCCAAAAACAGCCGGTATCCATGGAGTATAGCCAAGCTCTTCAGCTCTCTCTATTGCAGGCTGAATAAGTGAGAAAAAACTAGCAGCAATCATAATACCTGCTGAAAATCCAAGCATAGCATCCATTATTTTATTATTTACCCTTCTGAAAAAAAAGACAGCTGCCGCTCCAAAAGCTGTCGTAAACCAAGTAAATGTAGAACCTAAAAACCCTAAAAAAACAGGATGCAATGTCAATAAATATTCCCCAAAACGTTCAAACATAAAGTATCCTCCTAAATTTTATTAATTATCAATAAATTAATTACCATTTATTAATTAAAGCAAAACTGCTCTTATTCTTCTTACTCCAGAAGAAGAAGCTTGTTCTTTTTGTATTTTAAAAGTACCAAGCTCACTAGTATTCTTAACATGAGGACCACCACAAACTTCAATTGAAAACCCATCTATCTCATAAACACTCACAATATCGTCATATTTTTCACCAAAGAGAGCTATAGCACCCCTAGCAATAGCATCATCTAAGCTCATTATAGATTTTTCCACGGACAATGCATTCTTTATTTGTAAGTTGACAATATCCTCAACCCTTTTTATCTCATCATCTGTCATTCTATGAGGATGGCTAAAATCAAATCTCAATCTTTCTTTTGTAATATTACTTCCCTTTTGCCTTACATGTTCACCCAATACTAATTTAAGAGACTTATGCAGTAAATGAGTAGCTGTATGTAACTTAATGGTTTCATATGTACAATCAGCAAGCCCTCCTTTAAAAACTTTATCACCTCCCTTCTTAGAAATCTCTTGATGCTTTCTAAAATGTTCTTCAAATCCTATTTTATCCACACTAAACCCATGTTCAGATGCAAGTTCTTCTGTTATTTCATAAGGGAACCCATAAGTATCATAAAGCTTAAAAGAAAACTCACCTGGAATTTCCTTTGATAATAATTTTTGAGTCAGTTTAACAAATTCTTGCTCACCATGACGCAAGGTTTTAAAAAATTTTTCTTCCTCTTTACGAAGCTCATTCTTAATGAAACACTTTTTCTCTGTTAATTCTTTATAAAAAGATTTATAAATTCCATCAACAGAATCAACAAGATCTGCTAAAAAATGAGACTCTATACCAATTTTTTTTGCATATCTAATAGCCCTTCTAATAATTCTTCTTAAAACATAGCCTTGTCCCACATTAGAAGGAAGAACTGCAAAACTATCAGCTAAAATAAAGCAACTTGCCTTAATATGATCTGCAATTATTCGAATGGCCCTATCATCAGCTAAATTTCGCCCATATATTCTGCCAGAAGCTTGCTCAATTTTTTTTATTATGGGTTCAAAAGCCTCTGTATCATAAACTGAAGATTTTCCTTGCAAAAACGTAATAGTTCTCTCGACTCCCATGCCTGTATCCACACACTTTCGAGATAGTTCTTCATAATATCCATTCTCATCTTTCCTATATTGTATAAATACATTGTTCCAAATTTCGAAATATTTACCACAAGAACATGTAATATCGCATTTACTAGAACACTTATCTATTCCTGTATCAACAAATATTTCAGTATCTGGACCACAAGGACCTACATTACCAACAGGACCCCAAAAATTATGCTCCCTTGATAGATAAAATATCCTATTACAAGGTATTCCAAGGCTTTCCCATACACTAGCTGTCTCTGTATCCTTAGGAATGTTCTCGTCTCCCTCAAAAACACTAACATAAAGCTTATCTTTTGAAATATTTAAGTAACTAGACGAAGTCAAAAATTCAAAACTATATTTTATAGAAAGCTCTTTAAAATAATTACCAAGAGACCAATTCCCCAACATCTCAAAAAAAGTTAAATGACTAAAATCTCCAACCTTATCAATATCTCCTGTCCTCAAACATTTCTGAACATCCACTAACATATCTCCAAGTGGATGCATCTCTCCAAGAAGATAAGAAACAAGAGGTTGCATGCCAGCTGTATTAAAAAGTACAGTAGAATCATTATCAGGTATTAAAGACTTACCCGATATTTCACAATGCCCCTTACTCTCAAAAAATTCTATATACTTTCTACGCAGATCATCAAGTTTCACTAAACAAACTCCTCGTTCTTTCTATATATTATTATTTCTCCCTTTAAAGTCAACTCTTTAATATAACTGATAAAGGATGTTGTCATTTGTTTTATCTCATTCTTATTGAGTTTTCCTAAAAAATTTTCTTCTTCTAAGATAATTTCTTTACGCCTCTTTGATACATTTAAAAGAATCTTATTTCTAATCTCATCATTTTTATCCTTAATAATCATTGCAATATTTTTATCTGTAAATTCTCTTAAAATATTATGCATATCATTATCCATAATTCTCAATATTACATCAATATCAAATATCTTCTCTTTAATCTCACCATCTTTAATAGGATTAAATGCTTTCATGTTAATGCTCTTTAAAAGATTTTTCTCATCTTCAGAATCCATATAACTCAAAATATCAACCAATATCTTAGAACCATCTAGTTTTTCAGTCTTAAGTCTACCTTGCATTTCAAACCTACTTTTAAGTCTATTAGAAATAGTCTCAACCATATCCATATTGAATTGTCTTGGCTTAGCAAGTTCTTTAATAAATTGTTTTTTCGCTTGTTCATCTAACATAGAAAAAATATACTTTTTCTGTTCTTTAGATAAGTAATTATATATTATGAGTAGAGTCTTCACATTTTCAACCCCAATTAAAAACCAAAGTTGTTCATTTTCAACATCAGACAAATAATCAAAAGGCAAGAAAGGATCAACGCCTGTAATTTTTTTGTAAATCTCTTTTGCTTTTGATTTACTTAAAGATTTATTTAATAAATCATATGTAAATTTATTATCAATCTTTAAAAATTTAGTTTCATATCTGACCAACTCTTCAAATTCTTTAATAATTTTCTTCTTGTCCTCAGGAGTAACATACTTAATTTCTGCAATTTCCTTAATAATTGAAATTATATGAGCATCATCAAGCTCAGATATAATCTCTGATGCCTTTTCAAGACCAATAGCTAAAAAATACTTTGCTATTTTTGTAATCTTATTTTCTTTACGAATAAACCCTAACTTTTCAATTCTACCTCCCCTAGAAACACTAGAGGCCTGCTCTCTCTCCAAAAACACACTCCTATCTCTCTTAATAAGATTGACCCAAGTTTTAAGTATTGATCCTTGCATTTCAGTCCCAGTCACCTTATTACTTAAATCTCCTTCATCAATCTTATTAAGAGAAATAGCTCCTAACTTTTTCACACTTTGATATTTAGAAAGTCTAGGGTCCTGCATAGACCCCCTCAATATTTGTAAGAACTAATAAACTAGAAAATACATCAAAAATCTTTGCCGGACATTCCCTCAAAGATATTTCTGAATTTAAAAAATTTTCTAAAGCAGCTTTCTTTTCATCCCCCATAAAAAGCAGAACACAAGACTTAGATAGCTTCAAAGATTTAGGAGTTAAACTTATCCTTTTATAAGGAAGTTTTGGAGCATCATATTCATACTGATATCCTTCCATCTCAGAAAACAAAAGTTTTTTTGAAGGAAAAAGAGAGGCAATATGTCCATCCTCACCAACAGAAATAATACTAATGTCTAATCTCGTAAATCTAGAATGAAATTCAATATTATAACTATGAATAGAAGACACTTCATCAAACTCATTGTAAATAAATGGATGCAGATTAGAACTATAGATTAAATTTTTTTTTATCATTCTAGAAAAAAAACCCTCACTTAACCACTTAAAATTACTATCATTGCTATTTAAATCAACACATCTCTCATCCACTAAAAAAAAATGAGATTTTCTAAGAGAGTAATTATTTTCTTCAAAAACATTTAGAAAAGAAATAATATTGCGTCCGCCACAAATTCCAATACTAGTAAAATCATCTTGATTAACATTATTCAAAAAAAAATCAAAAAATCTCTTTTTTAAATCACTTTCTTTATTAGAATATAAAAATTCCATTATCCTTCCTTTAATATATCTTAATCTACATAGTAAGAAACTGTAGTAACAACTCTTAATATCTTCTTTGAGTAAAGCTCATGATTCCCTAAGCTTCTATCAACTGGAAGAAATTCAAAGTATCCTTGATTTGCATTTTTAATTTTTCCCAAAGTAGCACCTGAATTATTTGCAAACTCCAAAGCTGCTAATTTAGCATTTTTAACGGAATCCGCTAACATCTCAGGCTTAACATCATTAATTTTATCAAAATAATAATTTGGGCCTATATTACTAGTTAAAAGAACTCCCTTATTATAAAGCTTAATAATATTATTACTTGCTTGTTCCATCTTATCAATATCTTTAGTATAAACATTTAAAGACACATAAGCACTATACTTATAAAGAGTTCCTTGATAATTTCCAATATTAAAATTCATAGACGCAATTTTTATATCATTTTCACTAAATCCATAACTAACAAAAAACTCTCTTACTGCCATCAAATTCGCATTATTTAATCTATTAATTTCATTTACAGTATTACCAACTAACTCATACTGTAAATTCCAACTTGAAGAATTTGATATAACTTCTCTTTCACTTAAACCTTTAACAGTGATATAATCCTTATTCTTAGTCCCAACATTTTTTATGCCATTAGATATGATGAATGATGATAACAAAAATATTAACGATGATAATAAAACTAATACCCTAAGCATTGCTATAACTTTTCCTCCTAAATCTTTCACAAAACAAATTGTTAAATTAAGAAATTTATTTTAACATATTATGTAATGTTAATAAAACGAAAAATATCAATAGCACCAATGGTAAATATTACTGATGAACATTTTCGATATTTAATAAGGCTATTTTCAAAAAAAGTAACTCTATACACTCCCATGATTTTAGCGAAGTCAATCATAATAGGCAATTTAAACAAGATAGTAAAGCAAATTCCTACCGATTCTCCAATTGCAATCCAAATAGCAACAAACTGCGAAAATGATGCTGCTAAAGCAATAGAAATTCTTGAAAATAAATTCAATTTTGATGAATATAATCTTAACATTGGCTGTCCATCATCTCGAATACAAAATGCTAATTATGGAGCCTGTCTAATGAAAACACCAACCCAAGTAGCAAAAATCCTAAAAGCTATGCAAAAAAATACAAATAAACCAGTTTCAATCAAACATAGAATAGGAATAAGGGATAACGATAGAGAATATAGTGAGGAAACTTATACAGAACTCAAAAAATTTGTAAGAGAAATTGCATCATTCGAAATAAATAATTTCATTATCCATGCAAGAGTAGCAGTACTAAATGGATATTCTCCTAAATATAACAGAAATATTCCAAGTCTTAAACACGAATTTGTATATAAACTAAAGCAAGAATATAAAAACTTATTTATTGAAACAAACGGAGGAATTAATAACAACAAACATATAAAAGAACATTTATCATACGTAGATTCTATCATGATTGGAAGAGCTGCAGCAGAAAATCCTTATTTTATTGCAAAAGCTTCAAGAGAATTCTTAAAAGAAAAAGAACAAATTCCAACAAGAAAAGTAATATTATCAAAAATGACAGAATATATTAAAGAACACAATGAATATTTTTCAATCAATACAGTACTAAAACATATAATGGGAATAATGTTTGCAAAAGAAGGTGCTGCCAAATTCCGACAAGCTCTAACAGCACCTTTTCCCAAAACCCTTAAAAATCATGAAATACTTCTAAAAGCAATTGAAAATTTAAAAGATAATATCCTACAATCTAATTCTTAGGTGATATATAATCAAAACCCGTATATTTAACCAAATTCTTGGGTATTCTAACACCTCCTTTTTCATCCTGAAAATTTTCAAGTATTGAAATAATAGCTCTTGTTGAAGCTATTGCTGTCCCATTCACCATGTGCACAAATTTATTATGGCCTTCATCTTTATATCTAATCTTAAGTCTCCTTGACTGATAATCTGTACAGTTTGAAGTTGAAGTAACCTCACCATATTCTCCTTTATCTCCTCTTCCCGGCATCCAAGCCTCAATATCATACTTTTTGTAAGCTGAAGCACCAAGATCAAAAGTGCAAACATTTAAAACTCTATATGGAATTTCAAGATCACTAAAAATTTCCTCTTCTAATGCTAAAAACTCATTATGAATACGATCAGACTCCTCACTTCTGCAAAAACAAAACATTTCAAGCTTACTAAATTGATGCACTCTATAAAGACCCTTAGAAAATTGTCCAGCTGCACCAGCTTCTTTCCTAAAACAATGAGAGAGACCTGCCATTTTTATTGGAGACTTAAGGTCAAGTATCGTATTATAATAATATCCGCCTAGAGTAATCTCAGCTGTACCAATAAGATATTTATCTGTATTCTCAATTTTATAAAAATTACTTTCATTGCCACGAGGATTGAATCCAATCCCATCAACTACAAATTCCCTTACAACATCGGGTGTAATAAATAAATCAAACCCTTTAAGCTTAAGTTTATTTAAAGCAAAATTAATCAGAGCAAGCTCCAAAAAAACACCCTCATTCTTAAGGTAATAAAACTTATTACCACTTACTTCACGTGCCTTTTCAAAATCAAAAAGACCCAAGCTAACTCCAATTTCTATATGATCTTTTGGCTTAAAATCAAACTCTGGAATAGTTCCCGAATACTTTATTATAACATTGCCTTCTTCGCTATTACTAACAGGTACATCAGGAGCAGAAATATTTGGAATTTTCTTGTGTTCAATTAAAAGCTTAGATGTTATATGCTCTAATTTCTCCTCTAAAGCCGTAATTTTTAGTTTTAATTCCTTTCCGCTTTCTATTAAAGATTGCCTAATAGAATCATTAACTTCTCCCTTCATAGAATTGGCATTTTCATTTCTAATAGCACTCATCTCGCCTATCTTAGTAACAAGCTTTCTGCGTTCATCATCAAGAAGAATTAAAATGTCAATATCTAGTTTAAGACCTCTATCTTTAATATTTTTACGAACAAGATCTACATTATCTCTTATAAACTTCAAATCAAGCATTAAGAAACTCCCAAAATAGATTTAACTAAAACAAAAGACAATTTAAATTTAAAATAATCTATATTAATTAGCATAAGAATTATTATATAATAATTTGAGAACAATAATAGATTAACTTTACAGGGAGAAAATTGCTTTATGGTCAAATCATTAACAGTAAAAAAAAATTTCATGTTAATATCTTTATTAATGATTTTTATAAGTTGTACAAAAAAACCTAAAAATATTAATTTTAATGATATTAACTCAATTTATAATGAATCTGATGAACTAGTTATTTCATCAATCTCCGCAGAAAAAGAATCAGAATCCTTTAAGTACCAAATTAGAATCCCCAAAGTAGTACATAATTTAACAGAAAACAGTAGTCTTCAAGAATTCAATGAAGAGATTCAAAATTATGCAAATGAAACTGTCAAAAACCTAGAAAGCATATCTTTTACTCCTAAAAAAGATTATAAAAAACCAAGCTTAAAACTAGATTATGAAATCTACCATGGATACAACATCTATACAATAATATTATCTGCAACTCAGGATATAAATGATATATCCATCACAAATTATAGGAGTTATTATATTAGCAAGGATGGAGATTATATACACAACATAGACGACATACTTGAAGTAAAGGAAGCATTTCCTTACTTTACTCAAAAAATTAAAGAAAAATCACAATCAAACGACTTGATCTTCGATTTACAGCAAGCAGTAATTTATTTTGAAAATAAAAGCATAATTATAAAATTACCTCCTTATATATTTAATTTAGATGATACAGAAGAGACAGATAATATCTTCGAATTTAGTGAAGAGGAAATATCAGAATACATTAAGGATAAAATTAATCAAATATGAAGAGAAAGAAAATTTTTAGCTTAATCTCAAAAATCCACTTGGAAGAATATGACGCCGAGGGATGTTATTTTAAACATGAAAGTGGCTTAGAAGTATTTGAACTTAAAAGTAACAAATTCAAAGAAAATGCTTTTGGCATTGCATTTAAAACACTTCCTTTTAATAATACTGGAGTTGCTCATATTCTAGAACACACAATTTTCTGTGGTTCAAACAAATATAGAATAAAAGATCCTTTTCTTTATTTAATGAAAGGAAGCTTAAACACTTTTTTAAATGCAATGACTTTTCCAGATAAAACTTTATATCCAGCAGCTTCTACTCTACAAAAAGACTATTTTAATTTATTTAAAGTATATGCTGATGCTGTATTTAATCCATTACTTAAAAAAGAAGCTTTTATGCAAGAAGGTTATAATATTAATCCTAACAACTTTAAATTATCTGGAATTGTTTTAAATGAAATGAAAGGTATTTATTCTAATAAAAATTCTATAATTAATGAATTTTCAATTAATTCCTTATTTTGTGAAGGAACTTATAAATACGATTCAGGAGGTAATCCAGTTAATATTATTGACCTTACTTATGAAGAGTTTATTGCATTTTATAATAAATACTATACACTCGAAAATTGCAAAATATTTTTATTTGGAAATATTGAAACTGACAAAAATCTAAATTTTATTGAAAAATATATTATAAGACCTTATAAAAAAGAAAAATTAAATATTACTTATAATGTAGACAAAACAAAAAGATGGAAACAAGGTAAATTATTAAATTATTGTATTCCAAAAGAAAATGAAAATACACTCGGAGTATACACAATAAACTGGTTATGTGCCGATATTAAAGATATAAAAGAAAATATTGGACTTGAAATTTTGTCAGAAATTCTACTGGACGATTCTTGCAAATTCACTATAAACATGCTAAAAAGCCAAATTGGCGACGGGATAGACGATATTAGTGGCACAAATACAGACATAAGGGAATGTGTATTCTCATTTGGAATGCAAAATGTAATTCCAGGAAAAGTTGAAGAATTTAGAAACATGGTTTTCAGTGAACTTACAAATCTTGTCAAATCAAAAATTCCAAAAGAATTAATACAGGGTATTCTATTCGGTTATGAATTTAGTCTAAAAGAAGAAAAAGGACAAGGATTGGCTATCTCACTAATGATTAAAAGTCTTAAAGGATGGTTACATGGAATGTATCCTTCTGATACTTTAAAAATCAATTGTTATTTGGATGAAATTAAGAGCAAACTAGAAAAAGGAGAACCTTACTTTGAGAATTTAATAGAAAAATATCTACTAAATAATAATCATTATACTTTAATCAACTTTATTCCATCCGATGAAACTCTTATGGAAATGGAAGAAAAAATAGAAAAGAAGTTGATGGATAGAGAAATTAAAATCAAGAAAAATCCCAAAAAATTTGTAGAATTCACAAAAGACTACAATAAATTTAAGAATTATCAAAAAAAGAAAGATCTTAAATCTGATATTAGTAAACTCCCAATACTTAAGTTAGAGGATTTACCAAAAGAAGTTGATAAAAGTTTAGATTTTAATGAAATACCTGAACTTAAATTACATACCTTTGAACTAAAAAACAATAATAATATTTTTAATGTATATTTATTTTTTAAATTAGATTTTTTAGAAAAAGAAGATTTTACACTTCTCTCTTTATTCAAGAAAGCTATTCAAGATTTATCTACTAAAAATTATTCCTATATAGACTTAAATAATAAAATTCAAAATACTTTCGGGCAATTAAACATATATGAAAGCTATGAAGAAGATATTAACGGCAATATTATTAATCTGTTTAACATAAACTTTAAATCATTTAACAACAAAATCAATGAATCATTTACATTAATTAAAGAAATTTTAACTAATATAAATTTTCATGATTACGACAGGTTGAAAGAAGTGATATTAAGTATTAAAAATGATTTTAAATCAATTTTAATCCCCAAAGGACATATATTTGCAATAACAAGATCCGAATCAAAGTTAAGCTTAAACAAATACTTAAGAGAACTTCAACTAGGAATTACAGGAAGAGAATTTTGGCAAAAAATAAAAACAGACACAGACTATCTAAAAGAAATAGCTCATAATTTAGAAAAAATAAAAAACAAAATAATTTTAAAAAACAATTTTTCATCTCTCATTATAGGAAATGCCAAAGATGTGATTAAAAAATTGGAAATCGAACTATTTATACTAAAAGAAAGTTTAATTGAAAAAATTTATGTAAATACATTAAATACAATAGACCCAGTAAATGAGCCACTAAAAGAAATAATTATTATCCCATCAAAAGTATATTTCAACTGCATAAGTTTTTTAAGTTATAAAATAAAAGATAAAAACTATCCAAAAATAAACTTTTTAGCGCATATATTAAAAAGCGGAATTTTCTGGGAAAAAATAAGAGTTATAGGCGGAGCCTATGGAGCATTTGCGTCTATTACAAACGGAATATTTTCTTTTTCATCATATAGAGATCCTAACTTTGTAAAAACATATCAAGTATTTGAAAAATCATTAGAAGAATTGGCCAATAACAATAAAATCAAAAATGAAGATCTCTATACTTATTTAGTAGGAGTAATAGGCCTTAGTACTAAGGTAAAAACAAAATCCAGAGAAATACTTGAAAGTTATAAGAGAAAGCTATTAAAAATTAGTGACGAACTAAGGCAAGATATTAGAGATTCTTACTTTAAAATAACAATAAAAGACATTAAAAATATATCTGGAGAAGTATTAAATCAGCTAAAACAAAAAAACAGCATAACTTCTCTTATCAATAATGAAACCTACGAAAACGAAAAAGAAAAACTAGAAAAACTCATTGGGGAAAAATATAAAGTAAAGAAAATATATTAAATAATTAAATATAATAAATAATAAAAATTAATGCTTTTAAGCTTTTTTATACTTTTTGTTAAACTTATCAATCCTACCTGCCGCATCAACAAATTTTTGATGACCTGTATAAAAAGGATGTGACTTACTTGTAATTTCGACATTAATCAATGGATATTCTTTATTATCACTATACTTAATTGTCTCTTTTGAAGTTAAAGTAGACTTAGCCAAAAACATTGCACCATTAGACCCATCTTTAAAAACTACCAAATTACTTCTAGGATGTATATTTTTCTTCATAAAGCCTCTCTATTAAACTAACTAAAGTTTAATTCAAATTAAAAAGAAAGTCAATTTTATTAATCGCCATTACTCATAGTCTTTAAAAAAATTTCATTATTTTTACTTTTTTTCATTTTTTCAACTAAAGCCTCAACACCTTCATAATCATCAACACCACCTAAAATCTTTCTAATAAGTAAAATTTTAGAACGCTCCTCCTCATTCAATAATAACTCTTCTTTTCTTGTTCCCGATTTCTTAATATTAATAGCAGGGAAAAGTCTTCTGTCTGCCAGGCTTCTATCAAGTATTAACTCCATGTTACCAGTGCTCTTAAACTCTTCAAAAATAACCTCATCCATTCTACTTCCAGTATCAACTAAAGCTGTAGCAATAATAGTAAGGCTTCCACCCTCTTCAATATTTCTAGCAGAACCAAAAAATCTCTTTGGCTTATGCAAAGCATTAGAATCAACCCCTCCAGAAAGTATTTTGCCAGAAGTCGGCATAGTCTGATTGTAAGCTCTTGCAAGTCTTGTAATAGAATCTAAAAGAATAACAACATCTTTTTTATTCTCAACAAGTCTTTTTGCCTTCTCAATCACCATTTCTGCTACCTGGACATGCCTGCTGGCTTGCTCATCAAAATTAGATGCAATCACTTCACCCCTAACACCTCGTATCATATCAGTCACCTCTTCAGGCCTCTCATCAATAAGTAAAATCATCAAAATAATTCCTGGATAATTAGTAGTTATTGCATTAGCTATTTTCTGAAGCAAAGTAGTTTTTCCAGCCTTTGGAGGAGATACTATTAAAGCTCTCTGCCCCTTTCCAATAGGTGCAAAAAGATTAATAAGCCTCGTAGAGATGTTACAATTTTCATATTCAAGATCTAACTTTGAACTAGGATACAAAGGCGTTAGGTTATCAAAAGGTATTCTATTTTGTGCAAAAGTAGGGTCTTGATCATTAATACTCTTAATCTTAATCATAGCAAAAAATCTCTCTCCATCCCTCGGAGATCTAATCTGCCCATATAAAATATCACCTGTCCTTAAATTAAAAAGTCTAATCTGAGAAGGCGATACATAAACATCGTTACCTCCTGAAAGATAAGAATTAGATGCTGTACGCAAAAATCCATATCCATCACTTAAAACATCAAGAACTCCAGTAAATAAAACACTAATATTATGCTCAGTTAGTATCTTAACAAGTAAAAATATCAACTCTGTCTTTTTCATGGTTACTGCAATAGTATGATTAGTTCCAAGTCCTTCAACAACTTTTCTAACCTCAGTAATGGGTTTATCATAAAGAGTATTTATAGTTATACTATCCTTTCCTCCTAAAAAATCAACAATATTACTCTGTTCAAGTGTTTTAATACTATTTTCTAGATCCGGACTAGACATATCATAATCAAAATCTGGAGACACACCATTAATTACCTTCAATCGTTCGTTTTCAGATTTTTTAGATGAACTAGAAGCTTCTTTTTTAGCAACAACTTTAACTACCTTTTTCTTTGAATTATCTTCGTTTTTTAATTCTTTAGATGAATTTAAACGCTTCATTTCATCTTCTAAATCAAATTCCTCAAATTTTCTATCCATAATCTCCTCTATGAGACAAATTTTTAAGAAGGGATCTAAAAGCAATATTTACAATTATACTAACTAGAAAATGTATAAGTTAATTTCATTGAAAAGTATCTTTTATTTGTGAAACTGTAAAAGCAAACAAATCTATACTCTCATTAGATTTAATCATTTCACACTTACCATCAAAGACTATATTATCATTAATAAATATTTTTTTTGTCTTAATATCGCCATATATCTTACAACCACTATTTAAATAAACTTTATTACTGGCATTCACACTTCCCTTTAAAATCCCTTCAATTATCAATGTATCGCAAGTTATAACATCTGTAATAACTTTACTATTTCTACCTATAAAAAGTATTCCACTCTTTGAAAATATCTCACCCTCAAAAGACGAATCAAGATATAAAGCACCCTCAAACTTTAACTTTCCCCTAAAAATTAAGCTTGCATCCAGTCTGCAATCCCACTTATAATCATCTCTAATATCAGGAGACATTAATTATCCCTTATACCCCATACTCTTTCTTTTAAATCTTTACCCGGACGGAAATAAGCTACATGATGATCTTCAACTCTAACATACTCACCAGTCTGAGGATTACGTGCATTCTGACGCCCCTTCCTTTTCCTCACTTCAAATGTACCAAAAGACCTAAATTCTATAACATTATTAAGACAAAGACTATTTTTAAGCTCTTCAAAAAAAGCATCAACTACAAGTTTTATATATTTTTTCTCTATTTTTTCATTATTATTTTTAATATTTAAATTAATCAAATCGATAATATCCGACTTAGTAATTTTGGGTCTTCTTGAAAAAGACATAAACCATTTCCTTATTTTAATAGCAAAATACTCAAATTTGATTTTTTACGAGCAGCTTTATTTCTATGAATAATTTTTTTCCTAGCAGCAGTATCTAACTTTTTTGAAACAAACTTAAAAAATTCTAAAGCTTCTGCTATCTTTCCTTCTCTTGCCATCCTAATACAACGCTTTTCTATAGTCTTTAATTCACTCTTAACACTTGAATTTCTTAGATTTCTCCTTAAATTTTGCCGCACCCTCTTTAATGCCGATGGATTATTTCCCAAATCAAACTCCTTAATACAGCCAATATGGTAATAAATATATCAACTAATTAAAATATAGTCAATCTAAAATCAAGTTACCTTATTGCAATAATTATAAACATATGCAAAAGCTCTATGCATAGAATAAGACATTCTTTTTTCATTAATAAACACACTATTAAGTTGTTCACTGTACTTATCATAATAAATAAAAGATAACAAGTAATCATTAGCATTAAGATCAGTGCTATTTAAAAATACATTTTTAAAAAATTTATAAAAGTATTCTTTTTTAGAAAATATTTTTCTTTCATAAATAGAAGTTTCTCTAAACTCATAAAAAATAACTAAATTCTTTATGATTAAAATATCACCTATCAAAACTTTGATGTCAATAAAAAAAATAAAAAGAAATATTATTATATTATTAAATGCAACATAATAAATAAAAAGACTAATCAAAATTCTAAATAAAAGACTTACTAAATAAATACCTGATACATAATACCTCTGTGGAAATTCTTGAATTTTTGCAATGAACAAATCTTCTCTAATAGATTTAAGTTTTCTAAAAAATTCAACCAAATAATCTTTTCTTAAAAAACAAATTTTTATTTTTTGGCCATTACTTAAACCCAAAATTAACATATTATCTAATAATCTTTTCTTAAGCCATAAAATATCATTAAAATCAAAATTAATTTTGGAATATAAATTCTTATATAAAATACTATTATTTCTAAATTCAATATTATAACAATATCTGAAGTAAGAGATTACTACAAAAATATTTATTAATATTAAGAAAAATATAAAAATACCAAATATATCCTTATACAAAAAAATATAGAATATAGAAAAACTAACATTAAACATAAAAATAAAAATTAACCTAATTGTATAAAAGGATATTTCATTCATATTTACATTATTATTTAAACATTAAATCTAAAGAAGATTATATCACCATCTTTTACTAAATAATCTTTTCCCTCAAGTCTAAATCTCCCATTCTCCTTTAATTTTTGCACGCTTCGAAATTCAACCAAATCATCATATGAATACACCTCTGCTTTAATGAACCCTCTCTGGAAATCACTATGTATTATACCCGCAGCCTCTGGAGCTTTCATTCCATCAATAAAAGTCCAAGCTTTAACTTCATGAATACCAGCAGTAAAATAAGTCCTAAGGCCTAAAGTATAATAAGTTTTCTTTATTAGACTATTAAGTCCGCTATCTTTTATTCCAAAAGAAGTAAGAATCTCTTTCCTCTCATCCAAATTCTCAACTCCAGCAAGTTCTGCTTCAATCTTGGCACACAAAATTAAATAATCATTACCTTCCCTTGACGCAATATCTTTTACAACATCTGTATACTTATTGCCAAAAAAAGAATTTTCATCTACATTACAAACATATATAACTTTTTTAATAGTCAAAAGATTTAAAGATTTGATAAATTCATTCTCAAATTCATCAAATACAAATTCAACTGCTGGTCTAATATCCATTAAATGCTTTTCAAGCTTTTTAAGCATCAAAATAATTCTCTTTGAGTTCTCACTAATCTTCCTATCAGTACCTTTTATACTTTTTTCATTCTTTAATATACTTCTTCTTACAGTATCAAGATCTGCAAGGCAAAGCTCTGTGTTAATTGTGTCTATATCTCTTCTTGGATTTACATTTCCATCAACATGAATAACGTCTCTATCCTCAAAACATCTAACAACATGAACAACAATAGAAACTTCCCTAATATTAGACAAAAATTTATTGCCTAGTCCCTCTCCCATAGAGGCTCCCTTAACAAGACCTGCTATATCGACAAACTCCATAACAGCTGATGTAGCTTTTTTAGATAAAATCAAACTTACAATTTTTTCAAGTCTCTCATCAGGTATTGCTACAATGCCCACGTTTGGCTCAATAGTACAAAAAGGATAGCTGGCAATTTCCGTCTTCATTGATGTTAAAGATGAAAATAAAGTAGATTTACCTACATTAGGCATTCCCACTATCCCTGCATTAAGCGACATAAATACTCCTCCTACCCCCAACTAATTAACAAAATATGCAAATTCTCCTCTGCCCGTCTGCTGATTAAAATTGATTTCAACCGATAGATTAAAATATCCATTAGGCTCCTGTGTATCAGGATAGTTGTGCTCAAGTAAATAAGTGCCTGTCTTCTGTCCTAAAATCAAATCATAAACCTTAGATACTCCTTCATAAGATGAAAAAGGAATCACAGCCCCTCCAGTTTCATCTACCAAATATTGCAACTTAGGATCAACAGGGCTATTTCCAAACAATACTAAATAAAATCTAATATCATTATTTTTATAATAATTTAAAATAGTGTCTATAGAATAGGTATCAAAAGCAGAACGACTTAAAGTTCCATTATTAAAATAAAGAACAGCTCTCTTTGAACTTCTTGACATAAGCTCAGAGCCTGCAAGCTTCAAGCTAACGTCTGTCTTCACATAAGTTGAATCATAAGATCCAAGAGAATTTGTCTTGTTAATAGTACTTAATAAACTCTCAATATTGTCTATTAAAGGTACACTTGTTGCATTTACAAAGCTAAATTTCTTATTCTTTTTATTCTTTATGAGGGTATTTATACCCATAATCTGTTCTTTTTCATATTTTTTCATACCCAAAGATTTATCAAATATAATTGAAATATTCATCTCATTAGATAGATTAACATCATAAGCAACTTTGGGTTTAATAATATAGTATGCTTCATTAGCTATTGCAAAATTTTCACTTTTAAGTCCTACAACTGGCAATCCATTTCTACTACTAACATTAAGTTCAACATAAATTTTAGAATCGCCATCTCTAATTACTCGCCTAATATCAACATTTAAACTATCATAAATACTAACATCACTTTTATAGATTGAAATTTTTGCCTTATTAAAATCTGAAACAATAATTTGATTATTGACATCAATAACTGAATACGAAATTTTTGAATCAATATCATCTGCTTTTAAAAGCTTAATAAATGTTTTTCCTAAAACATTATATTTATAAACACCATATCTTGAAGATATAATAATATTATTTCCACTGAAATCACTACTAAGCCCTTCTATTCCCTCAATAGAAGTCTGAACAGTATACAAATGATTGCCACTAGTATCAAAAATCTCAATAGAACCCCTAAGTGCATCAGCAACATAAATATTTCCATTTAAATATGTAACTCCTGTAGGACCCAAAAGTCCCATAAAACCCACTGTTTTAACACCAAAATGCAAAATAAAATTACCTTCAGCATCAAACTTGCTTATTCGTTTATTTCCCCATTCACTTACATAAATATAATTTCTATTATCAATAGTCATGTATTGAGGAGCAAGCAACTCACCAATTCCTGTCCCTTTCTTTCCAATAGAACCTTTTTTAACTCCAATCGTTTTATCATAAATGCCAATCTCATCTCTTGAGTAAAGAGTAACATAAAGTAATCCATCAAGTTCAACTACATCATAAGGTGATTTTAAGTAACTAATACCATCCTTAATCAAAATATCAACATTATTATTAACATCAAAATGTAATATCTCATTTCCTACAAAATTAACAGCATAATATCCACCATATTGATCCGCTTTCAAAGACGTAACCTGATATCCATGCGGTCGCTTGTATATAGAATTATCAAGGGATGCTACTCTAATAAGCCTTTCAACACCAAGTTCGTGGTCTAAAAATAGACCCCTTCTTTGTTCAACAATAGATATTAATTGCCTAAGATATGCAACCTTATATCCCTGAGATTGTAAATTTCTCCATTCCATCAAAGCTTCTTCAATATATCCCAGTCTATAGTAAACATTACCCGTCCAAAAATGATAATCAAGGTTGTTTGGATCAAAACTTAAAACCTTTTTAAGAGACAATAAAGCATCATCATAAAGGCCATTATTATAAGAATTAAGAGCCCATCTAAATTCTTCCTGAGCATCTTTATTTGTAACTATACCCTGAGAATTTAAAACAAATATATTTCCAAAAAGCAAAATAATTATATTAAAAAACAACACCATTTTTCTTAACCCAAAAGCAATATTACTTACAGTTAGCATTAGTATGCAGTATTGCATACTATACTATATATTATACTATGCAATACTGCATATTAACACCTAGACTTACTATGTAATATACTTATTACAAATAATAAAAAGAGGAAAAATGAAAAAGAAATATATTTACTTAGTCTTATTCTCCAGTATTCTTACAACTTTAGCAACTCCAAACGAAATAAAAGAAACAGGATATTCAGCTATTGGATTTTTCGCATATATACCACTTTTCATTGCATTAATTAAAACAAAAAACAAAAAAACTCTGATTAGCCTTACAGTCTTTTATTTCCTAATAGCCAATAGCCTACAAAATTTTTGGCTTGCGTTTTTTCAATACTTTGGGATATTAACATTCCTGGGAGCAATAATAGGGTATATACCTTACTCTTTTGCGTTAGGATATTTACTATATTATTCCATCAAAACTTTCAAGAACAAAGCATTAATTTTAGCTATACTTTTTACTATTTACGATTACTCTAAATCCATTGGATTCTCAGCATATCCCTGGGGGTTTTCAGCTTTTATGATTAGCAACTTCAATGATTTAATACAAGTAGCTGACATTTTTGGAGTCTTTTTTGTATCATTTATTGTCTATTTTTTTAACGCAGGAATTGCAAGTATTTTAATAAAACAAAGTAAAGTAAACATATTAAGCACATTTTTTTCTATAATACTAATAATTGCATCTTCTACTTATGGAATAATTAAAAAAATAGAAATAAATCCAATATTAAACAAAGAAATAGATACTTTGAGCATTGCAGCAATTCAAATTAACATTGATCCCTGGCTACCTGGAAATTATAAAGAAAGTATTAAAAGATCCATTAAGCTTACAAAAGAAGCTTTAAAAGAGAATCCAGACACGGAACTCATACTCTGGAGTGAAGGAGTACTAACTCTTCCGTTTAATTCTTATAAAGAATATATCTATGATAATTTAGATTTACTTGAATTATATAATTCAATAAATGAATTAATAATAGAAAGCAAATCTCACTTTATTATTGGTTCACCTTCTAATATAGATCAAAGATTAAGAACGCATCAAAATTCTGTCTATGCAATAAAACCCAACCTTAATATAGAAAATATATACTCTAAAATATTTTTAGTTCCATTTGCAGAAAAAATACCATTTTACAATTATAAGCTTGTAAGAGAATTTTTTATTAACAATTTTGGTATTTCAGGACAAATTAGTGGAAATAAACTTGAAATATTTAAATTAAAGAAATTCCGCTTAGCTCTTTTAATATGTTATGATGATGCATTTACTGACCTTGCAAGGGCATATAAAAAACAAGATGCAAATTTATTGTTAAACTTCTCAAACGATTCCTGGTCAAATACAAATTCATCAGAATGGCAACATTTCGTAGTAGCCAAATTTAGAAGCATAGAAAATGGAATTAAAACAATTAGAGCAACAAATTCTGGAATAACTACAATAATAAATGAATATGGAAAAAACATTAAAAGTTTAGAAACATTTAAAGAAGGATACTTAACTTTCAAAGTCAAATTGTCTCCAAAGATTACAACAATTTACGAGCACATTGGAGACTTATTTATATACATGATAACAATAATGATTGTAATAATGACATTAAGATTTTATTTTATTGAAGCAAGAACCCACTTAGCCCCCTTTCTCTGAAAGCTTAAAGTCTGATTTCCACTCCAAAATGGAATGTTTTTAGTAATATTATTCTTCTTGGCCTTAACTTGAACATTGTAAGCAACATCGGTATCTCTAACAATCTTTAAAGATTTTAAGTCATAAAAATCATCAACTGAAAGATAACTTAATTCATCTAGTTCATCTTTATCAAGATTAATTGATGCCCCTTGTAATTTTGAAATAAAAACATCCTTGGCTTCAAACCTATCAAAAACTCTAACTTCATCTGCAATAAAAGAACTTATTAAGGCAATATTTTGCAAAAACAGAGCTCTTACAAATTTGTTAAACTGAAATTTAACCGCCTGTTCCTTATTATTCTCCCTTGCTTTCTCAGCAATGTATTCTATCTTAGGAGCATTTGTGAGTTCATTAATCTCAATTTTATCATGATTTATCCCTGGAATATCTTCAAGCTTAACATCTTCAAACGCGATGGATTTAGTCCCCATACCTTCAATATCTATTTTAGAGTCAATTTCTTCGATAGCAATTTTAAAGTCAACCTCTTCTTTAAGTCTAGGATAAATCTCTAAAGCCTTCTTCTGAAATTTTTCGCCTTTCTTAACTTTACCAACATCAATATATCTCTGACCTACTTCATAATAAAAAATAGCAAGTTCTTTTTTTTTATCGTTAATTACAGAATTATTCTCTGCAAACAAACTCGAAAAAATCAAAGAAAAAAATAAAAATAATATAAACTTTCTCATGCCAACCTCCAGCAAAATGTAGACTTTCCCCCCTCACCAAAACAATAAGTATAAATAATTATATTACAAGTTTATCTTTAATTAAATAAATAAGCTTATTTTTGTGATCATCATCAAAAATATTTATATTGTCATAATCAAGCATTAATTTAGGTGACAAACTATAATTATCATACCAACTCAAATACTTAATGTTAAGATTATAAAGGTATTCTCTAGAAATTCCTGTCTCAAAACTTCTATTTCTATTTTTGATTCGTCGTTCAGCTTCATCAACACTACAATTAAGATAAATCATCAATTCAGGTATCTGAGAATGTTCCAGCATATTATCAAGTAAATCAAGATATATTCTATATTCGTAATCAGACATATACCCACTTTCATTTAAAAGAGTAGCAAATACACGATCACCATAAATAGATCTATCAAGTATGCCTCTCTTAGTTCTAAAAATAGACTTTATGAGTTTAAATCTCTCATTCAAAAAATTAATCTGAACTGGAAACGCCCATCTAGACTTATCATTATAAAATTTATCTAAAATAGATAGTGTAAATTCATTATTTAACTCACTATAAAAAGGAATATTAAGCTCCCAAGACAAGACATTTCCAAGCGTAGTCTTTCCTGCTCCAATTAAACCCTCAATTACAATCACCAAATTTGCCTCCGCATTTAAATCAATATCCATGATAGTTAAAAACCAAAATTATTTAAACCATCAAAAACATGAGAACTTATATTAATAGAACTAGTAATAAAATTTAAAAAATAATTAAATTTTTCAAGAGAACTAATTCAGTAAACTTTAATGTTTAAAGGCATTGACATTAATAATGATAAAAATAGCATTTTAGCAGCATAAGAATTACTTAAGTAATATTTTTATAATTTAGAAGAATATTTAGATGGATACCAATACCGTAGTAACCGATTTAAATGGGCCCTTTTTTCCTTACTATTTACTAGACTATTTACTAGCGTGATAATTAGAAATTCTATAAAAATGTAATTAATCAAATAATTAAAAATAATGAAATTTTTATCATAACACTACTAAGTAAAAAGGAAATAATAAGAGATAAATATTTTAAATATAAGATACTGTTAAATATATTTACAAAATAAAAGGCCAAGAAGATAAACTCTATATAAATACAAAAGACTTACAAAAAACAAATACAGAAGATATTATAATTAACAAATCAAATAGGAAATTCAAAAATATAAAAATTTAAAAATTTTAAAAAACTTCAATTATTAATAATAAGGATAACAAGATATCAATAAGAAAAATTATCAGAATACAAAATATCTTATTACAAAGATATAAAGATAATAATTAATATCTTTGTACCAAATCTAATAAACCTTGAAAGAATGGATATTATAAAATCAAAGAGGAAAGTAATAAAAATCAAAATAAATAGATATATAAATTATAAAAAAAATAATTAATGTATTATAGAAAATTAATTTTAAAATAAATTTACATTAAATATAATGAAGCTAAACATTATTTATACAAATTTCAAATAATTTGCTTCAGAATTTTTAGAAATGTTTATTCTACTAACACTTTGCACAGGCCCATAGCTATGCAAGTATTATTTCCATAACGTCCTACTGTAGTAGGAGAAATAATAAAGAGTGGCTATATAGATATAGTATTTAGATGGGGATTGGAACAATATTATTCGGTTGTTTATACAGCTTCAAAAATCAACAAAGTCCATTTAAATCCTGTAGTTAGTATTAGACTAGTTGTCACTGGAAGATTTCTAGTTTTAATACTCTTTCATTACATCAAATCTCAAATGCTTGAAGCTTTTTTAGAACCCTAATGACACATAGTATTTTTCTAAATGGTAGAAAAGTAGACCCTACTTTTAAACCACTCAAGGCATTAGTCTACCTTTATTGCAATTCCTGGTTTTTACCCGGATTTATTGACCAAACATTATATAATATTTTATTGATGTCTCTAGGTCTATTAGTACAGCAATTTGTAAAAGAAGTAGATAAAAATCCATTCTTTCCGTTTATTATTAGAGCAATATTGATTTCTATTTGAATAATCTTTGGAGAAATGAACGGTTACGCTATTAACCCAGTAATACTTAGATCAAGTTTACTATTATTAGTGGCTGAGGAGGGGTTTAAAATGACGACCTGGGCTACATTCATATCATACTTATGTATTAGACTCTATAGATTAGATCTATTTTAGAAAAAAAATCCTAAGTATGATCCAAAAACTAATTACTAATTAGTATTTAAATAATTTAAAATAAGGATGAATTACCTTAAAGTATACCTATATATTTATCAAAGTGAAACTAGTTAAAGATAAATAGTATTTGACAAAAATTCAAATATGAAAGAAATCAAACAAAAATAATTTACGCAAATTTATCCACTACAGTTGTAGGTTAGCACGACTCTAATTAAATATAGAAATACCAATTAGAATTTGTAGCAGAAGCATTAATCAATTCAAAATTTTTTTCTATTGAAATTACATAAACTGGTATTATAAATCAATAAAAGATCACAATCGTTTGAGACAAAAATATAAAATATCCAACTTACAATATAATATTATTTCAATAAGAAAAAGATAAAATCATTTTACAAAAACAGGTATTCTATTAGATGATTACTTTAGTGATATAAAAATAAAATGCATATTAGATAATATTAATAAATATTATGACTAACTTTTATAAAAATTAGTCATACCAAAAGTAATTTTACTAAAATTAAACGAAGTTATATTATATACATATGAAAAAGCAGATTCTTATACATTTGAATCATAAATCCCTATGCAAGGAGACTGGTGAACAAAACACAACAACATGTGGATAATCATGTCTAAAAAAGGAATGACTAAAATATCTATGAAAATGGAATTTTAATACTGTTAACATAAATAATGATCCCACAATTAATTACAAATCAATTTAATATAAATTGAATAGAAGCTAAATAATTCAACTTCCTAATACTCTAAAGAAAGTATCTTTATTAGAGAAACCATAGTTCAATGATTAAGAAATAAGATAAAACTATTCAGAAAAAGTTCTAAAGAAGACAAGCTAAAAACTTCCAAAAATGACATTAGAGAAATTTATTTTTTGCAGACATTCATAAGTATTTGGAATAAACTTTCATTGAGGTCCTTTATGACAAAATCGATATTATTGAACACAAAAGAGAAAGAGCTAAAGTATATGTTACAAAATGTTGTACTTGAAAGCATGCACCGCAAAACTTTAATATATTAATAGTAACGAAAAATTATATTCAAAACTTTTAAATACATAAATTAAGAATTAAATTAGAAGTTAGTCAAATGGAGCTGTTGATCCTATAGACAATACTGTGTGGGGGTGGGATTTTACTACTTTATCTTGCTAAAAAAGTCTTAAAAAAGTCTTGAAGAGATAATAAATCTCTGGCAACCAACCAGATAAAAAATTTAAACTTTCAATTAAAAATAAAAGAAAAATTTGATTTATAATTGGAACAAAGCTACTGATATAGAAGAATCTTGGATTAAATAACAACTAAACAAATAGTCAGATGAAAATTTTATGTAGGTTAGTAGAATTTAAATTCTGTGTCTAATATTTTAATGAATATATGATAATAAGTGGAGATAAAGATGAAAAAGTTATTTAATTTTCTCAGCCCAGCACAACACATAAAAAGAGTAAAAAAAGATATAGAAGATTCACTATACAAAAGATTAAGGTTTCAAATATTTGTTTCAATATTCATTGGATATGCTGGTTTTTATTTAACAAGAAAAATTTTTTCGTTTGCTATGCCTGAACTTGAAAAAGAAGGCTTTGGAAAAGGACAACTAGGAATAATTTTATCCGGCGTTTCAATTGCATATGGATTCTCTAAATTTATAATGGGTAATGTCTCAGATCGAAGCAATCCTAGATATTTTCTATCTCTAGGATTATTCTTGTCTGCCATAATTACTGTTATTTTTGGTTTATTTCCATGGAATTCAATTGAAACTACTACAGCCGTAATACTCATGTTCGTTTTAATGTTCTCAAACGGATGGGTTCAGGGAATGGGATGGCCTGCTTGTGGAAGAACTATGGTACATTGGTGGTCAACAAAAGAAAGAGGGATAACCGTTGCTACTTGGAATGTAGCTCATAATACAGGAGCAGCGTTCTCGGGAATCATATCATCTTGGGCTCTTCTTCACTTCAACAAATGGCAAGCTGTACTTTATGTACCAGCAATGTTGGTGATAGGAATTGCCATTTTTGTTCTTTTTACATTAAAAGATACTCCTCAATCTGTAGGACTACCGCCAGTTGAAGAGTACAAAAATGATTATCCTGAAAATTATACAAAAAAACTAGAAGAAGAACTCAAAGCAAAAGACATTTTTATAAAATATGTTTTTAATAATAAGTTACTTTGGTACATAGCTATTGCTAATGCATTCATATATTTTGTCAGATATGGCATTTTAGATTGGTCTCCTACATATCTATCACAAGTAAAACACTTTTCTATAAAAGATTCAGGATGGGCATATTCCATTTATGAATTTTCAGCCATTCCTGGAACAATAATTTGTGGATGGATATCTGACAAGATTTTTAAGGGAAGAAGAACTGAAACCGGAATAATTTTTATGTCCGCTGCTCTTGTTACAATAGTTATATATTGGAAATTACCAGAAAATACATCTATTATTACAACTACTCTTTTGGCAATAATAGGATTCTTAATTTACGGACCTGTTATGCTTATTGGACTTCATGCTCTTGACCTTGTCCCTAAAAAGGCAGCAGGTACTGCCGCAGGATTTACAGGATTATTTGGTTATATAGGAGGTTCTGTAGCTGCGAGTGCTATTACAGGATTTGTATTGCAATACTTTAATTGGAACACCTATTTTTATCTATTAATAGCTTCTTGCTTACTTGCAATAACATTTATAAGTCTAGCATTTAGGCAAGAAAACAAAACAAATAGGAATAATAAAAGAACTTAATAATTATATGGAAATAGAAGATTAACAACTATATAATGTAATGATACTAATATAAGAGGTTGTAAAATGAAAAAAATAAAACTTAAATTGTTGCTGTTATTAACAAGTTCTTTTCTCATCAACTCTTGCGAGAAGGAAAAAATAGGTACTAGTAAGGTATCACCTATAGTTATAGCTCATAGAGGCGCTAGTGGTTATTTACCAGAACATACGTTAGAGGCTAAAGCATACGCTTACGCTTTAGGAGCTAATTATCTAGAACAAGATATTGTTCTGACAAAAGATAATATCCCTATTATAATGCATGACCCAGAAATTGACACAACAACAAATGTTGCAGAAATATTTCCTGAAAGAGCTAGAGAAGATGGAAGATACTATTCTGTTGATTTCACATTAAGAGAGCTAAAATCGCTAAAGATTAGCGAAAGATTTGATCCTAAAACTAGAAAAGCAATATATCCCAACCGTTTCCCCTTAAGTGATTACCATTTCAAAATTCCAACTCTAGAAGAAGAAATAAAATTCATACAAGGATTAAACAAAAGTACAGGGAAAAATGTTGGAATTTATCCTGAAATTAAAAAACCCTTTTGGCATAAACAACAAGGTAAAGATATATCCAAGATTGTAATAGAAATCCTAAATAAATATGGCTATAAATCAAAAGAAGATAACATTTATCTTCAAATATTCGACTTTGATGAACTTAAGAGAATAAGAGAAGAAATTGGTTATAAAGGAAAGCTTGTTATGCTCATCGGTGAAAATGATTGGGACGAAGCGCCTACAGACTATGAATATATCAAATCAGAAGAAGGTATGGCAGAAGTTGCAAAATACTCTGATGGTATAGGACCTTGGATACCTCAAATCATAATTGATGGAAAAGTATCGGGACTTATTTCCTTAGCTCATAAACACAAAATGGAGATTCATCCTTACACTATGAGAATTGATGCATTGCCTTCATATGTAAAAAACGCAAATGAATTATTAAATTTACTATTTAATGAGGCAAAAGTAGATGGAATATTTACAGATTTTCCTGACATAGCAATAAGCTTTATAAAAAAATAAATTTATTAAGAATAAGGAGAATATTTAATTTTTATGAACAAAACCGAAAAAAAACAATTAAAGGATTTTAATAACAAAGATTTTGACATAATAATAATTGGTGGGGGAGCTACGGGCCTGGGAATTGCAATAGATTCAATTACAAGAGGCAATAAGACTTTGCTTATTGAAAAATTTGATTATGCAAAAGGTACATCTTCTAGATCAACTAAACTAATACATGGCGGCGTGAGGTATTTAGCTCAATTAAATATATCCTTAGTAAAAGAAGCACTACATGAAAAAGCATTACTTGAACAAAATGCACCTCATTTAGTTAATGAATGTGCTTTTGTTTTACCCATATATAATATTTTTAGCCTACCTTACTACTATTTTGGATTAAGATGGTACCATAACCTTCTTGGAAAACATAAAAAAACTAAATATAAAACAAAACTACTGTCAAAACCTAAAACAATAGAAAAAATTCCAAATATTAAAACAGAAGGCCTTAAATGCTCTGTGCTATATTATGATGATTCCTTTGACGATGCTAGAATGGTAATAAGCATGCTTAGAACCTTTACTGAAAAAGGTGGAATAGCATTCAATTATACAGAACTTATAAAGTTTAATAAAGAGAAAGGCAAAATATCAGGAGCTGTTATTAAAGATAGAATAAATGACATAAAAGTTGCAATAAAAAGTAAATGCATAGTCAATGCAACAGGCATTTTTGCAGATGAGATTAGAAAAATAGACGACCCTAGTGCTCTTAACATTATTAAACCTTCTCAAGGAACACATATAATACTTAAAAAAGAAAAATTCCACACAAATTATGCAATGCTTATACCTAAGACAAGTGATAATAGAATTTTATTTGCGTTACCTTGGCATAACGGAGTTGTTTGTGGAAGCACAGATGTTTCAATAGACAAAATTGAAGAAGAGCCTAAGAGTTTAGAAAGTGAAATTGAATTTATAATAAATAATATGAACGATTATTTAAACACTAAAATAAGTAAGAGTGACATCAAAAGCGCTTATGCGGGGATTAGGCCACTTATAATAGACCCTAAAGGAGAGCAAAACACTTCAAAAATATCAAGAGATGAAAAAATCTTTATATCCGAATCTAATCTTATTACAATTGCTGGAGGTAAATATACTATTTTCAGAAAAATGGCAGAAAAGACGTTAAAAATAGCAATAGAAAAAAATTTAATACCTAATTCAATCTCTACTACAGAAAACTTAAAGTTACACGGTTATCTAGAAAAGGAAAAGGTACTCAATATCCCTGAACCCTTTAGGGTTTATGGAAGTGATTTTAAAAGCTTAACTGAAATGAAAGGATTTAACAATAAGATTCATGCTGATTTATCATTAAATGAAGCTCAAATCAACTTTGCTATTGAATTTGAACAAGCAAAAACCGTAGAAGACATTTTATCAAGAAGAACAAGGTCACTGCTATTGAATGCAAAAGCTACAATTGAAGCTACACCAAAGGTAGCTGAAATTATGATGCATAAACTTGGCAAAAATGAAGAATGGAAAAGTAATCAAATACAAACCTTTATAGAGACAGCCCAAAAATATTTGATTTAAAAATAGTATTTAGTATCCTCTCTTTTTTTAAATCAAAAAAACTTATAATTAATACTCTCATAAAATGACATACAATCTACTACCCTAAACATCGTTTTTATCATAATAAACCTAAATAAAAGCAAAATAACAGCTTTGAAATAGTAAAATAATCATTAAAGAATATAGAAAAAATAACCACTGCATAATTTATTCCTATCTCAACTATCTATATTAATTTAAAATAAAAGCTTCATATAAGCAAATTTACAAGCAACCCTTGAATTTCTTCAAGACTACTTAAAAGCTCAACTTGAGAAACTTGACTTTGCAAAACTGAATAAGCAAGTTTATCAAGCTTTTCATTAATAACTCTAATAATTCGATATTTAGGCCTCTTTATCTCTTCACAGCTTCCCCCTTTTTGTTCCTTAATAGAAATAGAAGATGATAAGATAATTGAGAAAAATTCTGCTATAGTTTTCTTGTAAAAAATTACATTTTGACGAGAAGGTTCACTTAAAAGTTTTTCTCCAATATCATTAATTTCATCTAAAATATTTTTAATAAAATCAAGATTAAATTCTCCATTCTCAAGCAAAATAAAATGTTTATCCTTTTTTATAAATTCTGACTTAAACACAGAAGAAAAAAAACTTGACTTACCTATATCAACTTTTCTCTTATTTTTTCTATAATCTTTCGACTCAAGATTTAAAGCACCCGATACTAAATTATTAATCTTCATCTGCTTTACTTATATCATTTAATAAATATTTATTACTCTCCCCTTCCCCTATTTGAAAATCTCTAACAATTCTTTCTCCTTTCATTTCTTTATTCACTTCAATTAAAATATCTTCATTTACCTTATAAGAGCCTGTATAAACAAATATATCTTTTTCAGAAAGCCCAAGATTTCCAGTGCCAATATTCATATATCCATCAACAATTGCACCCTCTTCAACTTCGATTGACCTGCATGAAATATTACCAATCACACACCCTGATTGAAAAACTTTAATTTTATTTTCAGCATAAATATTTCCAAGAACTATTCCAGAAATAACAATCTCATTCGCATTAATATTTGACTTAATTCTACCTGTTTCCCCAATTATAACTCTTCTAGTAGAACTAATAGACCCAAGAAAATCACCATCAATGCGTATAAAATTATTTGAAATTAATTCCCCTTTAAAAAAATCATTCTTACCAACTATAGTTTTGATTTCATCAAAAATAAAATTTGAAACAACTTTCTTATTCTTCTTTACAATCAAAAAATTTAACATCTATTTTGAAGCTCCCGTTGATAAATTTAAATACATATCCGGATTTATAACTTGAGACCCTATTCGAACTTCATAGTGAAGATGAGGACCTGTAGAATACCCTGTTTGTCCAAGAAATCCAATGACCTGCCCTTTTTTAACATAAGAACCCTTTGAAGTGTTTAAGCGAGAAAGATGAGCATAAAGAGTTGATAATCCATACTTATGCTTAATTTGAACAAAATTACCATATCCTGTTGATTGATGACTAGCCCTAATAACCTCTCCATCAGCAGCTGCAACAATAGCTGTTCCAATTCTTACTCCCGCAAGATCTATTCCTTTATGAATATACCATTGCCTAGTAAAAGGCTCAATAGCAGGTCCAAAATGCAAAGAAATAATGCCATCTCCTTTAATAATTGGCCAAAGAGAAGGGATATCATTTAACAATTTATTTTGAGAATGAAGTAACTTAACTATACTCTTAAGAGGAGCAATAGATCCTTCTATCGTGCTTTTAACATTTTTAAGATCACTCAATTCTTTTATTACATTAGCATCCAACACTTGCAAATCAAGAAAATCTACAAAGTCACCATCTAATTTATTACGGTTCAAATCAATACTACTTTCCTTTATTTTTAAAGAAGTTCTAAGTTCATCTAACACTCTAGAAAAATTATTAGCAACAGAATTAATTTCAACAACTATGTTCCTAAAATCTTCAATTTCAGATTCCGCAAGTTCATAATTCTTTTCAGTAGACTTAACAATAGATGTAAGAGTAACATAATTAACTGTTAGTAAAACAAACCCTATAAAAATAACAAGAAAAAATAAAAAAAATAAAAAAAGAGTTAAGAAAGAAATCTTTATGTTCTTAACATTACCTTTAACATGAGGAACAATCATGAAACTAACATTTTGACTAAAAAAAGAGTAAATACTTTTTAAAACTTTAACAAAAGAATTAAGGATTATAAAACAAAGCTTACCCAGTCCTTTTAAAAATAAGATAATTTTATACCTCATTTCCTTTTTAATCACAGGCCTTACCTCATTCACTAATTTATAAAGCTTTAGAACACTTAACTCCATTTTAAATGTTAATTAAACTATAAACATTAAAAATTCTATTTCATTTCTAAAATTTGCTTACCATGCGCTCATACTCATTATCTCTAGTAGATCATAAATTAATTATCACAAATACTTTCAGTAACAACGCTATAAGT
The DNA here is from genome assembly GCF_014084025.1 of Borrelia sp. A-FGy1. Classification (NCBI taxonomy): domain Bacteria; kingdom Pseudomonadati; phylum Spirochaetota; class Spirochaetia; order Spirochaetales; family Borreliaceae; genus Borrelia; species Candidatus Borrelia mahuryensis. The sequence continues at coordinate 254,499 of NZ_CP043682.1, forward strand.
AATTTAAAAATATACAAACTAAAATAAATGATTTATTATTTATACAATGAAAACACTATTTTTTGCAACTACTAATATGAACAAAATAAACGAAGTAAAGCAAATTTTAAATATCCCTAATATAAAACTTGAAATTCCTAAAAATTTTGATGTAAAAGAAACAGGCAAAACTTTTAGAGAAAATTCCTTAATCAAAGCAAAAGCTTTATTTGAACTTTTAAATAGAAAGAAGAATGTTTTTAGTGAAGATTCTGGGCTATGTATTAAGGCTTTAAATCTAGAACCCGGCATTTATTCTAAAAGGTATGATAAATATAAAATTGGAAAAAAGCTTAGTAGTCACGAAAAAAACCAGCTCATTATCGATTTAATGAAACATAAGGAAAACAGAGAAGCATATTTTGTATGTATAATTAGTCATATTTCAACAGATGGACAAATAAGTAATTTCAAAGGTATCTTTAAAGGTAAAATTGCTTCTAATATTGATTATTGTAAAAAAAATAGATTTGGATATGACCCAATTTTCCTAACTAATAACAATAGAAGACTTAGTGAATTAAATATTGCAGAAAAAAATAAAATATCACATAGAGGAATTGCATTTACTAAATTTAAAAATTTTTTAATAAACCATTTAGTTTAAAACCAAAATTCAAAAACATATCGTATATATAAATACTTGATTTATTGTAAAATAATAAGCAAAGATTTAGAATAATTACTATTCATGTTTATAATCAATGCCCTATTAAAATAAAGGAGAAATTTAATGATAGATAGAAACAAAGTTAAAGAAAGCAACAAATGGGATTTATCCTCTTTATTTAAAAATAATGAAGAATATAAACAAGAGGTAAAAGAAATTAAATTAAAACTTGAAGAGTTTAAGAAATATGAAAACTTAGATTTTGATTTAAACACATTCAAACAATCCTTAAACGATTATTACGAAATTGCAGAAAAATTAGAAAGAACATCTTATTACACTTATCTTCAACTAGAAACAGACGTAAGTAATAAAGATTCAAATAAACTTAGAACAATAAATATTAACTTAGAAACAGAAGTATCAAATACTACTTCATTTTTTATTCCAAAAATACTAAAAACAGATATAAAACAAGTAAAGAAATGGCTTGAGAATAGCGATCTTCAAGATAAAAAAATAGCTGTCGAAAACATTTTAAGAGAAAAAGAACATATTTTAAGCGAGGAAGAAGAGAAAATATTAGCTAATTATACTCCCATTTATTCATCTTATAATGACATATTCTCTTCATTAACAAATGCAGATATGGAATTTGGAAAGATTGATGGGAACCCTTTAACCAATTCTAACTACAGCTTATTTCTTTATAATGAAGATCAAGAGATAAGACGAAAAGCTTTCTTAAAATTTTACAAAGAATATAAAAAACATGAAAATACATTGGCCAATCTCTTAATTGCTGATATAAATAAAAATAAATTTCTAGCCAAAACAAAAAAATTTGAAGACACTATCTCAATGAAGCTTTTTAAAAATAATATTGATAAAAAAGTTTATACAAATTTAATTGAGACAGTTAATGAAAATTTATCTACACTTCATAAATATTATGAATTTAGAAAAAACATACTTAATCAAGAATATCTTAATCACTATGATATTTACGTTCCTCTAACAAAAGATATAAAATTTAAAAATTCTTTTAATGAAGCTTGTGAAAAAATCTTACAATCTCTAGAAATACTAGGAAGTGAATATGTCGAAGTACTAAGAAAAGGATTTTTTAAGGAACGTTGGGTTGATATATACGAAAACAAAGGAAAAAGATCAGGGGCTTTTAGTGCAGGATCTTATAACGGTAAACCCTATATACTCATTAATTATAAAGACGAATCAATAAGAGACATGTTTACTCTAGCTCATGAAGCGGGTCATTCTATGCATTCTTATTTCAGTATTAAAAATAATCCATTTCCCCAGTATCAATATTCTATTTTTGAGGCAGAAATAGCATCTACAGTAAACGAACAAATACTTGCAGATTATTTACTAAAAAATGAAAAAAATGTTGAAAAAATAAAATACATAAAATTAGCCCAAATAGATGATCTACTTGCAACATTTTTCAGACAAACAATGTTTGCTGAATTTGAATATATTATTCATGATATGATTAATAAAGATAAACCTGTTGTAAAAGACACACTAAAGACAACCTATACAAAATTACTAAAAAAATATTTTGGACCTACACTTAATATTGATAAAAATAGCTCTCTTGAATGTTTTAGAATCCCTCACTTCTATTCACCTTTCTATGTGTATCAATATGCAACAGGTATTACTGCTGCTCTTTTAATATATAAAAATATAAAAGAAAATAAAAAAGATGCGATTAAAAATTATATAGAATTTTTAAAGACAGGAGGTTCAAAATATCCATTAGATTCTTTAAAAGTTACCGGAGTTGACTTAACATTAAAATCAACAATAAAAAATACAATTAATATTTTCAAAGAACGTCTTGAAGACGTAAAAAAATTATTCTAATAAAAGGGGTAGGATTTTGAAGAACTTAAATCTTATTATAGCTTGGTCAGTACATATTTTAACAGCTTCTGGTTTAATAGTTGGATTTTATTCAATAATCGCAATAGTAAATGACGATTACCCTCTTTTATTAAAACTTACAATTATTGGGCTTATAATTGATGGGATTGATGGGACATTGGCAAGAAAATTTAATATAAAAGAATTAATCTCAACAGTTGATGGAGCTCTTCTTGACAATATTGTAGATTATATAAACTATACATTTATTCCTGCAATATTTTTTTATTATGGATACTTTATAAAAGATGAATATAAAATAATAATCTGCATTGGCATTTTATTTGCATCAGCATACCAATTTTCAAGAATAGATGCAAAAACAAGCGATCATTTTTTTAGAGGTTTTCCCTCTTTATGGAACCTCTTAATAATTTTTAATTTCATATTTAATATAGGACAAACTACAAATCTGATTATAATATTAATATGCATTATATTAAGCTTTGTACCAATTAAATTTATTTATCCATCAAAAACTAAAGAATTTAAATCTTTAACAATTTCCCTCACAATATTAACTTCTTTAAGTTTAATATTGGCAATATTTATAAAATTACCAGAAACTTATTTAAAAATATCAAAAATGATATTAATTTTTTACCTTTCATATATCACTTTAATTAGTATGTACCTAACATATAAGACAAGAAAAAAATAATGAGAAATTTATGAATATGATACTAGAATTTATAGATCTCAATATAGGTTATGCTCCAGTGGTATTTTTTACACTACTTATCCTTGCAGGCTTTAATATCCCAATTTCCGAAGATGCAATAGTATTAATGGGCGGTATACTTTCTAGTCGAAAAAGTGAGTACACAGTTTTAATATTTTTAGGGATTTTCTGGGGAGCATATATTGGCGATATAATTTCATTTTATATAGGAAGATTTTTAGCATATAAACTATTTAGGAAAAAGACAAAAGTTAACAAACTAATAGATATAATGAATTACTATTATGGAGAATATGGAAGTTTAACTCTCTTTTTTGGCAGATTTATTCCATTTGGTGTCAGAAATGCAATATTTATATCTGCCGGAATGGGAAACATGAGACCTTGTCATTTCCTGTTAGCTGATTTCTTTGCAGCTATTATATCAATTACAATTTACTTTACTTTAAGTTTTAAAATAGGAGAATCATTTAAAATGATAGTTCCTAAAGTAAAAATAACAATTTTACTATCATTTATCTCATTATCCACAATAATTCTAATTATACTATTTATAAAAAATAAAAAAAAACAAAAAATTGACAAATATTTTAAATAAAAAATATAATTATTCATAAGATGCTGTGGTGGTGGAAGTGGTAGACACGCTAGCTTGAGGGGCTAGTAAGTGAAAACTTATGCTGGTTCAAGTCCAGTCCACAGCATTATTCGAAAGAATTTATACTCATAAATTCAAGCTAGAAAAGAACTAAAGTATCAATTTACTTTTCAATAAAATAGCTATAGAATGTAAGGATGGTATAAAATTTTAAAATCAAAATAACAATTTCATTCACTGAGAGGCTAAATGTCTGAATACAATTTCAAAAAAATAGAAAAAAAATGGCAAGATTACTGGTATAAGTATAAAACATACAAAGCTGATGAAGATCTGGATATCCCTAAAGAGAAAAGAATTTATATTCTCGACATGTTTCCTTATCCTTCAGCTAACGGACTTCACGTCGGACATCTCGAAGGGTACACTGCAACTGATATATTAACAAGATATAAGCTTTTAAATGGATTTAATGTACTTCATCCAATTGGATTTGATAGTTTTGGACTTCCCGCAGAGAACTATGCAATACAAACAGGGACTCATCCCAAAAAAATAACAGAAGATAACATTGAGAAATTCAAAGAACAAATTAAATCATTAGGGTTTGCATACGACTGGGACAGAGAAATCAAAACCCATGATGAGAGCTACTATAGGTGGACACAATGGATATTTCTAAAATTATATAAAAAAGGCTTAGCTTATACAAAAGAAATACCTGTTTGGTATTGTCCGGCTCTTGGAACAGTATTATCAAATGAAGAAATTATACAAACATCTAGCGGACCAAAATCTGAAAGAGGGCTCCACAAGGTAGAAAGGAAGCCACTAAGGCAATGGGTACTAAAGATTACAGAATATGCAGAAAGGTTAATTGAAGACCTTAAAGAAGTAGACTGGCCTGAATCTGTTAAAGAAATGCAGAAAAACTGGATTGGAAAATCAATAGGGGCTGAAATCGAATTTGAAGTAAAGGACAGTGAAGAAAAAATTAGAGTATTTACCACAAGACCAGATACAATATTTGGTGTAACCTACTTAGTTCTAGCCCCAGAAAATAAAATAGTAGATAAAATAACAAAAGATGAATTCAAAACTCTTATATCAGATTACAGAAACAAAGAATATCTTAAAAGCGATCTTGAAAGAACTTCTCTTGAAAAAGATAAAACAGGACTATTCACAGGAGCCCATGCTATTAATCCAATTACTAAAGAAGAAATTCCAATATGGATAGGTAGCTATGTACTTGGATCTTATGGAACTGGTGCTGTAATGAGTGTTCCAGCGCATGATGAGAGAGATTTTAAATTTGCAAAAAAATACAATTTAGAAATAAGGCAAGTAGTTTTAAAAACGGGAAATAACAAAATACTAGAAAAACCATTTATTGAAAATGGAATTTCAGTTAACACACCCAAAGAATTTAATAACCTACATACTAGCGAAGTAAAAGAAAGAGTAATAGAATGGCTTATTAGGAATAATAAGGGGAAAAAAAAGATTAATTATAAACTCAGAGATTGGGTCTTTTCAAGACAGAGATATTGGGGAGAGCCTATTCCCATTTTACTTGATGAAAAACTAGATGAAACACCACTAAAAGAAGATGATTTACCTCTAAGACTACCAGAAATAGAAAATTATAAACCATCAGGAACAGGTGAATCTCCTTTAGCAAGAGTTCATAGTTGGGCAAACGTCAAATATAATGGAAAAACATACAAGAGAGACACAAATACAATGCCTCAATGGGCAGGCTCATGCTGGTACTATATCCGGTATCTTGACCCAAAAAATGAAAAAGAATTCGCTAGTAAGGAAAAGATCAATTACTGGATGCCGGTTGATCTTTATATTGGAGGTGCAGAGCATTCAGTATTACATCTCCTATATGCAAGATTTTGGCATAAAGTACTATACGATTTAGGTTATGTTAATACAAAAGAACCTTTTATAAAACTTGTAAATCAAGGAATGATAACATCATTTGCATATCAAGACGAAAATGGAATCCTCGTTCCTAATGATGAGGTAATACAGAAAGATAATAAATTCTTTTCTAAAAGTAACAACAAGGAATTAAAACAAATAGTTGCTAAAATGTCAAAATCATTAAAAAACGTAATAAATCCAGATTACATTATTAATGAATATGGTGCCGATTCAATAAGAATTTATGAAATGTTCATGGGGCCTTTAACCGATTCAAAACCTTGGAATACAAAAGGTTTAATTGGAATTTTTAGATTCTTAAACAAGATCTGGGCTATTAAAAATAAAGAATTAACAATAGAGAAAGCGCCTAAAGAAATAATATCTAAACTTCACAAAACAATAAAAAAAGTAACAGAAGATATAGAAAACCTAAATTTTAACACCGCAATATCATCATTAATGATATTTATAAATGAACTTTACAAATATGATAAAAACTATAAAGAAATATTTAAACTTTTTATTATCATATTATCGCCTTTTGCACCTCATCTAGGAGAAGAAATGTGGGAGTATTTAGGAGAACCTCCTAGTATATTTAAGAATGCAAAATGGCCCAAATATAATCAAAGTCTTATTATTGATGAAAAAAGAGAAATTGTATTACAAATCAATGGCAAGACAAAAGATAAAATTGTAATAAGTAAAGGAACAGATGAGAATATTCTTAAGGAAACTGCACTAAAAAATAACAAAATTATAAAAAATATAAAAAACAGAAAAATACTTAAAATAGTTACGGTTAAGGATAAGCTTATAAATATAGTAACGAAATAAAGAGACAGAAATGAATTTTGAGAAAATGACCATTAAATACAGAAAAATTATACTTCTTATTTTTACATTAATAACTATTTTTTTAGGTTTCTTTTTGAAAAATATAGAATTTGATTCTAATATTCTAAAGCTTATTCCAAAAACTAAAGAAACTGAAAGAATAATAGACATAGATAAAAGTAATTCCCTCTTATCAACAATTGTAATATTTAAAAATAAAAACAGCATTTTTAATAAAGAAACCTTTGAAAAAATTAATAAAGTAGCTAATGATATAACTAATATATTAAAAGTGCCTCATAGCTCTGTTACAAGCATATTTACATACTTTCCACAATTTAAAAAAGATATTTACACAGATGAGGAAATAAATGATATAAGAGAAAAAGTAAATTCAACATCATTTATAAAAAATACATTCTTAAACGACAATGGAACCTTAACTTATTTTATAATTGTTCCTGCAGAAAACGAAAAAACAAATTTTAGTAGAAATTTGAAAAGTGAAATTGAAGAAATGGAAGCAACAATTAAAAAATATGAAACTGATGATCTTAAACTTTATTTGACAGGAGATCTTGTAATAAGAGAAAAAATACTTAATTATATGATTGACGATTTTATATTTTTAGGCCCCTTAGCCACACTTATAGTCATTTTATCGCTTTACCTTGTTGCAAAAAACATATCAGGAGCCTTAATACCAATATTCATTGCAACTTTTGCATTAGTTTGGACTTTTGGAATCAAAGGACTTGTACGATCTCCTATTACTGTCCCAGAAACAACAATGATTGTATTACTTATTTCAATTGGATGTGCCAATTCCGTACACATAATAAATGAAATACTTAAAAAAATAAAAAAAGAATCTTTTTCTAAGAAAATAATAATTACTACAATAAAAACTTTAAGAGTACCAATACTTCTAACTTCTCTGACAACAGCTCTTGGCTTTTTATCGTTAATAACTTCATCAATTCATGCATATAGAATAATGGGAATTTTTATGGCAATAGGAGTAACAATTGGAATGCTAATGTCCTTATTAATATTGCCTGGAATACTAGTGTATATTCCATTTAAGAATAAAGAAATAAATAAAAGTAAGATCACCAAAAACAATTTTCTTGAAAAACTTTCAATAATAAATCAGAAAATCACAAATTGGCTTTTGAGCAATAAATATCCATCATCTATCTCAACTCTAATTATTTTATTCATATCTATTGTAGGTCTTCTAAGAATAGAGATTAACTTTGATGAAAAAGACTATTTCCAAGAACATACAAGTGTCAAAAAAACATTAAATCTGATGCAAAAAGAGATAGGGGGAATTTCTATTATTAAAATTGAAATTAAAGGCATATCTGGATCATTTAAAAATGCAAAAAATATGCAAAACTTAGACTTAATTACAGATAAGATTGACTCATTTAGTGCTAAGACTCAATCTAGCTCAATAAACGGTATCATAAGATTTATTAACTTTAAATTTAAGAAAGAAAATCCGAATGAATATAGGCTTCCTAAAAATCAATCAATATTAAATAAATTAATCCTTTTAATCAGTAGAAGCAATTCCATTAAAAACATGACCAAAATGTATGTAAATGATGATTGGTCTCAAATATCAATTATTGTAAGAATCGATAAAAATTCAACTGAAGAAATAAAAATCTTCATAGATTACGTAATTAATTTACTTAATGAGTATATGCCAGGATATGAATATCAATTCTCAGGTGCTTATGACAAAATACTAATATCTAAAACTATGGTAACAGAACAAATTAATAGTATTATCACAACACTTAGTGCAATAACAATATTGCTAATAATATTCTTTAAATCAATTAAAATTGGAATAATAATTGCAATCCCAGTATCATGGTCTGTATTCCTAAATTTTGCTGTAATGAGACTTTTTGGAATAACGCTAAACCCTGCAACAGCAACAATTGCATCTGTTAGCATGGGAGTAGGAGTAGACTACTCAATTCACTTTTTTAATGCATTTAAATTAAATTATCAAAAAATTAACGACTATAAAAAGGCTTTACTTGAATCAATCCTCAATGTATTTAATGGAATTTTTGCAAATTCAATATCAGTAGGTATAGGGTTTTTAACATTAATGTTTTCTACTTATAAAATAATTGCAACGCTTGGAGCTATAATAGCTTTTACAATGCTAACAACTTCCATTGCGTCACTTACAATACTCCCATTACTAATTTACCTATTTAAACCTAAAATTAAAGCATTGAGAATAGATGATAAATGAAAAATAACATCATAAAAAGTAAGGAATTCAATATAACACTTAAAATAATAATTTAATAACCTCACTCATATTGCTAACTAAATGGAAATTTATTCCAGTCTTAATGTTAATAGGTATTTCATCAAGATCAACTTTATTTGCAATAGGAATAATAACATGCTCAACTCCACTTCTTTTAGCTGCAATTATTTTCTCTCTTAATCCTCCAATAGCCATTACATTCCCAGTAAGCGATAATTCTCCTGTCATAGCCAAATGAGGTCTAACAACTTTATTAAGCCCAAGAGATATAAAAGCACTAGCAATAGTAATACCAGCAGAAGGCCCATCTTTTGGAATAGCACCTTCTGGTATATGTAAGTGAATCATATACTTTTCAAAAAAAGACTTGTCTATCTTAATTTTATTTCTAATACTATTTACATAAGTAAATGCAATATTTGCAGATTCTTTCATAATGTCCCCAAGTCTACCTGTCAACTTAATCCCAGAAGACTTTGCTTCAGTTTTTACAGTTTCAATTATTAATGTTGAACCACCATAATTTGTCCACGCAAGTCCCATTACCATGCCTGGAGACATAGCTTTATTTAAAAATTCTTCTCTTCTAAAAACAGGAACACCAATATACTCTTCCAAATTTTCCTTAGATATTTGGTAAGACTTAATATACTCATCTTCAACAAGCTTTCTTGCAACTTTTCTTACAATTTTCTTTATGTATTTTTCAAAATTTCTAAGCCCATTATCTCTCGCATATTCTCTGACAATCTGAACAAGAGCTGAACCTTGAAACTTTAAAGAATCTCTGCTAACTCCATTCTCTTTTAAAACCTTAGAAATTAAATATTTCCTTGCTATTTCTATTTTCTCATCATCAACATATCCTGAAAGTTGAATTACTTCCATTCTATTTAATAAAGGATTGGGTATTGTCTCAACAGAATTAGCCGTTAAAATAAAAAAAACATTAGAAATATCAAAAGGTAAATCAAGATAATGATCTCTAAAATTAATATTTTGTTCAGGATCTAAAACTTCAAGAAGAACTGAAAATGGATCACCATAATTAGACGATGAAACTTTATCAATCTCATCTATTAAAAAAACAGGAGAATTTGTTCTTGTAATCCTTAATCCCTGAATAATCTTTCCTGGTAAAGCACCAACATAAGTTCTTCTATGTCCTTTAATTTCAGATTCATCTCTCATACCACCTACAGAAAATCTAAAGAATTTAGTCTTAAGTACTTTAGCAATAGCTGCTCCTATTGAAGTTTTACCAACCCCAGGAGGTCCAACTAAAAGCATAATAGCTCCTCTTTGAGATTTCCTTAGCTTAATAACAGAAATATATTCAATAATCCTATCTTTAACTTCTCCCATCCCATAATGCGTTTTATCTAAAATTTTTTTTGCTTTCTGCAAATCAAACTTATCAAAATCAATCCTAGAATCTCCCCAAGGAAGATTAGTAATAAGTTCAAGATAATTTCTAACAACAATATACTCTGATGAATTTGTCTCAAGAAATGAAAATTTCTCTAGCTCCCTTTCTACTGCCTCAAGAACTTCCCCCTTTAATGCTAAAGAGTTTATTTTAGCTTTAAGTTTTACAAAATAACTCTTCTTGTCATCTCCTAATCCAAGCTCAGCCTTAATAGCTTTAAGTTGTTCTTTTAAAAAGAATTCTTTTTGTTGTTTCTCTAACTTTTCCTGAATACCCCTGGTAATTTTATTCTGAATTTCAATTAAATTTAATTCTTCATAAATTAATTCTAAAACCTTTTTAAGTCTATCCTTTATGCTTAAAGTCTCAAGGACTTCTTGATGGGACTCCTTTGAAGATGAAATCATTCCTGCAACAACATCACACAATCTACCCTTATCCTCAATGTTTACCATATTTAACTGAACTTCTGGCATCTTTCTATGCGAAAATATTTCTTTTGTTCTAAGCAAAATGCTACTGTAGATTGCCTTTGACTGTAAATCATCTTTTTTAACTGGAATCTGCTTCAAATAATCAACCTCAATTATTGGAAAATCTTCATTAAGAACGACCTTAACAAACTTAACCCTATCAATAGTTGAAACAAAAATATTATATCCACCATCAGGAAGGTTAATTTTTTTAACTATCTTAGCAGTAATACCAACAGAATAAATATCCCGCTTATAATTGACAGATATTTTATCACTTTTATTGCCAGTTTTTTCTAAAAATTTATCTCGTAAAACAAATAAGGAGACAATACCATTACCCTTATTAACATAATCAACCGCTTTCATATCAGTATCAGAAACTATAATAATTGGAATAAACATACCTGGAAATATAGGATGCGATGGAACTGCAATTAAAGGTACTCTTACAGGTTTATCAAAATGAGGTAAAATGGCAGAAGCAGAATCATCTGAATGCTTATTCCCATTAGATTCAGTCTTTTTTAATTCTTCCATAAAAATTAAGTCTCCTTAAGTTTAATTATAACAAAAGAAAATTTTTATGAAAATTCATTTAATATTGATTTTTTTTATTATACAATAATGTATAATGCAGTTTAGTAAAATTAATGCTATTATAGTAAGTTTATACCATAAGAAGAATTATTATCTTTTAAGTTTATTTCATTCAAAAGGAATTATTAATACAATTGTTTACAACTCTATCATAAAAAAGTTTAAATCAAACATTAATACGCTAGTAAAAGCTAATTTCGAAATAGTAAAAGAAAATAATTTATATAAAATAATAGAAGTCAATGACGAAGAATTCATTTTAAAAGATTTAAATTATGAAAAATTGATAATTATTAATCTTTGGTCAAAACTAATTAATTTAAGTTTTGATGATGGAGAATGTTTTGAGTTATTTACAAAGGCTACAGATGTTCTTAACAATTCAACTATGGAAAAAACATTTTTAGTCGATTTACAATATAAAATAAGGTTTTTAATCATAAAAAATTTTCTATGTTTATCAAACATATGTTTTACATGCGATAAGCAAATAGAAAATAATTATTACTATGACATGCAAACTAATGGTTTTAATTGCATAAATTGCGCTAGTAACAAAAATCACTATCTTAATAAAGAAAGTTTTAAATATTTAAAAGATACAACTCAAAAGAGCATAAGTTCTTCATTACTAATAGATTTAACCAGTAAATCAAAAGCACTTATTGAAGTAATGATAAAAAATAAAATAAATACAGAATTTGAAAAAACATTAATCTAAATAAAACAAACTGGATACAAGAAGTGAAGATTTGGAAAAAAAAAGAAATTGATATAAAAAAAGAAGACATAATAAATATTGCAAAGAAATATAATATTAGTCTTCTCGAAGCAACACTACTAAAGAGAAGAGAAATCAAAGAAGAAGACTTTTTATTCTTTATTGAAGACAGTGTAAATTTAATGCATAATCCCTTCTTACTCAAAAATATAAGTAAATTTATTTATAGAATAAAAGAAGCTATTGAAGAGAATGAAAATATATTAATTTTTGGAGACAAAGATGCAGACGGAATCACAGCTACAATCATAATGTATGAAACACTTATAGATTTCGGTCTTAATGTAGCATACAAGATACCCTCCAACGGAGAATTTTATGGCATTACAAAAGAACTAATTGACAAAGCTTATGAAGATAAAATATCAATAATAATTACTGTCGATTGCGGTATTTCTAATATTGAAGAAGCAATTTATGCAAGATCAAAAAATATAGAAGTAATTATCACAGATCACCATCTTCCTAACAAAGAGCTTGACACAGAAATTATTATCATTAATCCTCATTTAAAAGGAGATTTATCTCCCTTTAAAGAAATAGCTGGTTGTTATGTTAGCTTTAAAGCATGTCTTGCCTTATACTTATCTACCACCAATCTTTATAATAAAGATATTGTGTTTTTATTCTTAGAAAGACTGAGTAATAAAATTGTCCTTGACGCAATAGAGATAAATAATTACATTTTAAAAAGACATCTCTCACTAGAAAACAATAATGACCTACAAATCAATGTCAACAAACTAGAAGAATTTTCAAAAGATAAATATGTAATAGTATTTAATAAAAATGAACAAAATCAACTTTTGAATGAGTTCTTTAATCAAAAAATAGATATTGAAACAATTGATATTAGCGAAAATTTTATAAGAAAATACCCAAAATTTTCTAAAAAAACACTTAAAGAACTAATCCAAATCACAAAATATTTTAAATATAAAGAAATTCATATCAAAGACAAGCTATATTATGTTTTTTATAACATAATATTTGAAATAAATAAAGATTTACTAAAAAAATGCCTTAAAAATCTTAAATTTGTTGCAATAGGAACCATTGCTGATAATATGCCAATTATTAACGAAAATAGAATAGTTGTAAAAGAAGGTCTTAAAGAAATTGCACTAAAAGAGAGAATTCCTATTAACTGTTTACTAAAAGACGCTAACTTATTAACAAAGCCAATAATAAGCTCATCCGATATAGCATTTAAGATTGCTCCTATATTAAATTCAACAGGAAGGCTTGAAAAAGCAGATATTACAATCAAATTTTTGTTAACCGAAGATATTAATAACATAGAAAACAAGTTTAAAGAAATTAAAAATATAAACACTCTAAGAAAACAAAAGGAAGACGTATCTTGGAATACACATAATGAAAACACCATTTTCAAAAATGATAGATTTATTGTATGCTATGACAAACATACCCCAAAGGGAATCAGTTCTAGAATGGCAACAAGACTTTCTTCTTATTATCAAAAAGTCGCTGTTTTTTTGACAAAACAAGGCAACATAATTAAAGGTTCTATAAGATCAAATAATAAAATAAATTCAAAAGATTTAATATCAATGATACCATGTTCTTTGTTAATAAATTCTGGGGGTCATAAAGCAGCAGCTGGATTTACGCTTCATGAAAATATGCTAAATGAGTTTATTAAAAAACTTGAACATGCCCTTGAAAAAATAGAATATAGCGATGTACGAGAAGATTCTATACTAATTGATGCTATTATACCTAAAGATTTTAAAAAAGAAGAACTCTTAAAAATAATTGACTTATTTGAACCTTACGGACATGGATTCAGAGAATTTATCTTAACCATGGAAGACGTATCAGTTCAAGATCTCAGAACAATTGATAAAAACGGAACTTCAAAGCATATAAGCATGAAAATTAAAAATAACCAAGACTATTACAGAGCTATATACTTTAATGGAACTCAAAATATTCAAGAGCTAGGAATTAAAGATGGCCAGAATATAGATATAATATTCACAGTTAGCGAAGACTTCTATAATCAAAATGACAAAATTCTAAAAATTATAGACATTAAAAAGAGAGAAAATTAATGCTTAGCATCAAAAGCCTTATTCTTATGAATCTGATCATTCTATTCAATATTAATGTAGCAAGAGATACTGAATTAATGGGGTTTTATAAGAGAGAAGTTTTTCAAGGAGAGTTCACTTACTTTGCAAGCAACAAAAACTTCAAAAAACTATCTCTATTAAGCAGTAATAAAAACCCTATTTTAAGCTCTTATCCTTTCAAATTTAAAGTAGACAATAACATATATCACATAGCTCTACTAGGAATTACACCAATGATTAAAGAAGGAAAAAGAAAAATTGAAATAGAATTTGAGAATAAAAAATACATAAAGGAAATAGAAATAAAAAAATTTGAATTTAAAAAAACAACTGTCAAGTTAGATAAAAAAAAAGCAACCCTTTTTAAGAGTCAAAAGTCAATAAAGGCCAAAGAACAATCTCTCATATTATGGAATATAATTGGCAACATAGGCGATACTTCAATATACCACTATGATACTTTAGTCCACCCTATAAAAGATCAATATAGAATAAGCAGTCCTTATGGAGACCAAAGAATTTATACTCAAAACAATAAAAAAATATCAAAACTCACAATGCATAACGGCATAGATTACGCTCCTTTCAAAAGAGAAAAAACACCTATTTTCGCAGCTGGTAGAGGGAAAGTAGTATTTGCAAGAGATAGGGAAATTACTGGGAAAACTGTAATAATTCAACACTTACCAGGTGTATTTACAATCTATTTACATCTATCAAAATTTGGAGTTACAGAAAATAAAATAGTTAACACAGGGAAATATATTGGAAATGTTGGAAATACAGGAATTTCAACAGGCCCTCATTTACACTTTGAAATTAGAATTAATGGAGTTGCTATAAATCCAGATTTCCTATTAGAAAATATGCTTATTGACAAAAATAAAATAATCAATAATATTAAAAAGATAGAGTAATAAAGGGGGTGATTTTTTGGTAACTGTTAACGTGGACAAAAATGAAGGGCTAGAAAAAGCATTGAAACGTTTTAAAAGAATGATTGAGAAAGAAGCAATAATTAGAGAATGGAAAAGAAGAGAATACTATGAGAAGCCGTCCACCATTCGAGTAAAGAAAGAAAAAGCATTCAAAAGAAAACAAGCTAAAAAAGTCAGAAAATTAAAACAAAAAATTGGAAGACAATAGACATAAAGTAGAGATACTCACAATTTAGAATATCTCTACTTCTATTTTAAAATTAAATAAAGATATCTCGTGCTTTTGAACCTTTTATAACACCTATATATCCCATCTTTTCCATAAGTTCAATAATCCTTGCAGCTCTATTATATCCTATTTTGAGTCGTCTCTGCAGGTAAGATGCAGAGGCTTTTTTAGTAGAACGAACAATCTCAAGGGCTTCTTCAAACATAGGTTCATCTGAAGGGTCAAGAACTACTTTATCTGAGGCGCCCACACTGCCAAGAAATATCTCATCATCAATATAATTTGGAGAACCAAATTTCTTCACCTCTTCAACTAATCTGTAAATTTCCTTTTCATTTAAAAATCCACCTTGAATTCTTTGAGGAAAAGGAGTAGTAGGACTGACATAAAGCATATCTCCCCGTCCTAAAAGCTTCTCAGCACCTGAAGTTCCGAGAATTATCCTTGAATCCATAGCACTAGCTACCATAAAAGAGATTCTTGAAGGAAAATTAGCTTTTATTACTCCAGTAATAACATCAACAGATGGTCTTTGAGTAGCAAGAACCAAATGTATTCCAACAGCCCTAGCCATAGCTGCTAGTCTAGAAATTAAATTCTCCAAATCTTTTCTTCCAGAAAGAATAAGATCCGCAAACTCATCAATAATAATAACAAGATAAGGCAAAGGAATTTCATTTAATCCCTCCTCTTTTATTTTCATATTATAAGCATTAATATCTCTGACAAGAAAATTATCAAAAAGCACATACCTTCTCTCCATCTCATCAAGACACCAACGAAGAGCCTCCAATGCTTTATTTACATCAGTAATAACAGAGGTTAACAAATGTGGTATATCATTAAAAAGCTTAAGTTCTACTATTTTAGGGTCTATCATTATAAGTTTAATTTCATCTGGCGACTTTGAAAAAATAATAGAAGCAATAAGTGAGTTAACACAAACTGATTTACCTGCCCCAGTAGCACCTGCTATTAAAAGGTGAGGAGAATTGACAAGATCAAATACAACATTACATCCACTAATCTCTTTACCAAGTGCAAAAGGAATTTTGAAATTATCCCTAAATTCATTACTATCTATTATTTCCGATATTAAAATAAATTGCCTCCTTTTATTAGGAATTTCAATTCCTACAGCTTCTTTACCAGGTATCGGTGCTATAATTCGAACTCTAACAGCCGCAAGTCTTAGGGCAATGTTATCTGATATAGAAGTTATCCTTGAAAGCTTAATCCCCTTATCAGGACGAACAGCATACATAGTAACAACAGGGCCTTTAATAATATCAATAAGTTTAGCATTAATATTAAATTCTCTCAAAGTTTCCTGTAAAATCATTGATTGTTTTTGAATCTCTCTTTCATATTCGATATCTTCTGTATCATTTTTGGGTTCTCTTTTATCAAAAACAGAAATATCTATAAAATAATCACTACTAACTCTACCTGATAATAAATTTTCATCCGAAATTTTAGCAATGCTATCTATTATTCCCTTATGCCTTATCTCACTAGCCTTAATTTTCCCACTGGCTACAAGCTTATTATTACTATCAAACTTTGATAACAGCTTATATCTAGATTTATCACTATCCAAATCATACTGAAAATCTCGCAAACTTTGATTTTCCATTAACCTTTTATCTAATAACGTAGCATCTAACCCTTTTGATTGATCAAAAACAGCTTTATCTAAATCTATACTAGAAGGTTTATTAGATTTTCTTAAAAATGTATTAAAAGACCACAAAGCTTGATATTCTTCTCCATTAATAATATTATCTTTTTCACTAGAAGACTCATTCTTATTAAAGTCATTATCAAAACCTTCATATACTTTAATGTCTTTTTTAACCCTTAAAGAGCTTAAAAGAGGAAAATAAGCAAACAAACTTTCAAACAAGATTTTAAGCTTAAAACCTAAAAACTGAATAGTATCTATAATAAAATTAGTATTCTTGAAAAATAAGAAATTCAAATAAATCCAAATAACAAATTCTAAAATTAAAATAAGAAAAATAAAAAAATTACCAAGCAATAATCCAAAATTATTCAAAAACCAATTAATAATATTAGAACCTTCAAGCTTAGAATTAATTTTTAACCAAAATGTTAGAGTAAAAAATAGAATAACCGTATAGCTCCAGTTAAATATAAATCTTTTACTAAGCATATTAGCCCTATAAACATACCAATTTACAAGAGGATAAAGTATTAAATAAAATGAAAGAAATGAAAAAGTGTTTAGCAATATTTGCCCTATTAAGTTAAAAATAAAAAATACAAATATATTCCCTATGGGAGTTAATGCTACAAAAAGGGAAAATGATATAATAGCTAACATAAAAAAAAACAAAAATTGAAAATACTGATAAAAATTCTTCATACGCTACGCTATTAACTACATTTAAAAAAAGAAATAAATCACACTTGATAGAGTAAATAAATAAACTGAAAAATAATAAGTTTTGCTTCCTTTAAGTATCCTGAAAAACAAATTTATTGAAAATAATCCAATAACAAAAGCAGTAACTGCTCCTAAATTTATTTCAAAAATATTAAAAGCCATATTCGAAGTAAATAACTCCTTTCGTTTCAAAAATAAACCTCCAAATACAATAGGAATTAAAGATAAAAATGAAATCTCACATGCTCTTGACCTACTAAAACCAAGAAAAATTGAGGCAAAAATTGTAATTCCTGAACGAGAAATACCAGGCATTGTACCAATTCCTTGCATAACCCCAATAAAAAACCCTGAAAAGATAAAATTACTTTTCAAGTCTAAAACCAAAAATCTAAATTCAAGTAATAACAGCAAAATACCCGTTAAAACAAAATTCAATAAAACTATATCAACAGTAAATATTACTTCAAATGTTTCTATAAAAATACCAATAAACGCCGTGATAAAATTAATTATTATTATAAGTAGTAATACCCTTAGATTCTCTAAGTCCAATGCAGTATTTTTTTTTAAAAAAAATCTTATCAAGCTTAAACAAAGTTCTAATATTCGTCTTTGATAATAAATAATTATAATTAAGACAGTTGCAAAATGTAAATAAATATCAAATACTAATGAAACTTCAAGATCCATGAATTTTTTTAAAAGTAATAAATGACCTGAACTAGATATAGGCAAAAACTCAGTAATCCCTTGCATAATTCCTAAAATAATAACACTAAAAAGATTAACCATTAGTTCCTAATCTAGAAGGATTTCCCTTAGGAAATTTACCCATAATATATTCTACTACAGAATCTATGCCTTTGCCTTCATATAAAGCATCATACAATACAGAATAAACCAATATCTTTTTAACATAATTCCTGGTTTGACCAAAAGGGATTGCCTCAATAAAAAGTTCTTTAGGCATATGTCCATAAGCTTGTTCCCACTTACGGACATTTCCAATTCCAGCATTATAAGATGCAAGAGCCTTATAAATAGATCCTACTGTTCCTATCCTTTTTTTTAAATAATAAGTCCCTATAATCACATTATCTTTTGGTTGCTTCAAGTCATATTCATGATATTTAATCTCCCTAGATATATCAACTGCTGTTGAAGGCATAACTTGCATTAGCCCAACAGCACCAGACCTAGATATAGCATCTCTTTTAAAACTACTTTCAGCCTTTATTAAAGAAAAAACAAGATTAGATTCAATTAATCGTCTTTTTGACCAATATCTCACCAAAGAGCTATATAAATAAGGATAAAGACGTTTATAATCATCTTTATTTAAAGCTGAACTATCTTGCTTTACAAGATAATTAATAACAAGGGTAGCTTCATAATAATATTCATGTCTTATAAGTTCATCATAAAGCCCACGGTAAAAATTAGGTGAAAATCTATACCCATTCTTAAAATCATCTGCAACAAAAGCACCAACATAAGAATGTAAATTAAATCTCAAAAATCCCTCTAGGAAACTTTCATAGTCAGACTTATCATAAATAATATCTAAATTATTTTCAAAAAAATCATCAATTTTTTGATTTAATAAATATTTGCTCATAAAAGAAGAATAAGAAGATCTGTTATATTGGATAGAAGAGCGCAAAAGCTCACCATATTCAACTCCATTATTAGCTTTAATAAATTTATGATATATAAGCCTTGCATTAATAAAAGCAAGCCTAGACAAAACAACATTATCTAGTATATCTTTACCATTGCAATAAAGCAAATACAAATTATAATAATCTTCAAGTTGAATAGCTTCTAAAATATATTCATCTAATATTCTAATAAATACAGGATTACCACTATCTCTATACGTATAAAATCTAGCTATGTTCTGAGCAAAATAGCTTCTTGATTCCTTTGTATATATCAAATTACTAAAAATCTCATTAAGAATTAGAAGCCTATAAGATTCATTTTCTAAAGAATTGCTTTCTATATACTTAACCATACTAGTTAAAGCATTTTCCGTATTTAATCTCAAGTTTATAAGCCCTAAATAATACTTCTTATAAACACTACTCAAATTATTAAAAAAAGACAACGCCTTACCTATGTATCCTGAAGTCATAAAAACCTTATAAACATCATTTAAAAATAAAAAATTATTATAATATTCCTTAAAATTATTATTTAATACATTTATTGCATCCTCTAGCTTACCATTAGCAACTAAAGCTTTAAACCTAACAAGATTTAAAAAACTTTTATTTAGGCTTAGGAGTCCAAATCTCTCATCTGAAACAAGATAATCATGCGCTCTTACATGCAGATAACCTGCGGGTAAATCTTCAAATAACTTTTTAAAATAAACTAATGACTCATTAATATCTGAAATATTAAAATAAAGAACAGCTTTAAACAAAATATTTTCATTCATCTGAGATTCTAAAAAATTCATTTTATCCAATTTATTTAAAACTAAAAGAGCCTCATTATTTTTTTTCTGCCAATAAAGACTTTTAAAATATTCTAATGCAATATACTTATTATCTTCATATTTCTTGTAAAGCTTTCGCCCAACAAGCTCAGCCTCAAAATATTCTTTTCTCGAATTATGGTATTCTAGAAGCCTAACACCAGCAAACTGCGATACAATATTATTATCAGTCTCTGATGCTTTAAACATATATTCTCTAAATTTTTCTTCATACCCTATTTTCTTAAAAAGATAAGCAACATATACATAAGATCTTGGATCTATCCCAAAATACTCATCAAAATTTTGCTTCTCATAGTCAAAATTCCATAACCAGTTTAAATGATTTAAATCAAAACGATTCACATTCCTTTTTACCACATTCTCATTCAAAGATTTTCTTTCAAAATAACAAGATAATAAATTTAATAACAGAAAACTAAATAAAGATTTAATGAATAAAAAAAATAATTTCTTAAACATAAGAACTTCTTTCATGCTTTTTAACTTTTTCTTTCTCACATATATAATGATAAGAAATTTTGAAATTTCTAGGATTTAAAACTTTAGAAAAAATCAAAAATAATGAAAAAAATATTAACAAAAATAAAGAAATAAGACTTAAATAAAGCATAAAGGTTTGCATAAAACCTTCCTTTGTATCTGAACCTAACTGCTCATTCTCAACACTTATGCTTAAGCCTTTGCTAGAATCTCTAACATCAAGAAATACATCATCAACTGGCCCCTCTTTCAACCCTTTATCAATATCTGCAATAATATCATCAACACTTAAATCATCAGAATAAGAATCTTTAAAACTTGCTATATTAACACTACTAAAATCAATATCTTCATCTTCAATAAACTTTATAACATTATTATCAGAATCAAAACTAATGTCACTACATTCAGAGGGGGAATTATATAAATCAGAGCTATTTTCTTCTATATTATCCCTATTATTAACAAAATTAAAAGGTTCACTTTTCATCTGATTACTATCGTTCCCAAGAGCACTGGTCGCCTTAAGACTATTATCAAAATCTCCCAAATTAGGTTTAGACTCAAAATCTAAGGCACTAAACGTGTCATCTCCTTTATCTAATAAACCAGAGATATCTAAATTACCTTCATTGATAAATTCTTTTTCATTTAAAGAATATAAATCTTCTGCATGATTTAAATCATCAATATTATCCAAATTATCTAAAGAATAATTATCTTTATCTTGCTTAAAATCATTTTTTAAACTTTTAGTAGTAGTTACATCCTCAAAATCTAAATTACTAGAATCAGGAATGTATTCATTTTTTACCTGACTATCCTTAGAAAAATCATTAAGTTCTACCAGCTTTACATCAAGATTATATAAACTCAAATCAAATTTAGACTTATTCTCAATCCCATCACACTCACCATAAACATAAAGTATCACAGATTCCATTCTAAAATAAACATTTATATCTGAACTTTCTTTTCTAAGATTATCTAAGAAAAAAGACCCTACAAAAACGGGATTAGAAAAATCTTCAACCTTGCTAATATAAAAATCCAACTTCACACTAGTTTCATCTAAAATCTTACCCAATACAACTTTTTTTACAGAAATATCTTCCAAATTTAAAACTGAAAAATACTCTTTATTAGAAAGCTTTATTGCTAAAAACCCTTTCAATAATTCCAACCTTTTTGTTTTTTACAAAAACAAATTTATGCATAATAATTATAATATAATATAAGTTGAATTATATTCAACTTATATCTAGTTTTTATTCAAAATAAAAACACTTTGATTATGTTTCATATTTTTCATATGATATTACTAAATATAAGTTTAGGAGAAAATTTAGGTGTTATCATTATTCATAATAGTTTCCTCATTTACAGTATCTTTTTTGGTATTTTTATTTTTCAAGCTTGCAATAAAAAATACACAAATAAGAGAAAAAGGGATACATGACAAAAAGTCAGATAGAACAAAAAAATTAATAGAAAAAGCCACAAATATGCTAAAAGCAAATCCAAATGAAATAAGAGCGCTCCAAATTTTAAACAATTATTATTATGAGAATAAAGATCCTGAAAATGGAATTAAATATGCTAAAAAACTATGCCAACTCGTAGAAAAAAATCCCATAAGCCAAGATATAGACTCACTTAAAGCTTTTTTAAGTTATGGATTTTATAATCTTGAAAGAAATTTTAATAGGGAAGCATTAGAATTTCTTAAAAAGGCATATGCAATAAAAAAAAATGATACAGATGTTAACTATTATCTTGGAATAGCTTTCCTAAAAAACGACTATTACAAAGAAGCTCTACATTATCTAACAAAAATATACAAATTTGATAAAAATAATCATCAAGCTTTAAAATATATTGGAATAGTTCTTTTCCATATGGAAAATTACTATAAAGCCGTTGGGATATTTAACAACATAAAAAATTACATACAAAATGATGTAAACGCCCTTTTAATTTATGCCAAATGCCTAACTCAACTTAATCAAGATCGCCTTGCTCTTGAAATTGCAGATAAGCTAAAAAACAGAGATAAAATGACATATGAATCCCTTTTAATTGAATCTGAAATTCATGCAAAAAACAATAATTTAGAAAAGCTAGAAGAAAATATCAAAGAGTTAATTAAAGTAAAGCCTGATTTGCCTAAAAAAATATTCCTTGAACTCTTTTATAAACTAGGTGAACTTTACATAGAACATGAAAATTATCAAAAAGCAACCGATGTTTTTATTCAAGTTGAAAGAGTCGACTCAAACTATAAAAAAATCAATGAGAAACTAGAATTTAGCAAAAGATTAAGTGAAAATCTATCGCTTAGAATATACCTTAAAAGTTCAAAAGAAAAATTTGAAAAATTAGCTAGTGAAATTATTATTAAGCTATATAAGAATAAGTTTCAAATAAGAGATGTAAAAACAAATGAAGTAACTTCTCAGTTTATAGACATAAATTTTCAACTTGTAAATAATCAATGGGAAGAAAACTTAATAGTCCGATTTGTTAGAACAGAACAAGAGATTCTAGGAGAATTATTTCTAAAAGACCTTATTTCAAAAACCAAAGAAAATAAATTAAAAGGACTGTGCATAGCACCAGCCGTGTTTTCTACTAAAGCTAAACAAATAATCGAAGGCAGGTTAATTGACCTAGTAGAAGGGAAAAAATTAATACAAATACTAAAAAAAGTTAATATATCAAAGTATCAATAATCTATCTAAGATACTTCATAGGATTTTCTGTTTTTCCATCTTTAAAAATAGTGAAATGCAAATGATTTCCCGTACTATATCCCGTGCTGCCCATATGTCCTATCACTTGACTCCTTGAAACCCTTTGACCAACTTTAACTGTAAAAGAACCTAAATGAGCATAAAGAGTCTGAAAACCATGATTATGTGAAATAACAATATATTTTCCATATCCTCCCGCATTAAACCCAATTTTTACTACAATACCTTCTTTTGCTGACACAATGGGTGTATTAGCCGCATTTGCTATATCAATCCCATTATGAAAACTAATAACCCTAGTAAAGGGATCTGGACGATATCCATAACCAGAAGTAATAACTCCTTGAGTTGGGAATAAGAAAGTTTCCCCCAGAGCATCTCTTAGTGCCTCTTTAGGCATTCTTCCTCCTGGAATAAAAATCTTTTGACCTAAAGAGAGTACCTCATTATCAAGATTATTAGCATCAAGAATATCTGTTTTAGTAGTGTTATATTTTTTTGCGATTGACGATAAAGAATCATTCCTTTCAACAGTATAAAGAATCCCTTTCATATTAGGCACATTAATTACTAAATTGGGCCTAATATTCCTTACATCTTTAATATTATTGTAAGAGATTAAAGTTTCACTTGTTATGCTATATCTAGATGCAACATGAGAGAGTGTTTCTCCTGGTTTAATCTTATGCTCAACAACTTTCAAAATCAAAGGTTTTTTTAATCCTTCATAATTATTTTCATTTGTGGGAAATAGATCATTATTGATCTGATTCAAATCCTGATCGCTATAGTATAAAAAAGTTTCAATAAAATAATCTTTAGGAAAACTAAGTCTATTTAAAAAAACATAAGAACCGTAATAAGAAAAAATATCCAAATAAAAGACTAAGATTAAAACAAATATTAAAGCATTCAATCTAAAAATAAAATCAAAACTAAAACCAACATTAAAAGCATTTTCTAGTTTAAACCCAACATGTTTATAAGAATATTGGTACTTAAAAAGCCTAATATCTACTGTTCTATGCTTAACTAAATTTAAAAATAATTTAATTATGTAAAAAAAGGGTTTAAAAAAATTCATAAACCGAAAAGATCTATTTCTTTTACTTATATTAATATTAGAAATATTATTGAAATCTTTTAATTCAAAATCACCTTTAGTGATTTTAAATAAAAATTTTTTATTTCTTTTTCCTATATTCTGTCCCTTTTTTGGTATAATCATATTATGCCTTATTATACACTAGAAATATATATTTATTAAAAAGCATTTAATGGAAATTGTTAAAAATATAATCAAAATATATAAACATCAAATAACATCTACTATATTAGCTTTATTATTAATGTTAACAATTATTAAATTAACCCTATCCTTTTATCTAGTTAAAGGTTCCTCAATGTTGCCTATACTTATAGAAAAAAGCTGGATAATAAGTAATAATTTAGCCTATGGAATAAAACTAGGCAGTAAAGGAAAATATATGATTTTATGGAATACACCTAAAAAAAACGATATGGTAATTATTAAAGACCCAATAACACGAAAAACTTCAGTTAAAAAAATTTTCGCTATACCAGGAAAACCCTTTAGAAGGATACAAAAAAATATAATAAGTATTGATAATTTAAATTTTAATATAAATGAAAAACATCTAAGCATCTTAAAAAGCAAATCAATTCCAAAAAATTATTACCTAGTTATAGGAGAAAATAAACAAGTCTCTCTTGATTCCAGAGAGTATGGATTTATAAATATAAATAATATTATTGGTAAAATAATATATAGACTATAATAAATAATGAGTCATTATACTAATTCATCTAATATCCTATAAAGAATAAATCTAAAGAATAAATCTCTTAAAAAGAAACAATATATTTATCCTAAGCTATTATAAGAACCATTTATTTTCAATAGATTTATACCTCTTAGTATCTAAATCTAATGAAGTGGAAATTTAAGATCCTACTTTAATTTAAAAGAAAAATATCTATATTAGAATAATTTAAATAAGATTTCCTATGTTCATTCTGCGACACATTATAGTTTTTATTAAAGCTATTCTTTAGAATCATCATTATTTGTTATAAAATTATGTCTTGTGGACTGGCTACAAAATATCTTTATTAATTAAATTCAGTAGTCTATCTTTATAAGTCTCAATTCTAAAAGAGTAAAAAGTTATATATTTAAAATTGATAATAGAATTTTTTAATAAACTAAAAACTTGAATGCTTAAATCTCTTAAGAAAATCTCATCTTGATTTAAAGAATATAAAACATAAATTTTAGGAAAAAGTTTCTCTTCATCTCTGTTTAATCAAAGAAATCTTAGTTGAGCCCATAAAAGTCATATTTTTGAAATATTATCAAGACTAACCCACCCTTCCCCTTCTCTCTTAATTATAAAGATACAGTCTTCTCGTAAATCTAATAATTCTATCTATAAAATTAACTAATCATAGAATCAAAAATCATATCCTTTAATTTTATACTCTAAATGTTCATCATTCATCATTAAGAAATGGCGATACAACACTAATTTTAGTTCTATTTTTTATCTACTAAAAAGAAAAATTTTACCTAAATTAATATCAGAACATTTTATATTAAATATCATTAAAATATCTCTTTATATTTTATCTTTAAATTATTCTCATTCTTAGCTAAAAGAAAAGTATAAGCATGAGTCTGATTTTCTAAAAAGAATAGAATCAAAAGTATCCCCCCCCCCCAAGTTCATAAAAAGAAATGAATCTTATCCCCATTCTGAAAGCATAAGATATGGCTGCTGAACTGTATGCTGCCTTGAACCATTTTGACCATTAAGTAGCAATTGATACTCTTCGGGATTGAAGCTTCTGCAATACGTTAACTCTTCTTTGTATTTCAAAAAAATAAGTAAGTACTGGTACTGCTCTGGCATCTCAATAATCGCAATACCAGTTAATTCCTTTTATAAAAGATTTCTAAAGATTATTTTTAATAATATTTAAAAGCAAATAAAAAGAATATCTTCAACTCTATATAAAACAACCTCCACCTTTATAAAAATTACCATAACCTACATTAATCTTTAAAATTATAAAAAGCTTCAACTAGATTCAATAGTAACTGATATTTATCAGAACTACTAAAAACAATACCAGAATCTATAAAAAGTATAACAAAAAATTCAATATTTTATTCTTGCCATTTAAAATTACTTTAGAATTAAAATCAAAAAAAATAATTATATTATTAGTAGATCAAAAATATATTTATATTATTTTTTGTCAACTGCCTCTATTAATTGAAATAATCAACTCAATTTCCCCCAAATCTAATTTCAACTTCTTAGAAATAATCTCCAAAGACACTCCTTGTTCATAAAGTGAAATAACTTGTTGGCGAATATCATAACCTTCCTTTATTATATTTTTCTCAATAGTAGGTATTGAATAATCTAAATTATTTTTATAAACAACAGAATCATTTTTAATTCCAAAATTATTATTTCCTAATGAAATTGAATTAGAATTAAATCCTAGTAATCTCTGATCAAGTACTTCTATTCTATCGTCAACTTCTTTAATAATTCTATTTAAACTCTCAATTTTTATTTCAATAATATTTATATTACGATCTGTGGCTTGATTAATCTCAATAATAGTTTTATCTACTTCACTTCTAAATTTTTTAAGTATACTATTAGACTTTATCTTTAAACCAATATAAACATGAAAATATATAAAAATAAATATAATTAAAATAAAACAAAAAAACATCAACATATAAAACATCCTAAACTATCTCTCAATATCAACATTTTTTCCTATTTTTGGGTCGTTAAAATTAATATCATATAAACCATCTTTATTTTTTTCATTATATTTACTCTTTGATAATACAGTAAGATTCATATTTTCACCCTTTATCTCATTAGCAGGATATATACTGTTCACCTCAGAATCAACATGATAACTTTTATTTGGATTCAAACTTAAATCATTATATTCTCTTGTCTTTTTTTTCCTTAATTCTTCACTTGAAGCTTCACTAAGCTTAAAAGAACTTTGCACAATTAACTTAGAAACTTCAGATGCACCATTAATATCCATAAAGACCTCCATAACTTTAAACCTAGCTAGGCTTAAAAGGAACATAAGCTCCCATTTTAATAAGATTATCATCTTCTTCAAAAGTCACATTATCATAGTCTCTTGAAAGCTCATAATGAGCATCTTTAATATAAATCTTGACACCTGCATAAGCTATATGTTCAACAAAAATTTTACCATTTACTTTACTCTCTTCAAGTTCCTCTTGTAAGCTTTCTTGCTTGCTTTTTACCATCTTTATTTCTAAAATCAAAACTTTTTTCTCATTAATAAGTTCATTATAGCTATCAACTTTTAAAGACTTTTCCGCCTTGTCAGTAGTAACTAAAATACTCTTCTTTAAAACAGAAATATCTTTTATCACAACTTCTAATCTTTTCTCAATTTTTACAAGATATTTAGTAAATTTAGATAGTAAATCTTTTATCTCAGGATCATATCCAACAGCAACAGAAGTTTCAGCATTACCCTCAGATCCAATAGAATAAGCTCTAATCTCTTCTCTAGCTTGGATAATGGAACCCACTATCTTAGATTTTTTTCCAATGCATAAAACTTTATTTTTACAAGATATGAAAGAATTAACAATTCCTCTTATAACCTCAATATCACCTTCACATCTTATATTAACATTTTCTAAAAATTTAGCCTTTATACCTCTCTTCGAATAAATCTCTGAACCGCCTTTCCCATTAGCACCACTACTTAAAACAAGAGGTCCATCAGTTCTTAAATTACATCTACCAACAAGCCCGCTCACTTCTATTCCACCCTTAGCCATAATGTTATATCCATCTAAAACACTTCCCTTAACAAGAACCATACCATTATTTATTATATTTCCAGTACCAGGTCCAACATCACCCTCAACAACATAAACATCATGAACAGAAATCAACCCACCCATAACAGACATATATCCACCACATTTCGCAATAATTTTATTTCCTTCTAGCCTAGTATTCTCCCCCAAAGTAAATTCTAACTCACTGCCATCTTCGGCTTCTAATATTTTTCCAAAAACATTATATCCATTAATACCCTTCGAAAAAGGAATAATCTCTGCCAATTCATCTCCTTCATTAACATTCTTAAAGCCAACAATCAAATTGTCTGATTCAACAGAATGTTTATTATTAATAATAAATTCAATATAAGAATCTTTTCCCCTAATAGGATTTACTCCTTTTGCCATCTCAACCGGTTCACCGTAAATAGGAAAATCTACAAACTCTTCTATCCTATCTTTAAGGAATGCTCTCTCTGATATCCCATACTTTTTAAGAATATTAAAAATATCTTTGTCTAATATCTCATACCCATTATCCCCAGGTCTAGTAAAATCAATAGTCACTGACATTGAATCCTCTGATATTTGAACCATCATAGATACACTATCAGAAGGATCAGCCTCAAAATCACCTATTCTTTCATACTTACCATTAGCATTCTCAACTAAAGATTTAATAAAATCTTTATTTAAATCTTGAATATTACTCTCCAAATGTAAACTATTAATTACATCTTCAAAATTAACGGCATTACCTTGTCCTTTAGGGGCAACAACTTTCAAAAATATACCCTTAGAAGCTTTTCTGATAAAAAAAGCACCATCTACTGATAAAACTTCCTCTTCCCTTTCCCCTGAACCTAAAACATCAGAAACACTAAGCTTTGTATAAGAATTTTTATAAGCAATGATTCTCCATTTTCTCTTGCCATATCCAAATATTCCACTAGCTCCCCTTGTCAAAATTTCATAATCTAAATCTTTATAAGGAATTGAAAGCTCTAAGGAAGCATCATTTAAAGCCTCCTCAAGAGTGTCTGCTTCTATCTCTATTAGATTAATATTATTCTCTCTTTCTAAATAATCTTTCATTTTATTACGAAAATCATAAAAATTGACACTATTAGACATATTTACTCCTTTTTATTAATTAAGGTTTTAATAGCTTCAGCAACAATTTTTGGATCATTTGCTTCGATATATGAAAGTTGATCTGATCGCTTATCACTTAACTCAATATTACTAATAGGACTACTATCTTCAAGGCCTATATTGTTTTTCCCAAATTCTTCCACAAATTTAAAATCATCATTAATATCACTCTTATTAGCAATAGAAGTACCATTGGACAAAGTCTCTGTATCAACTTCTCTTTTTTCATACTTCTTGCTCCTCTTATCATGCCCATAATTTTCTTCTTTACTACCAAATCTTATATCTTTAAAAATATCATATAAATATTTTTTATATATAAATCCTATCAAAACCCCAATAATGAAAAAAAATATAAACTGAATGAATGCTCTAAATAATACTGTAAAAAAATATACATGCGAGAGTAGACCAAGAATAACTGAAATAATAAATGCAAATACACTAAATAATAAGACATATCTAATTTCTTTACCAAACATATTATCTTTCCATACCAAAAAATTTAGATATAAACCCTATTACTCCCCTTTTTTTCTTATTATCCAAAGAAACTTCTTCAAGAGTAGCAACAATAGAATCAAGACAATAACTAGCCTTACTATTAGGATTTAATAAAATAAAAGGCCTTTGCTTAAAAACAGAACTTCTAATATTCTGATCTTCATAAACATATCCTAAATAATCAATATTTAAATTTAAAAACTGACTTGATATATCAATAACCTTCTTAGCAACTACTTTCCCCTCACTTACATTAGCAACTCTATTAACAATAAGTCTCAAATTCTTTAAATTCTCCATTCTGTGAGCTAAAACTTTGATTATACCATAAGCATCTGTTATGGAAGTAGGCTCTGGAGTTGTAACAATCACCACATCATCACTAGAAAACAAAAATGAAATAACCTGTCTTGAAATCCCTGCACTAGTGTCTATGATTACTATATCATATTCATAAACCTTTAACAGTTCATTTATAAATTGATTCATCTCAGCTTCTGAAAGATCTAAAAGTTCTGTTGTTCCAGAAGCACCAGCCAAAAGATCTATATTATATTCTGTTTTTGTTATCACTTCTTTGATATCTCTACCCTGCATAATCATATGATAAATACTATATTTTGGAATAACGCCAAGTAATATATTTATATTAGCCATCCCAATGTCGGCATCAAAAATTAACACTTTCTTTCCATGTCCTGAATATTTAAGAGCAAGCCCCACAGCAATATTGCTCTTGCCAACTCCACCCTTACCACTAGTAATAGCAATAAATCTAGTTCTACTGTTTTGGATTTTATCATCAATAACAAAATTAGCCTTATTATTCAATCTCATAATATCTCGTAAACTTTGAGCCTGATCTTCCATCTTATACTATCCTCAATAATAAGATTTACTTTTGATTCTTCGAATAAATTCAACATCTTCACTTATTCTATATCCATTTATCTTCTTTATAAAAGTAAGTGGTTCTGCAACACTAATGTTATGAGGGACAACTTGCCCATCAGTGATATAAGAAACTTCCTTTCTCATTTCATGAATCAAACTTATTAAATTTCCAACACATGTTGTCTCATCTAGTTTTGTAAAAATTACAGTCTTATAATTAAAGGGCGAAAATTGATGAAATATTTCCTTAATGTCTGCTGTCTTTGTAGTAGAACTTACAGCCAAATGAAATTCAGCATCACGACCACAAGCATTTAGAAGTTCTTTCATCTCAGCAAGTTTCATGAAATCCTTAGGACTCTTGCCAATAGTATCTATAAGAACAAGATCAAAATCCTTCGAATGTGTAATCTCTTCCTTTAAATCCTTAAAAGACTCAATTGCCTTAACAGGAATTCCCATAATATCACCATAAGTTTGAATTTGCTTCTTAGCCCCTATACGATAATTATCAATAGTAATAATTTTAATGTTTAAGTTCGTATTATCACCATTGATTCCATAAATCGCCGCAAGCTTTGCAATAGTGGTCGTTTTACCTACTCCTGTTGGTCCTACTAAAATAAAAATCCTCTTCTTAAGATTATCAATAAGAGAACCTGAACATTTAATAGTCTCAGCAATATACACCACAACACTATCCCTAACTTTATCATAATCATCAAGACCTGACAAACTAAATTCTTTCTTAATAAAATCATTAACATCTCTTATATAATTTTCAGAAAAATCATTATCGCGCAAAATATCTTCTATTTTTAAGATTGTCGGATGATTAATTTCTTCTTTTTTATGTGCAAGCTCATTTTTAAGAGACTTAACTTCCTTGAGCACATCTTCAATTGAAGAACTCTCTTGCTTTTTAATGCTTTGAAGAATTTTACGTTTTTCCTCTTCAATATTTATTTGCTGCTGTCCTATATCATATCTAACATACCCCGAAACCTCAATCCAATCTTTACTAAATAAGCCAAAAATTCCTCCATGAGATATTGTCTTATAAGTCATAACTCTAGCATTTTTCCCATATTTCTTCTTAATTACTTCTATGACTTCATTATAGGTTGGTCCTCTTTCTGTAAAATATTGAACCATTATTTTTCAACCTCTAATGTCTTAAGAACATTAACTTTAACATTTTTAGGCACTTCTAGAACAGAAATGACAACAATATCTGCAAGATCCCTACTCATTAACACCTTTATTAAAGGTCTTGCAGACTCACTTGATAACACAACAGGATAATATCCTTGAGATTGAACCTCACCGATAAGCTTAAAAAGCTCATAAATAAATTTTGATTTCAAATTAGGATCAAGAGAACTTATAAGATCGTTATTAGATTCAAACTTTGACTCAATTATTTTTTGTTCAAACTCTGGATTTATTGTTATTACATTAAGCTCAAAATTAGAATCTAAATATCCACTAACTATCTGCCTTCCAATTGCCTGCCTGCATTTTTCAATCAAAAAGAATATGTCCTTAGTTACGCTTGTAAAATCTGCTATTGTTTCAAAAATTGTAACTAAGTTACGAATAGAAACTTGTTCTCTTAAAAGACCTTGAAGTACTCTTTGAATCTCTCCAACTGAGAAGTCCTTTAAAACTTCATCAACAATAACCCCATAATCTTTCTTAAATACATCAAGAATATTTTGAACATCCTGACGAGTTAAGATTTCAGAAGCATGCCTTTTTATAAGTTCTGTCATATGAGTAGCAATAATAGAAGGTGGATCAACCACCGTATAACCTAACTTTTCTGCCTTTTCTCTTCCATCATCATTCACCCAAAGAGATGGTAGCCCAAATGAAGGATCTTTTGTATGTTCTCCCTGAATATCAGAATCAGAAACTATATTAATAACTAAGAACTTACCAAGCTTAATCTCTCCATGACCAATTTCAACTCCTCTAAGTTTAAATGAATATTCATTAGACTTAAGTCGCATATTATCTACTATTCTAATCTTAGGAACAACTATTCCAAATTCAAGTGCAATCTCACGACGTATTTTTACGATACGATCAAGTAATTCTGAAGTTTTTGTATCATCTACAATTGGAACAAGATTATATCCAATCTCCAAAGATAATGGATCTAGTGGAACAACAGGAGCCACTTCTCTTTCAAAATAACTTGTTATCTTATCTTCCTCTGACTTTTGCTTATCATGGAATTCCTTATCCCTAATTAAATTAGAAAGTGAATAAGCTAAAAATGCTATTACTAAACTTAACAAAATTAGTATTAATGTCGGAAATCCTGGAAGAAATGCTAAAAACAATAAAAATCCAGATACAATCCAATAAATTCCTGAATAAGAGGTAAACTGTTCAATAATTTCTCCTCCGAAACTATTCTTAGCTATTGATCTTGTAACAATAAGCCCGGTTGCTGTTGAAATCAATAATGCAGGGAGCTGTGATACAAGTCCATCCCCAACAGTTAATGAAACATAATTATTAATGGCATCATTAAAACTAAGACCTTGTAGAGTAACTCCTATTATAAGACCTCCAATAATATTGATAATAGTTATTAAAAGACCAACTTTTACATTACCTGAAACAAACTTGGAAGCACCATCCATAGCTCCATAAAAATTTACCTCTGCCTGCAAATCATTTTTCTGTCTTGTAGCTTCCTCTTCTGTCAAATTTCCAGAACTATACGCAGAATCAATGGCCATCTGTTTTCCAGGAAGAGCATCAAGTGCAAAGCGAGCAGCCACCTCAGCAACCCTTGTGGCACCCTTAGTTATAACAATAAATTGAACTGCAATTATAATAAGAAATATGATAAATCCAATAACAAGTCCCTGAGTACCAGAACTTCCAACAACAAATGTTCCAAAGGCTCTTATCATTTGCCCATCAAAACTTATGCCCTTTGTCAAAATTAATCTAGTAGAAGAAATATTTAAAACAAGACCAAAAATAGTCATAACAAGCAAAAGTGTAGGAAAAACTGAAAAATCAATTGAACGCTTAGAATAAAGAACAATAAGAATAATTAAAAGACTACATACTAAATTAACCGAAATCAAAGCATCTAAAATAAATGCAGGAAGCGGTAAAATAAAACCAGCAACAATAAGTATTAAGCCAACTGAAACTATTAAGTCCGATTTATTAGCCAAACCTAAATATCCCAATACAGTATTCCTTCTAGTATCCAACAACTTAACCTCTAATTAAATTTTTAGTAATAGAATATACTTTTACAAGAATTTTTGAAACAATTTCCCAATATTCTCTTGGAATCTCCTCATTAACTTTAACGTTAGCATAAAGAGCCCTAGCCAATGCTTTATTCTCTATCACAGCAATATTATTATCTCTAGCAATTTTTTTAATTATAAATGCAATCTCATCCTTTCCCTTTGCAAGGACTTTTGGAGCTAACATAGTTTTGCTATCCCACTTAATAGCAATAGCAAAATGCTCAGGATTAGCAATTACTACGTCTGACTGAGGAACCGTTATATTTAAATTAGAATTTAAAATATCCCTCATCCTCTCTCTTATCCTAGAACGAAGTAGGGGATCTCCTTCCATTTCCTTTCTTTCTTGCTTTACCTCTTCTTTTGTCATTTTCAAATTTTCAATATAAAGAGTTCTTTGAAAAACATAATCCAATATGCTAATAACCATTAACACTATTATTGAAAAAAAGCACATTCTATAAGCAAGGCTCAATATAATAGAAATACCTTCTTCAAGACCATACTCAGACATTCTTGAAATTTTACCTATATTGCTTTTCAGAATAATGTAATATATAAAAGATATTATAACAACTTTTGATAAACTTTTAAACAAATTAAAAAAAGCATTAAGTGAACAAAATGAATTCTTTATCCACCTTGAAAAATTTGGACTTATTCTATCCCATTTAGGAGTTATAAGTTTGACAGTAACTAGAAACCCAACTTGAACAATATTAATAAAAAAATTAACCACATATGATATTAAAAGAAATACAATTATATATCCAAACACTGCTTTAAAATATTCTAAATTTAATGAATAAATACTAATAGACATTATTTCTGGAAGCTTACTTGCTTGAACTCTAAAAACATTCACTAAATCTTTTGCAAAATAAGATAGCATAAAGAAAAATACTGTTAATAATATACAAAGACTAATAACCGAATTAATTTCATTTGATTTCAAAACCTGACCTTCTTCCCTTGCTTTCTTTTTCTTCTGTTCAGTAGGAAGCTCAGTTTTCCCTTCATCTTCTGAAGCAAAAAAATTAAGAGGGATGTACCAACCTTTACCCAAAAATTCTTCTTTAGTATTCATTCTAAAATCCCAGAAAATAAATTTAAAGCATTCTGCATAGATTCTAAAGCAAGCTCAATTACTCTCTTAACAGATACTGTCAAATTTGGAAAACTAACATATAAAATAACAAGACCCAAATACAAAGAAACAGAAAAGCTAAGCATTAACAAATTTATCTGAGGAGAAGATTTTGATAGCACACCTAAAATCAAATAAAGTAGTAAAAGTACTCCTAATATTGGCAAAGAAATTACTAAAGCTTTTTCAAAAAGAACAGAAAAAGAATAAAGCATTAATGTAATAAATTCACTATTACCCAAATTAACCAATTTTTCAATTCTAACATTTAAAACAGAATCATGAACTCCCACAAAAAAAAAACGAATCAAAATATCATTAGATAAAAATATAATCAAAAAAAGATATGTAAATATCTGAGATATTATCAAACTATCTTCTTCTGAAAAGACATCAAAAATATTTGCATAAGCAAGTCCCATTTGATTTGAGAAAAAAAATCCTAGT
Organism: Borrelia sp. A-FGy1; assembly: GCF_014084025.1. Classification (NCBI taxonomy): domain Bacteria; kingdom Pseudomonadati; phylum Spirochaetota; class Spirochaetia; order Spirochaetales; family Borreliaceae; genus Borrelia; species Candidatus Borrelia mahuryensis. The sequence continues at coordinate 290,502 of NZ_CP043682.1, forward strand.
AAATGAAAAACATCAAAAATTATACTCACAAAAAAAGCTTGGATAAAACCTAGAATTGCTTCTCCTACCAATATCAATATAAATAAAAATAAATTAAAAGGATAAATAAAATTTATTTTATCTACAAGGATAATAGAAAGAATTATAGAAAAGAAAAAATTTAAATACCCTACTTTTATAGTTGAAAAGAGGGGAGAAAACCTTAAAAAAAGAAAAATTCTAACAAATATAGGCAAAATAATAAAAGACTTTAAGACCAAAAAATTCATATCCATGTCTAAATTCACAAATTATATATTTTGTATTTGATTAAATACAATAAAAGTAAATTGCATAAGTTTTTTTAAAATCCAAGGACCAAAAATAACAATAGTTAAAAGTATTATAATAATTTTAGGAATAAAACTAAGAGTTTGGTCTTGAATAGAAGTCACTGCTTGAAAAATTGAAACTAAAAGTCCAACTACAAGCCCTATAATCAACATTGGAGCTGAGAGAATAATGATATTCTCAATAGAAATCCTAATTAGATAAATAATTTGACCTGTTGTCATTTAACCCTCACATGAAGCTTTTAATAAGCCCTCCCGTAATCAAAGTCCATCCATCTACCATTACAAAAAGAATAAGTTTAAATGGTAAAGAAATCATTACAGGAGGCAACATTATCATCCCCATCGCCATTAAGACCGAAGCTACAATAATATCTATAACTATAAACGGCAAAAATATCAAAATTCCCATTTTAAAAGCAACTTTCAATTCGTGTAAAACAAAAGATGCAATCAAAATATGAGTTGGCACCTCACTAAAATTTTTAGGCTTTGAATAATTACTCATACTCATAAACAATTTAATCTCTTCATGTCTACCATTAGCCATCTGATTATACATAAAATTCCTAAGTGGAGCAATTCCTTTATCATAAAATTCATGAAAAGTTATTTTGGAATCCTTAAGAGGTAAATATGCATTCTTGTATATTATGTTAAAAGTTGGCCACATTGTAAAAAGGGTTAAAAACAAAGCTAACCCCATTACAACCTGATTTGGTGGAGACTGCTGAAGAGATAATGCCCTCCTAATAAAATCTAATACTATCGCTATCCTTAAAAAAGGGGTCATTAAAACTAAGAAAGCTGGAGAAAGAGTTATTATAGTCAATATCAGTAAAAGCTGTAAAGGCAACACTAATCCCCCCTCTACAGTACTTTCAAAATTAACAAAAGGGAAATTTAAGCCATTAGTAGTCTGTAAGGATTTAGTCTGCGCAAATGAAAAATTTGCAATTCCAAAAAACAAAAAAAGAATTATTTTATTTTTCAAAAACAACCTCTAAAACTTTTTAAGCCTATCTTGCTTACTTTTTAAAGAAATCTCAATATCTTTTTCTAATTCAATATAATTAGCTTTTTCAAGTAATTCCTCATCTTCTTTCCTAGTCTTATTCAAAATCTTATTAATTATAGTTTTAAAAGAATTTTCATTGTTCAGATCTTTATCTTTAACAAGTTCAAATTCCAAATTATTTAACTCTTCCCCTTGCTTTATTTCTCTCAATAAAATAGAAAAATTGGCAGATAACAAAAATATATAAACATTACCTAATATATTAATAATCCTTATGGAATTTTTAGCATCTATTTCATAAAAAACAAGTTCTTTTATATAATCTGATTTTATATTATTATTTCTTACTCTTTTATACTTAAAAAGTACCCTCTTAAATAAAAAGATAAAAAAGATAAAAAAAGATAGAAATAATAATATCTTAACTAAATCTGCAATATCGAAAAGAGATACATTTTTTATATTATTATTCAATTTAGTATCATCATCTCCAAATATAGGTAAATCCTTCTCATTCTTAACATCATAAGAAATATCTTCTAAATTAACTTCTTCCTGAGCAAATAAAATCTTAAAAAATAAAAGAAAACCTAAAAACAAAAACTTAAATAAAGATCTAGTCATTTTTAATTTTAATTATTTCAGTAATCCTAACTCCAAAATTTTCATCAATTACAACAACTTCTCCTTTGGCTACCGACTTTCCATTTACCAAAATATCTACAGGCTCACCAGCAAGCTTATCAAGTGTAATAATCGTACCCTCAGACATACCAAGAATGTCCTTAATTTTTCTTTCAGTCCTACCAAGTTCAACAGTAACTTGCATAGAAACATCCATTAAAAGTCCAAAATTACTAGGATCAACTCCTTCTGGTAAGGTATCCATCAAATCAGGAAGCTTAACCCCCTTTATTTCAGGCTTTTCTTCTATAAAATCATCTTCATCTATACCCATAATAAACTACCCCCATTAATACAAACAATCATACTATTTATTATAAATTACTCAATTTCCTCTGTAAGCTCTTTTAATAAATCAAAATCTTTTATATCACCAACTTTCTCTGTAATCTGTACAGAAATCTTATTCCCCACAAGACCCATTCTACATTTAAACTTTTGCTTAGTTCCTACTTTTAGGCTTAAATCTTTGTTTATTGGAGAATTTTCAAGATTAATAACATCTCCCTTTTCTAAAGACAATATTTCTCTTACTTTTAGCTTAACTTCTCCCATTTCTGCTATTAAAGGCATATTTGTGTTTTCAAGTTTCTCTCTTAATGCATCAAGATTTTCACTAGTAGTACCCACTCCAATTAAAGAATGCCAATATCTCGTTGAAAGCTTAGAAACGATAGGCTCTATTGTAATATAAGGTAAACAAAAATTCATAAGCCCCTCAACTTTACCTATTTTAACCTCAAGTGTTACTAAAATAATCATCTCTGTTGGAGGTACTATTTGAGCAAATTGAGGATTAACTTCTATATGACCAAAACGAGGTCTAAGGTCAACTACTTGAGACCAAGCTTCTCTCATATTAGCAAGTATACGAATAATAACACTTTCCATTACAGATTGCTCTATTTCTGTCAAATCCCTACTCTTATCTTTAATAGTATCTCCATCACCACCAAAAAGTCTATCGACTATCGCAAATGCAATAGTTGGATCAACTTCAAATATAGCAGACCCCTTTAAAGGATCCATATTAATTATTGCTAAAGTAGTGGGATTTGGAATAGACCTAATAAACTCTTCATAAGTCAATTGATCAACTGAAGCTACATGCACATGAACCATCTTTCTTAAAAGAGCAGATAAGGAAGTTGTAGTATATCTTGCAAATGCCTCATGAAAACTTGATACTGTTCTAACTTGCTCTTTTGAAAATTTATCTGGCCTCTTAAAATCATAAATCTTAACCTTCTGTTTCTTGCCCATAGGGCTAGATATAACATTAGAAAGTGCATCATCCGATGATAAATTTTCAGATGAATTAATAGACTCTAAAAGGCTATCTATATCATCTTGAGATAATGCTCCTGGATTACTTGCCATTAAAATTCCTCTTAAAATTACATATCAAATATATCAATTTGTGTTAATGCAATTTCTTTTATTTCACCATTTCTAAGGACACTATTAATTCTAGCCTTAATTTCAGCCTTAATCTGACTTTCATTTTTTATCTCCTGTGCTGTTCTTTGACTAAAATATTCTCTAATAATATCTTTTAACCTTACTTTTTGTCTTCCAAGTTCATTTAAAATATTTACATTATTCTCAGCATACCCCAAGGCAAGCTTTATTACAAAAGCTTTAGGTGGGGTATCTAGAGTAGTTCCCCTAATTTCATCGATACTCTCATACCATATAAGCATAGGGGGTTTTCCTAAATATTCATTAGAAAAAATTGGAAATTCATTAGGAGCACCACTTTGACTTATTACCATCTTAGATACAAAATAAGAAACTATAATCATAATAACAACAGTAAACAGTCCTATTGCTATTATTTGCAAAATTTTGATTATAATATCAGGCAATAAAACACTTTTTTTTCCATCACTCCCAGCATCCATACTCTCGTCACTCTTTTCAGGCATTGTTCTGTTCCCTCCTATAAATCTATTCTTTCTTTCATACTAATTTATCATTGATTAATACCCTTAGTAGTACTTAAGGAAGAATCACTTGTAATTAAAATATCTATTCTTCTATTATAGGCTCGACCTTCAGGTGTATCATCTGTAGCAATTGGCCTGCTTCCTGCTAACCCAGAAACCTCAAATTTATTTTCAATACTTACTATCTTAGACTGATCAGTGTAATTCAAAATCTGCTCTAGCATATTTACTGCTCTTGCTACTGAAAGCTCCCAATTACTTTTCCAAACTTCATTTATACCAGTATCAATATTATCTGTATGTCCTTCAATCTTAAAATTATATCCTTGTTCATCTAGAAAACCAATAAAAGATGCTATCTTTTGTATAGTCTCCCTATTCGCATCAAGCTTAACTTCAGCACTAGCTGTATCAAAAAAAGCATCAGCTAAAAGAGACACAACAACTCCTCGCTCAAGACGTCTAACAATAACACTTTTAGATTGAATTTTTTCAATAAATTCAATCATTGACTTATTCTTAGCCGTCTGAGAAGCTTGTTTATTTTTGGCAGTAGAAGGTAAAGACATGAAACTATTACTCAAATAAGAAAGCTTATCTATATCCAAAGTCTTTCCACCTTTAAAAAAACCAGACCCTTTAAATGAAGCTGACATTATCTTTAATATATTTTCTTTAAAAATAACATCATTTAATGAAAACATAGTAACAAAAAAGACAAGCAATAAAGTAACCATATCCCCATATGTTAACATATATTCAGGAGCACCCTCTTCACATTTTGAACACTTCTTAGTACGTAAAGCCATCATTCATCTCCAAGTATACTTCCAATCTGATTTCTGTCTTTAGGAGTCAAGAATGTCACTAACTTTTGCTCCAAAATTCTAGGATTATCCCCAGCCTGAATTGATAAAATACCCTCAACTATCATCGTTTTAACTGCAGCTTCTTCATTATCTATAGATTCTAATTTAATTTGAACAGGAATAAACATTAAATTTGCCATTATTGTACCATAAAGAGTTGTAATAAGAGCAACCGCCATAGAAGAACCCAAAGCAGATTTATCTTCTAAATTTCCAAGAAGAGCTATAAGCCCAATAAGAGTACCTGTCATTCCAAAAGCAGGAGCAAGCTTTGCCCAAGTTCCAAAAAGATTAGCACCCATCTTATGTCTCTCTTGCATTTGATCTAATTCAAGATAAAGCATAGTTCTAATTATTTCAGGATCAGCACCATCAACAACAAGTCTCATTCCAGACTTAAAAAATGGATCATTAATTTGTTCAAGTTCATCATCAAGAGATAAAAGACCTTCTTTCCTAGCTTTTTCTGAAAGCTCTACTAAAATCTTTATATTAGATGCCTTAGCAAAAGAACTCTTTTTAAAGAAAAAGCCCAAGTAAGTAGGTATTTTCTTTACAGCAATAATTTCTGAAGAAGCCATCAGTGCAGAAAAGGAACCAATAACCGTAATAAATACAGAGCTTAAATCCCAAAAAACCCCTAATCCTGTTGGAGTAAACGCCATAGAAATTAAAATAGCTCCAAATCCAACGCCCCATCCAAGTATACTAGCCAAATTCATAACCCAACTCCCTTATCCTCTTTATTAAATTTACATAAAAAAGAAACATCTCTTCTATACATCTTAATTCTATATATCACCTCTTCTACATTTTCTTTTACAACTAATTTCTTACCATTCATCAAAAGAATCGTAGTATCGGGATTAGCCTCAATACTCTCAATATGACAAGGATTTAAATAATAACCATCTCCATTTAATTTAGTCACATAAATCATAAACTAAAACACTAAGCCTTAAGTCTTACAAGTTCCTGCAACAACTGGTCTGACGTAGTAATAGTCTTAGCATTAGCTTGAAACCCTCTCTGAGTAACTATCATATCTGTAAATTGTTCTGCAAGATCAACATTAGCCATTTCTAACACACCTGCTCTAATAGTACCAAGACCTGCAAATCCTGTTTCTCCTACCCTAACCTGACCTGAGTTACTTGTCTCAACAAAATTAGTATCACCAGCCTTAGCAAGCCCCCCAGGATTAACAAATGATGCAAGAGCAATTTTTCCAATGTCTCTCCTGATACCATTTGAATAAACTCCTGTTATTACTCCATTTTGATCTATCTCATAATTTTCCATATATCCCATTCCATATCCATCTTGCACAATAGCCTTTGTTGTACTTGCATCAGCAAATTGAGTAATTGAATCAGTATAACTACCAACATTTCCAAGCCTAAGATTAACAGTTTGCTCTTCTCCAATCTCACCAGCATTAGCACCAGAAACACCAAATGTTATAGGAAATTCAAGTAAATCTCCTACCTGACCCACTTGACCATTTAAAGAAATTAGTGTGCCTTCATTATTAAAACCTACTGAAAAGTTAGAATTCTCTTCTCCATTCACTAAAACCGTAGCATTCCATGTATTAGAAGCAGCCGGATTCTTTATAAATCTAAGCTCCACATTATTAGTATTTCCAAACCCATCATAAATTGTTTTATTAACAATCCAAGTTCCACGAGCAACATCCAATTCACTAAAACCTTCTTCAATTACAGGTAGTCTCTTATCAAGATTGCAAGCAAAAGTAATATACTTAGTAGCTTTAGCTCCTTCTTTATCTCCAATAGGAATAACCAAATCTTCAATATCAGAAGATGTATTAATAATCTGCTGCCCTTCAATAGTCCTTGCCATCCATCCTTGAATCCTCATTCCATTTGCAGGGTTTACAAGATTTCGATCAGAATCAATATCAAAAGCACCAGCTCTTGTATAAAAAGTATTATTACCCTCTCTTAAAATAAAAAATCCATTACCACTAACTCCAAGATCAGAAGCCTTTTGAGTACTCTGAAAAGATCCCTGAGTATGAATTGTATCTACTGCAGCAATGCTCATACCAAGCCCAACCTGCTTAGGATTAGTCCCCCCTCGACCCTCAGTAGGACGAGATGCTCCAGAAATACTTTGAGATATCATATCTTGAAAATTAACTCTTCCCTTCTTAAAACCAATCGTATTCACATTTGCAATATTATTACCAACAACATCCATCCTAGTTTGATGATTCTGAAGACCAGAAACACCAGAATATAAAGACCTCATCATATAATTATTCCTCCAAACCTATTGATAAAATATTCTTATAAACATAGTATTTACCATCTACCATAACCTTTGGATTTAATCCTGACTTAATATTTGTAACCTTGCCCTTAATAATTTCTCCAGCAACATTCTCAAATTCAACTATCTTGCCTAACAAATCTAAACCTCTATTTACAGAAAGTGAAGAGGAAAGTTTTTCAAAAGATTTACTCATGTTTGTTATTTGTTCAAGAACAGAAAATTGTGCCATCTGAGCAATAAACTCTTTATCCTTCATTGGATCTGTAGGATCTTGATATCTAAGCTGTGTAATAAGAAGTTTTAAAAAATCATCCTTACCAAGATTAGACCTTTTAGTCCCTTTTTCTAAGCCAGAGTTATACATATCTTTACCTACATTAATTACACTAGAAATATTATCAATTGTATTCACTTACCCTCCATCAAACAATAAAATTAATGCTTCTTTCTAAATCACTAGAAATTTCAATATCATCTTCAAGCTTAAATACTTTGTTTTCATCAAAATAAAACCCTCGATCTTCCCCTTTATCTTTAAAGTAGCCAGAAAAAGATCCAGAATTACTACCTGCAAGAGAAAGACTCAAGCTAGTATTAAATCCATTGTCATCTAACATTTTATTAATTGAATACATATTTTGTTCAAAAAGGGTTTTAACATTTTGATTATCAACTATTATTCTACCCAATAAATTATTATTAGAATCAAGATTTAAATTAATTCGTATACTACCAAGCTCTTTAGGCTTTAAAATCAATTTAATCTCTCCTGTATCATTCGATTTTAACACAATCTTAGCCTTATCCACAATATTATGATTAACCTTTAAATTCCACTCTGACATTAAAACATCATTAATATTATTAATAAAAGGCTCTCTATCGGATTTTGCTGTATCAGAACTATAAAGATCACAAATAAATTCTCCTGTTCCATCAAATGTTTCTTTAATATTATATTTACCAATAAAATTTTCATTACTCACTACTCTAAGCCCAGTCTCTCTATTAAGCATTTCAATTACACCATTGTTTCTCTTAAAATTTTTAACATCAACATTAATAATGTTCTTTTCTCTATCTTTTTTTTCAATATCCAATTCACTACCATTAGACTTAAGATTCAAAAGTATGGAATCAAAATCTAAAAGAGAAGTCATATTCCCAAACAAAGTATTAACTTCATACAAAAAGTTCTCAATATTCGTTATTACTTCCCTTTTATTAATAGACTTACTGTTAGATAAACTTTCGCTCAAAGCTCTAAAATTTTCAAAATTAGATAAATTACGCATCTTTTTTACTAAAAATCTCAAATCAGACCTAAAACTACTATCACTAAGTTTTTCAAAAGCAAAAGTTTTATCTAAAAAGATCTTCTTAAATTTCTTACTTACAAAACCATTACCTCTTAAAAACTTCAAAAAATCTAAAACAGAATCTTTAATTTTATATGAACCTTTCATCTCTGAAAAAATAAGATTCAAAAACCCATTCTTACGACTTTTATCCACAATAACACCTAAATTTTCCAAACCTAAGTTTTTATTCAACAAATTAAAATTATTTGAAACCACTTCACTTAAATTACCCATAAATCACTCCAATGAACCAACAGACATTTTCCTCATCAATACAGCAGCCCTCTTAGCATCCATAAGAGATAGCCAATAAGGAACAATAGACACCCTTCCTTCCCTCTTAGAAACATCTTCTACTTTACGCATATAAGATATTGCAATCTCATCATTAAGCTCCTCGAGTCTTCTAACCGCATCTTCAGGTGGCATATTCATTAAATATAGAGCAGACTGCACAAAATTTGCGTCTTCATCTTTATATTTATTAACAATATCATCAATTACCTTCTGTTTTAAATCTAAATCTCTTTGCTTTTGATTCAGCTCAGCCTCAAGTTTATTCAAACTGTTTTCCTTTTCTTTTAACTCTTCCCTTAGTTTTTCAACTTGTTGATTCTTAATATCAATAGCTTCTCTTTCTTTTATCATCCTAATCTCATCAAGGCTAATATGTGTATCTCCAAAAGACTGCATATTTTCGCTAAAAAACAAATTCTTTATATATAATGGAAAGTAATCTCTAACCCTATATATTCCAAATAAATCAATTAAAAAAAATGAAAGCCAAATGAAAAAAACAATCAAAAAAAGCCAAAAAAATAATCTAGATAAAAACGATAAAATACTATTCATTATTAGTCCCTAATTTTTTATAAACTTCATAGTTAATATATTCATCTAAAAATGAACTTTCTTTTTTTTCTTTCTCCTTAATTATAGTATCATTTAAAATTTTTATTAATATTTTGATCCTCTTTTCTTCTTTATAATTTTCTAAATAAGCACTATGATATTTATCATATTCACTTTTTAACTTTACAAGACTCTTTAATTTTTCTCTCTTTTTATAAATTAAAAAATCTAAACAACTCTTTTTATAAAGAATATCTACATTATTTAGTTCTTTTATATAGTTAGGAATTGCATCAATAAATTTTTCTATTTTTAAAATATCGTCATTTATATTCATTAAATTAATTTCACTAAATTTCTTATTATAAGTTTTAACAACTAATATTTTTTCAAATTTTTTCTTTTTAAAAATTAAATCAATCAAGACAATATTTCCCTTATCTCATTATCTAAATTTTCATATTCAAATTCTTCTTGCATTTCCTGAGAAACAAAGTCAATAATCTTTGAATACTTGGAAATTGCTAAATCAACCTCCTCATTAGATCCTTTAAGATAAATTCCTGTTTTAATCAAATCTTCATAATTTTTATAAACCGACAATAAATATCTAATTTTAGATATTAATTTCTGCTTTTCAAAACTTACTATCCTATGAAGAGACCTTGAAGTAGAACTTAAAACATTTACAGAAGGATAAACTCCTCTATCAGATAAATCTCTATCTAAAATTATATGTCCATCTAAAATAGCTTTCATACTATCAGCTATTGGTTCTGTAAAGTCATCACCCTCAACTAAAACAGTATAAAATCCCGTAATACTGCCTTTTCCATTAAGACCTGAACGTTCAAGCAAAAAAGGAATTTCTACAAAAACAGAAGGAGGATAACCTTTGGCCGTAGGTGGTTCTCCCATAGAAAGACCTATTTCTCTTTTTGCGCTCGCAAATCTTGTCATTGAATCAAACAACAAAATAACATCTAAACCCTTATCCCTAAAATGCTCAGCTATTAATGTTGCAGTATAAGCACCTTTATATCTAGAAATAGGAGATTCATCAGAAGTTGATACAACCAAAACGCTTTTTTTTAAACGATCTTCTCCTAACTCATACTTAACAAATTCATTAAGCTCACGTCCCCTCTCACCAATAAATGCAATAACATTAACATCTGCTTTTGAATGCTTAGCAAGCATACCAAGCAAAGTAGATTTACCCACACCAGCACCAGAAAAAATACCTACACGCTGTCCCTTTGCAATTGGCAAAAATCCATCAAGAACTCTTACTCCAGTAATTATTTGTTCAGAAAATATGCCTCTATTTAAGGGATTAATCCTATTAAATTTTATTTCTTTATAGTTCTTATAAAAAAACTGTCCCTTATCATCAATAGGTCTACCAAGAGAATCAATTACCCTTCCAAGCAATTCATCACTAAGATTAATCTGAGGTCTTTTATTTAAAGAATAAACTTTATCCTCAACCTCAATTCCATCAAAACTTTCATAAGCCATAAGGCTAACTAAATATCCATTAAATCCTAATACTTCAGCATATATTTTCTTACCATTTCTCTGCTCAATAATACATAAATCTCCTATGCCACATTTTGGACCCAGACTCTCAACTAAAAGACCCTTAATTTTCTTTATTCTCCCAATAAGAGATATAGAATCAAAATCATCTAATATTTTTGAATAAATCTTTAAAAAATTGTCCATTAATATTCCAAGAAGAAAGACTTAAGAGAAATTCTTAAGTCTTTCTTCTATCCTATCAAGCTGAGATGAAATACGTGCATCAATTTCTCCAAAGTCTGTCTCAATAACACAACCACCTTTTCCTATATTTAAATCCTCAATAACTTCTAAATGTTCTATAAAATTAAACTTAGAAATGAACTCATTTTTCTCATGCTTAACAATATCTAAATCATCAAGATTGACCCGAATGATAATATTCGTTTTATTTTTTATTTTTTTTAAGGCTTCATTCACATTTTCTATAATAACATTCTTTTGAGTGTCTACAATTCTTTTAACCACTTTAACTGCAATTTGCATAATAAGATTCATTATTTGTACTCCTGAAGATTCAAGAATTTCTCTTCTCTTTGAAACTAAAGAAGCTATTATACTATTTAATTTTTCTAGCAATCTATCAAAATCTTCACAACCCTTATTAAAACCCGCTTCATATCCTTCTTTCTCTCCCTTAGTAGTTGCAATTTCAAGTTCATTTTTTAATTTATCTTCATACTCTTTTACTTTCTTTTCAATTTCAAGATTAGACTCTCTCTCAATTGTCTCTTTTTTATTCTCAGCTTCTTTTTGCAAAGCTTCAGATCTATTATTAGCCAAATTAACTATTTCACTAGCTTGCTCTCTAGCTTCTTTAAGAATTCTAGAAGATTCTTCTTCTATTTCTTTCATAACAAGCTCACGCCTATTGTCAAGCTCTTCTTGAAGTTTTGCCCTTTTATCCATTAAAATTTCAAGCTCACTCTTAAGACTAACAACCTGACTATCCATATCAAAAACTTCACTTTCTTTTTTTCTAATTTCTAAAGATTCAAAAATAGGATTTGAAATTTCAACAAATTCCAACTTTGCTACATTTTCAATTTCTTGTGATTTATATAAAATCTTAGGCAAGTAAAACTCCTTCACTAAACAAGCACATCTTCTTCACCTCCTCTAGAAATCACTATTTCACCTTGTTCTTCTAATTTTCTAATCAAAGAAACAATCTTTTGTTGAGATTCCTCAACATCTTTACGCCTAGTAGGTCCTAAAAATTCCATATCTTCCTTAAGCATTCCAGCAGCTCTTTTAGACATATTTTTAAAAATCTTTTCCTGAACAGGTACATCAACAGATTTTAAAGCCTTTGCTAATTCTTGTCCATCTATTTCCCTTAAAACTCTTTGTATTGACCTATCATCAAGAAGAACAATATCTTCAAATACGAACATTTTCTTTTTTATTTCTTCGGCAAGCTCAGGATCTTCTTCTTCAAGAGACTCAATTATAAATTTTTCTGTCTTTCTATCAGCCATATTAATTATCTCAACAACATTATCAACACCACCAGCTGAAGTATAATCTTCTGAAGACAAAGATGCTAGCTTCTTCTCAAGCACTCTCTCAACTTCCCTTACTACTTCTGGAGAAGTTCTATCCATCAACGCAATCCTTCTTGCAACATTAGTCTGAATTTCAGTAGGAAGACTTGATAAAATAAATGAAGCTTTTTGAGGATCAAGATATGAAAGTATCAAAGCAATTGTTTGTGGATGTTCCTGTTGTATAAAATTTAAAATATTAGCAGGATCGGCTCTTCTAATAAACTCAAAAGGTCTTGACTGTAAAGCAGATCCCAAATTATTAATAATATCAACAGCTTTTTGCGTACCAAGAGATTTTTCAAGAAGTTCTCTAGCATAATCTATTCCACCCTTTTGTATAAATTCCTGGGCCATCATCAATTCTTTAAATTCCAAAAGAACACTATCTTTAAGTTCAGAAGTAATAGTATCAAGCTTTGCTATCTCAAAGGTTAAAGACTCTATCTCCTCTTGAGAGAGATACTTAAATATCTTAGACGAAATCTCAGATCCTATTGAAACCAATAATATAGCTGCCTTTTGTTTCCCAGTTAAAGTGGAGATATCAAGTATCTCTTTTTCGCCTTTCTCTTCCATAAACTCTATCACCCTTTATACATTCTTAAAAATCCATGTTCTAATTAACTTAGCAACATCCTCTGGTTTCTCTCGAGCTAAAATCTCAGCATTACTCTGAAGCTCATCTCCCTCTCTAAGCCCACCAACAACATCATCAACCCCAATATCATCCCCATCCACTAATGCTTGCTGTCGTCTTAAATGAGCTTGTTTCGCAAGCTCTTCTTCTCTAAGACGTCTTCTTCTTTCAAGTTCTCTAGATACAATAAAAAATATTGTAAGAGCTAATATCAAAAAAGCAAATACTATGCTTCCCATAAACAAAAAATACCTAAATTTCTCACTAGCAAAGTAATCTTCGTCTATCTTCCTAAACTCATTTAATCTATCAAAAGCAATATTCCTAACAGTAATAGAATCTCCTCTCTCTGGCTTATATTCAAAAGAACTTTGCAAAACATCTGTAATCTTTTTCAAAGATTCATCAGAAATAGGCTTATACTCTCTTTTACGAATACCATTCTCTATTACAAAATTTCCAGACTCATCATAGACAAAATCCCATATACCATCCACAAAAATACCAAGAGAAACACCCGCAATCCTAGCAGGTTCTTTCTCACTTAAGGATTTCTTCTCATTAAGAGCAATGTTCTTAGTCTCCTTAAATTCATTTGATTTACCAATAATATCACTTAAATCCTGATACTCAGGGGGAGTATTGCCCTCCTGTCCTGGTGGCCCCCATGGACTATAACCCTGTCCCTGATATTCCCTCTTATGAACCTGAGACGAAATAACAGTAGAATCACTGACCTTCCTTGTATTATAAGAAGCTTTAGGATCTTGAGGCTGAAGTTCAATAGGAGCATACTCCTTAGACTCCATAGTTTGACGGGAAGTATCTAGTTTCACATTAATTCTCGCAATCATAAATCTATCAACAGACAAAACCCTACTTAAAGCAAAATCAATCTCATCTCTCAACATAGATTCATATTTTAATTTAAGCTTCCTTTCCTTTTCTGCCAAATCAATTCTATCCATCCCATCTAAATTAGAAAAATCATTTAATATATTTCCCTTATTGTCAACAATAGCAATATTATCTGATTCAAGACCTTCAACAGCATACTGAATCAATTTAACAAGACCCTCTACCTTTTTACGATTAGTAACAATATCAGAACCAGGCTTAGGTGTAATTCTAACAGAAGCCTTAACAGGTTCTTGAGATTCCTTAAAAAGAGCCTTCTCTGGCATTACAAGATTAATGCTAACAGCATCAACATCATCAAGAGCTACAATATGCTGTTCAACAGCTCTTGTGATTGATCTTCTAAGATTAATATTTCTTTCAAAATCTGTAATAGTCCATCTGTCAATATCAAAAAGAGACCAAGGATCCATATGAACAGGGACAAGCTCCTCTCTAACAAGAATAGCTCTCATTCTTTTAGATATATTTTCATCTGTTAAGTGAATTTTTCCATCTGAAGAAATAGTATACGTAACATTTTCCCTGTCAAGTCTTTGAATTATTCTATCTAATAAATACTGATCTTTAATTCCAACACCAAAAAGAGCAATACTCTGAGCCTTGGTAGAAAATCCTACTAAAAAAACAAGCGCAAAAATTACAAATAAAGCAATAATTCCAAAGGCAATTCTTTGAATCATACTAGCCTTTTTAAAAACTGCTTTTACCGATGTGAAAAATTTAGTAAAAAAATTGCTCAAACTGTATAGCTCCTTAACGAATATTAATTATATCTTGATAAGCTTTAATGCTTCTTTCAACAACAGCTTTTGTGATGCTTAAATTCATATTAGCTTTAGCCATTGCGATAACAACATCATGCACATCAATTTTATCTGGTTCTATAATAGACTTCTTCATTGCTTTATGCACATTTAATTGACTATCATTTACACTAGATATTACATTCAAAATCACATCCTTAAAAGTTTTAGGCATTTCTTTTTTAACATCAAAGCCAGAAGAATTTAATCCAAAATGTAAAGGATCTTTACGAACTAAATAAAAATTATTATCCACAAAAAAAGAATCAACCCTCATTACCTAAACCTCTCAACTTATTAATATTAATTTTGCAATATTGATAATGCATTCCTAAACATCGCTTTACTGCTATTAATAACAGTAGAATTTGCTTCATAAGCACGAGAAGCAGAAATCATATCTACCATCTCTTCAACTACATTAACATTAGGAAGTTCAACATAACCCTTCCTATCACCAGAATTGATTGCATCAGGATGAGTTGGGTCATATTTCAACTTTAAAGGAGCTTTATCCTTTTCAATACCAGCAACTCTAACTCCCTGTCCAATCCCATTATCAAGATACTCAGGCACAAAAGGGCCTTTCCAATATGGATTTCTAACTCTTGAAGAAAAAATCACCCGCTGCCTCCTATAAGCTCCCCCATCAGAAGTTCTAGTAGTCTCCACATTTGCAATATTATTTGAAATAACATCTATTCTTAATCTTTGCGCTGTTAAGCCCGTTGAAGCAGTATTAATACTTGAAAATAATCCCATAAATTATATTCCTTAAGATAATAACTTATTTTATTACAATATTCACACTTTTAAAATAATGGGCCTGAATATTTGTAAACAAGTTATACATCATTTGATTTTGGATAAGATTTTTGATCTCAGAATCAATATTAACATTATTGCCATTATTATTAAAACTAGATAAATAATCAAGCACTCTGCGTGGTTTAATATCCAAATAACCCAACTCTCTAACATCATCTAAATGTCTTTCATCAACTTTTAATAAAGGCAATCTATTTGCTTTTTCATTTAAAAAAGCTCGCTTAAGCTCAGCTTCAAAAGTGACTTTACTTCTCTTAAAATTAGGAGTATCTATATTCGCAATATTATCAGATATAACAGCCTGTCTTAAACTAAGAACATCCAAATACCTGTGTGTTAAATCAATTGAATTTTCAAAATTAATCAAACTAATACCCTCTACCTAAAGTAACCTTTACCTATATTATATAATAATTTAAGTCTTTTTGTTCTTTAATTTCTATTTTTTCATTAACATAGCTCAAGTCTATTTCAATTTTTTTTAACTTACTACCAGGTGCTTCAAAAAAAAGATCAGCAAGGACTTTTTCCATAACTCCATGCAATCTTCTTGCACCAAGATTTTCTCCTTCAAGATTCATATTAAAAGTAAGCTCAGCTATTCTATCAATTGCTTCTTCTCTAAACTCCAAAGTTAAATCATATATTTTAAACATCTCAATATACTGTCTTATTAAAGAATTTTTTGTTTCTTTTAAAATATTTTTAAAATCATCTATACTTAAACTCTTAAGCTCAACCTTGATTGGAAACCTACCCTGAAGCTCAGGTATTAAATCAGATGGCTTTGATAAATTAAAAGCTCCTGCTGCAATGAATAAAATATGAGAAGTATCTATTATCCCATATTTTGTATTAACTTTAGATCCCTCAACAATTGGTAATATATCTCTTTGAACACCCTCTCTAGAAACATCATTCCCACTTCTATTCTTAGTAGCTATCTTATCAATCTCATCAATAAAAATAATTCCCATATTCTCTACTCTAGACTTTGCGATCTCTACTATATTCTCATTATCAACTAATTTTTCAAGTTCTTCAGCTAAAATGATTTCTCTAGCTTTTTTTACTTTAACTTCTCTCCTTTTCTTCCTATCAAATATATTATTAATCAATCCCCCAAGACTCATATCAATCTCTTCAAAATTACCACCAGAAAATATTTCTATTGTAGAAACAGGCATTTTGCCTGAAACATAAATATCAATAAGATTATCATCAAGTTCTCCATTTCTTAGCTGCTTTCTAAGCTTATCTCTTACTTTTTCGCTAGCTTTTCTTTCCTCGTCGTTCTCAGGATTTTCAGGTGATTTAAAAAGTTTATCAATTATTCTATCCTCTACACGCTTACCGGCCTCTTCACGAACAGAATTATACATCTCTTCCTTTACCATGCTAACTGCAATACTCATTAAGTCACGAATCATAGATTCAACATCACGTCCAACATAGCCCACTTCAGTATACTTTGTTGCCTCAACTTTAATAAAAGGAGCTTTAATGAGCTTTGAAAGTCTCCTAGCAATCTCAGTTTTTCCAATTCCAGTTGAACCAATCATAATAATATTTTTAGGCATAACATCGTCTCTTATTTCCTTAGGAAGCCTAGATCTTATATACCTATTAACAAGAGCAATTGAAACTACTTTTTTAGCTTCAGATTGCCCTATTATATATTTATCTAATTCTGCAACAATCTCTTTAGGAATTATACTTTGATTTTCAAGCTTATCCATTAACCAATCTCCTCAAGAACAATATTTGAATTAGTATATATACACACTCTTGCTGCCACCTTCAAAGACTTAAATGCAATATCAGAAGCACTTAACTTTTTATTTTCCATATAAGCAAGGGCAGCTGAATATGCATAATTCCCTCCGCTACCTATAGATATAACATCTTCTTCAGGTTCGATAACATCACCCGTACCAGAAATCAATAAAATACTATCAGTAGTAGCTACAAGCATCATTGCTTCAAGCTTGTGAAGTATCCTATCAGATCTCCAATCCTTTGCAAGATCAACAGCAGCTCTTTTAATATCAATAACTCCATCTTCTCTCGCCTTAATCTTCTCTTCAAATTTTTCAAAAAGAGTAATAGCATCAGAAGTTGAACCTGCAAATCCTGCTAAAATTTTACCACTAAGTAATTTTCTTATTTTTATAGCATTAGATTTTAAAACAGTATGCCCAAAAGTTACCTGACCATCTGCTGCTACTACAGTCTTACCTCCTTTCCTTATTGCAATTACCGTAGTCCCTTTAAAGCTCATATAACTCCCCCCTATTTAGATATTTCATTCAATAAATTCCTTAATAAGGATATTAGATACATCCTTATTCTCAAAATAATTTTCCAGATCATAATTATATTAATCCCAAGCTCATTATACTGAGAATCAAATATCTTATAAAGTTCAGCACTCCTTTAACCTCCTGAGCCTACTTTCATATAAAACCTTAGAACCATCTGCAAAATAATCAACATTGTATAATAAACATTAAGACCAAATTCAAACTCAATATAAACAGTAACTAAAGCTCCAATTTTTACAAGTGCATAAGTTACAGAATTATTTCTTTTCGTAAAAAAATTCTGTATTCTCTTATAAGATAAAGTTTCAGTAAAAATCACATATATATTCTAAAACCTAGAGATATATTTTCTATTTTGCCTTGGATAAATACTATAAATATCTATTAATATAACAGAATATTTTCTTTCCTTTTTGGATACTCCACTTACTTCACCAACTCGAACTTCAATATTAACAACTATTATAAATCCAAATATTACTTCAACATGATATTTATCAAGATGAGATGATAACTCTCTAATTTGATTAGACAAAAATTCACTAATTCGTTTTGAATCAATAACAGCCCAAGACACAGAAATAGAGTTTGAAAGACTTTCTTTGCAATATCTGCAAAAGTAATTAGAAATACTATCTAAAACTAATTTCAAAATATCATCTAAGTAAAAATGATTAAAAATTTCAAATTTTTCTTTACCTTTTAAAAATTTCAAATTATCAAAATAAAGTAATTTAATCATGAAGTTACTTGAAATTACTTATCACTCTATTAACACCCTCTTGTTGTTCCTTAGTTAAAGCCTTGTTTTTTGCCTTTTCATAATACAACAAAGCATTACTAAAATCACCAAGCGAGTAGTAATTAGCCCCTCTTAACATAAAAAATTCAAAGTAATTCTCTCCCATAGCCTCAAGTTTATTTAAATATCCCTTAGCTTCTACTTGTTTATCAAAATCATAAACATACATATTAGAGAGAGCAAAAATAGCTTCCTTAAAATCATACTTAATAGAAATTGATTTTAAAAAAGAATCTTCAGCAAGATTTAAATATTCATAAACCTTTTCTTTATTCTTTATTTCTTTAGTTAAATTATAAGAAGAAACTCCTATATAAAAATGAGATAAATGATTGTTTGGATTATATTCCAAATTTTTATTAAAAAACTCAATAGCAGGCCCATATTGTCCAAGTTTGATAAGCTCAAGACCAATTAAGCTAAAAAATCTAGACTTTTTATCAATAGAATTTAATATCCTCAAAACATTTTTTTCCTCTCTATTAATAAACTCCTTATAAACTTCAATCTTCTCTAAAGGACCACCCCCTGCTACTTCTATCTCTCTTATTCTAAGACCAAGATTCATCTTCTCCTTAGCTCCTTCTCCACAAGAGATAACCAAAAATAACAAGACTGGCATAAATCTTTTCATTTAATCATCACTACTTTTTTTGTTTAAATTTCTTAAGAATGTTGGAACATCAATATCATCCTCAAAATAATTAACATTTTTAGATTTTGATATAAAGTTTTCATTTACTCCATAAGTAGTCCCTATATTACCCTGATTTCCAGACATTAAACTATCAAATTCTCTTGAGCTTAAAGTATTATTCTCAGCCACATCAGATAAGTCTTTTTGCTTTTTAGAGGAAAATCCAGTAGCAACAACAGTAACATAAATTTCATCATCAAGATTTGAATTAATCGCATGTCCATAAATAACAGTAGCCTCATCATCAACACTAGCAGTAATTATTCCCATAATCTCTTCAAGCTCAAGTAATGAGAAATCTTCACCTCCAGTTACATTAACAAGAAGACCCTTAGACCCTTCAATTCTAACCTCTTCAAGCAAAGGATTACTAATAGCAGAAGTAGCCGCATCAACTGCCCTATTCTCACCTTTGCCATAACCAATTCCCATTAAAGCATCACCTTGGCCTTGCATAATGCTTTTAACATCAGCAAAATCAATATTAACCTCACCATGCTCAATAATAAGACCAGCAATACCCTGTACACCCATTCTTAAAACATCATCTGCTCTTTTAAAGGCGTCTTTTATAGTAGTTCGCTTATCAACAACAGTTAAAAGCTTTTGGTTTGGAATAATAATTAGGGTATCAACAGATTTTCGCAAATTATTTATTCCCTGATCAGCAAGTCGCATTTTTTTAGGTCCCTCAAACTTAAAAGGTTTAGTAACAACACCAACAGTTAAAATACCAAGTTCTTTTGCAACCTGTGCAATAACAGGTGCAGCGCCTGTTCCAGTTCCTCCACCCATTCCAGCAGTAATAAAAACCATATCAGCACCTGCTAAATGATTTTTAATAATATCAATATCTTCTTCTGCTGCTGCCTGTCCTATTTCAGGTTTTCCACCAGCTCCAAGACCCGCTGTAACCTTAGAACCAAGAGCAATTTTTATTGGAGCAATAGAAGTTTGAAGAGCCTGAAGATCAGTATTTGCCACAATAAATTCTACATCTCTTACTCCATACTCAATCATACGGTTAACAGCATTACTACCCCCTCCACCTGCACCAATTACCTTAAGAACCGTAGGGTTTGCGGCAGAATCAAATCTCCTTGCATGACTATCAATAATATTATAATCTTTCATTAAATTTCCTCCATGGCTGGTCAAAACCACTCTTTCAAAAACCAACCTTTCAACTTTGAAGATATTTTGTTTTGCTTCTTAGATTTATTATTTATTTTCTTCAATTTATTGAATTTTTGCTGTTCATGTCTATAAAGAACAAGACCAAGAGCAGAGGCAAACTTAGGATCGATATATTCCTCCCCTACTCCATTAATATTCATTGGAAATCCTATTCTTGATGGATATTTAAATACCTCTTCCATTAAATTAGAAATACCAGGAAATAATGCTCCCCCACCAGTTAAAACAATTCCTCCGTTAATTTTGTTATAAAGTCCTCTTTTCATTATTTCAACTTTAATTATTTCAAAAATTTCACCTAACCTTGAATTAATAATAATAGCTAATTCTTTTCTACTCTTCTCCTGGGGAGGTCTAGTTCCAAGATTAGGAATAATAACACTTTCCATTTGACTCTCAAGTACAGAAATATGAGCAACTCCTGCTGTTATTTTAATATTCTCAGCAACATCTTCAGGGACCTTCCATACCTGAGCAATATCAAGAGTTACTCTATTTGCACCAATAGGAACCACACCAGTATAATAAGGAGAGCCATCGATATAAAGAATTATATCTGTTGTCCCCTTGCCCATATCAATAAACAGAACCCCCATTTCCCTCTCTTCTTTAGACAAAGTAGAATATGACGATGCCAAACTTCCAAGAACAATCTCATCAACAGAAAATCCAGCACGATTTACACATCTAACTAAATTTTGACTTGAAGAGCTAGACCCTGTAATAATATGCACTTCTCCTTCAAGACGAATCCCCATCATATCGATTGGATTCTTTATATGAGGAATACCATCTACAATAAATTCCTGAGGAACCACATGTAAAATTTCTCTATCCATAGGAATTACAATTGCCTTAGCTGCCTCAATAACACGATCAACATCTTCTTCATCAATTTCCCTAGTTTTCGAATTTATTGCAACAACTCCACGAGAATTAGTGCCTTCGATACTACTACCTGACATAGAAACAGAAAGAGTAGAAATATCACATCCAGAAATAAGCTCAGCAGCTTCAATAGAATTAGAGATTGAATCAAGAGCTGCTTCAATGTTTATAAGGACCCCCTTCCTAACACCTCTTGACACACTAGTGCCTATTCCAACTATTTCCAATTGGTTGTTTAAATTTACTTCAGCAACAACAGTACAAATCTTTGAAGTTCCAACATCCAATCCCACTATCAAATTCCTAGACACTAATTTTCTCCTAACAAAATGATATCACCACTTCTTAAATCAATAGTACCGGAGCTCTCTTTAAGTAAATCAGCTATCATTAATACCTTATGCAATGCACCCATTAAGCTCATATCAGCTGTTATTAATATCTTATTATATATATTTTTCATATATAAAGTTATCTTGTAATCATAGAAATTCAATTTTAAAAAATTGATCTCTGATATTAAATTATACAAGGTATTCTTATTTATTTTAATATAATTAAGTTTCTTTATAACAGTAGCCATCCTGTCTTCTAAAAAATCACCAACTTCATTATCATTTAAATTCAATCCACTAACTATGGGCAAATCATAAATTAAGTCTCTACCTTTTTCTAGTATTACACCATCTGAATCAATAAAATAATAAACAAAGCTACCGTCAATATTCTCATAAGCAGCAACAACTGGAAATCTCTTTTCAATATTAATACTAATCTTATTAGGAAATATAAGTTTCACTTTTACATTTTTTATTCTTAAATCTTTCTTAATATTCGCTTCATAAGAATTGACATCAGCTTCATAATAATAAGTATTAGGTTTAATACCTGAAATTTTTATTATATCTTTCTTAGAAATATTAATACCATCATTAAAACTAATATATCTAATTAAAAAATAAGGTGATACAAAAATAATAAAAATAACCTCAAGTAAAATAATAGAAACAATTACATATATATAATTTAATAAAAACTTTTTATAAGCTATCATAATTTAAAATCAAATTAATTTTTATACAAATACCAAAATTTACTCACTCTCAATATCTTTAGCAACATTTGCAATTAGTCCAGCAAGTGCCATTGTAACTACGATAGAAGAACCACCTGATGAAAAAAATGGTAAATTTATTCCTGTAGGAGGTAAAAGTCCAACTGCAATTAAAATATTCATAATACTTTGAAGAAAAATAGCAAGACTTGAAATAAAAGCAATAAAAAATTTAAATCTAGTCTTAGCATAAATAGAAACAAAGTATCCAATATAAAAAAATAAAAAAAATAGTAAAATTGCAAAACAAACCCCTAAAAATCCCAACTCTTCTCCAAGAACTGAAAAAATAAAATCAGAATTTGCTTCTGGAAGTTTTCCAAGTTTTATTTCTCCCATCCCAAGTCCTTTGCCCCAAATGCCTCCACTCTTTAAAGCATTAAGTGATGCAATTATCTGATACCCTTTTCCTGAAGGGTCCTCATAAGGATTTAAAAATGCAAAAACCCTAGCAACTCTATAAGGTTCAAATATCAAAAAAAGAACAGAAATTGGTAAAAATGTAAATAAAATAGAAAACATATAACCAAATGACATTTCAGAAACAAATAATATAATAAAAAAAAGAATAGCAAAATAAATAGCTGTTGAATAATCATTTTGTAAAATTATAAGCAACCAAAAACTAGAAAAAATTAACATAGGTTTAATCCAATAAGAAATATTATTATCTGATTTTAATTTAAATTTACTCAAATAACTTGAAAGATAAATTGTAAACGACAACTTAAAAAGTTCTGATGGCTGTATACTAACACCTTTTAAAAATATCCACCTTTTTGCACCTGAAATACTAGGAGACAAAAATGTCACCAAAACCAATGTCAAGGTTACAAGTAATATAATTGACACTATTTTTCTTAAAAAATCTAGAGAAATTCTTTCAAAAACAAAAAATATAATAAAACTTAAAAAAAGATATTTAAGACGCATTAAAAATAAAAAATTAGGATCTCCTGTAAGCTCCAAACTTAAAAAAAATGAAGATGTATAAAATATAATAAGTCCATAAGAAACAAGTGACCACAAAACAAGTAAATAGTATCTCCTAAGTGAACCTTTATCTAAAAACATAACAGCAACTGTAAACTCATCAAACTCATCTAATCTTAAGAGTACTTAATGCAAGTATAGCAAATATTAAACCTATTATCCAAAATCTAATAACAACCTGCATCTCAGACCAACCAAGTTCTTCAAAATGATGATGAAGTGGTGCCATCTTAAATATTCTCCTCTTAGTTTTTTTATATACAATAACCTGAATAATTACAGACAAAGTTTCAACCACAAAAACTCCTGCAAGGATTACAAAAAGAATCTCATTTTTTAAGATTAAAGCTGTCATTCCAAGTATTGCTCCAATTGATAAACTACCAGTATCTCCCATCATTATTTTAGCAGGATAAGCATTAAACCATAAAAATCCAAAACTACCCCCAAGCAAAGCTCCAAGAAATATTACAAGTTCTTCAGAACCTTTAATATTTGGAATATTTAAATAAGATGCAAAATCTGCTCTACTTGTAAGATATGCAATTATTATTAAAGCCCCTGTTATAACTATACTAAGCCCAATAGCAAGCCCATCAAGTCCATCTGTTAAATTAAATGAATTGGAGGCAGATATCAAAACAAACATTCCAAAGGGAATATACAAAAACCCTAAATCTAACTTGAAAGACTTAATGAATGGAAAATAAATTATGCTAACATGTTCACTTCCAAAATAATAAAGAATACTAACTGAAATAAAAGAAAACAAGATCTGTCCATAAATTTTAAATCTAGCATTAAGACCATTTGTACTTTTTCTTTTTATCTTCAAAAAATCATCTATAAATCCCAAAAATGCAAAACTAAGCATTACAAAAAGTATAATTAAAAAGTAAATATTTAAAGGATTAGACCAAAACAATAAAGAGACTAAAACACAAAAAAAAATAAGAATACCTCCCATAGTAGGAATTCCCATTTTCTCATTTAAATGCCGCTTAGGACCTTCTTTCCTTAAAATTTGATCTAGATTCCATTTTTTAAGTTTTAATATAATAAAAGGCCCAAAATATAAAGCAAGCAAAAACGCAAAAACAGTGGCATAAGCGGTCCTAAAAGTAATATACTTAAGCAATCTTAATCCTAAAAGATAAAACATGAAATCTCTTTAATCCTTAAATATAATCAAAAATCCTTTCAAGTCTATTTGACCTCGACCCTTTAATAACAATAAAACATTTAGAATCTAAACTTTTAACAAAAAAATCAATAAAATCTTCAAAATTATTAAAGTAATATAAGTTACTTAAACTTAAATTTTCACTTTTCTTTACTTCTTGATATTCTTTTCCAATTAAAAAAACTTTTTCAAAATCCATTAAAATAATCTCTTGAACTACTGCTTTATGCGCTTTATACGAAAATTTTCCAAGTTCTTTAAAAGCACCAAGAACAATAAATTTTTTACCTTCAATATCAAGATCCAAAATCATCTTCTTTAAAGCCATAAAAGAGCCCAAATTACCATTATAAGAATCATTTAACACTAAATAGTCCTTTACTTTTATAAGCTCTACTCTACCCTTTTGAAAATCAGTATTCATAAGCCCTTTTTTAATTTCATCTTCTTTAAGACCAAGCAATAAAGCTAAATTAATGCAGGATATTGCATTAAAAATATTATGTCTACCTGGTAACAAAATAGAATAATGAAACCCTTTATAAGTAAAATCATAAGAAAATTTTTCGTTTAACATTGAAAATTCTCTTATTTGTAGCTTATTAAATTCAAAATTAAAAATCTTACTCCCTGGACTTCTAACATTAGCTATTTCTCTCAAATTAGGATGATAAGGACAACTCTCATTTAAGATAACTATCTGAGTATCCTTAGTAATTATTCTACCCTTCTCAGAAGCAACAATATCTAGATTCTCAAAAGCCTGCATATGTGCATAACTTATATTTGTAATAACAACAATTTCCGGATTTAATATTTCAGAAAGAAGACTCATCTCTCCAATATAGCTAATACCAACCTCAAAAACAGCATACTCTTCATCTCCTCCTGTTCTTAAGATACTAAGAGGAAGTCCAATACTTGAATTTAAATTACCCCAAGTCTTGCAAGTTTTATACTTTTCAGACAATATACTATAAAGCATTTCCTTTGTTGTAGTTTTGCCATTACTACCAGTAACAGCTATCCTTTTAAAATTTGTTCTTTTAATAAAATGAGCTGCCAATTTCTGGAGAAAAACAACTACATCACTAGTAAGTAAAAAAACCAAATCATCTTTATTTTCTAAATATTCAATACATGCAAGCTCATAATCCATAGAACACACAAAACATTTAACACCAATATCAATTAAATACTTAACAAAAGAAAATCCATCTACTCTATCTCCCTTATAAGCAAAATAAAGACTATCACAACTATTATCTTTATTTATTTCACGACTATCAATCGAATAAAATGAAACAACTTTTTGCATACTGCTTAAATTACCAATAAATTTAATATCCCTTAAAGAATATAGAATGTCTTCAATTCTTATATGCACTAAATACCCTCATTTAAGGAATCTATTATTCAATAACATTTATATTCTTATCTTCCTGTCTCTCTAAATCTAAATAATCCCGACTAAGCTCTTCTATCCTCTCAATATTCTCCAGTTCATATATTACAGTTAATAATCTAAGATTTTCATCAACAATATTACTTTGCTCTTTATTTAAATCTTCAAACTCTCGAAGTTTCACAACATATCTAAAGTTAAGATAAATATTTAGACAAGCCACTGATGTTAATATTAAAATCAATAAATAATACAGTATAACTTCAATTTTACCTATTTTAACCATCTATTCTTTTTATAACTCTAAGCTTAGCACTTCTTGATGCATTATTACATCTCTTCTCTTTAAAGCTTGGGATTATAGGCTTTTTAGTCAAGACAGAATACGAATTTTTATCTAATTCTTTAAAAAATTCCTTTACAATTTTATCTTCCAATGAATGAAATGTAATAATAGCCAAAATTCCATTCTTTGCTAATTTTTCTAACCACAATGGCAAACTTCTTTTCAATCTTAAAAGTTCATCATTAACATAAATCCTTAATGCCTGAAAAGTTTTAGTTGCTGGATTTATTTTAATATTTATCCTAGGATAATCTCTACCAATTAAATTCTGTAGTTCTAAAGCAGTTTTTATTTTTCTCACTTTCCTATATTCTAAAATAGATTTTACAATTCTTCTATAATAATTCTCTCCACCTAGTTCATAAATTAAATTTTCTAGTTTTTCTTTAGTAAAAGTATTTACAATATCATAAGCACTAAGACCTCCAGCGCAAGGATTAAGTCTCATATCCAATATCTCTTCTTTAAGAAAAGAAAATCCCCTTCCACTCTTCTTGTAATGGAACATAGATATTCCAAGGTCAACTAAAATAAAATCAACATTATTGCTTAAAGGATATTCACCAAAAAAATCGTCAAACCAAACATTAAAATATAAAATTCTATCTTTAAATTCTTCAAGAAATTTTTTCGCAATATTTAAAACAGCAACATCTCTTTCTATCCCAACTACATTAATATTTTCATATTTCCTTAAAACTGCGCCTGAATGACCTCCCTCTCCCAGAGTACAATCTATAAAAATATATCCATCACTTACATATACTGTTTCTAAAAGATTAATAACTTCATCTAGAAGTACAGGACTATGAATAATACCATTATCCATTAATAACAAACCTATAAGTTAATTTTTTATCTGTCTCATAAATATCTCCATACTTAATGACAAGTTCGTTTTTTTCCTTAGCAAACTCCAGATTTTTTATTTCAAGAATCCCATTATCCCTTTTTATTTTAGAAGAGTCATAATTATCGTCTCCAGAGATTACATATAAATTATTATTTAAAACAATACTCTGAAACTTCACACGAAAAACACTCATGTTATTTAAAAACACCTCAAAGTAATAAATACCCTTAAGAGAATTTGAAGGATTAATATTTTCTTTAGAGAAATTTAAAATAAGTCCATAGTTTCCAAACTCTACATCTAAATTTGTATTCTTCTGTAATTCAAACATCTCTCCATCCTTGTCTTTTAAAAGGACATTATTCAAAGAAAAGGAAGTATCTATACTTAAATTGCCTTTGTTTTTTATTACAAATAATGGATTAATTATATTTCCTTTATGTTGATCAATAACTATAACATCAAAGATTCTATTATCATCTAAAAAATATATTTTTTCATTTTTATAAACAAAATTACCAAAAAATTCTAAATCAAAGCCCAAATCTTTATCAAAAATGATTAAAATACTTCTTTCATATTCTTTCTCTTTATTTTTAGAATATAAAATTTTATAATTATTTGAAAAAATAGAAACACTTGTATCTAGAGACCTGAGCCTTATACCAATATTCAAATCATCGTCTCTAGGTTCTCCAAAATCACTAACTAAATCAAATTTCTCATCTCCCCTGAATTCCAAAAATGAATATAAATTAGAAAAAATAAAAAGAAAAAGAAATAAAATTTTCATGGCATCACATTCCCAAATATCTTAAATCACCATCATCATTAAAGTATAAAATTCCATCATCAAGTTCAATATATGAAGTTATCCTATCTTTGAAAAAGATATTATCTAGCAGTTTAAAAGAATTAGCAGAATAAGTTCTTAAATTTATTACTTTAGTTTCTAAATCATAAAAATATATTCTATAAATCCCATAAAAAGAATTATAAGAAGCACTTAAAACAGAATTTCTATTATTAACTTTTAAAATTTTACCGTTTTCAATATTAATCATTAAAAATGAATTATTAGTTTCAATCAATAAATTATAAAAATCATCTATCTTTAAAAAAGAATTAAAATTTTTAATTTTCAAATTGTTAATACTTAATACCTGTTTACATTGATCATCTAAATTAATCAATTCTAAAGAACACTTGTCGCTCTTTCTTACTACACATAAATACTTATTATCTAAGCTTAACTTAACATATAAAACTGGAACTCCAATATCCGGCGCATCTCTAATATAAGCCAAGTTACCTTGTTTATATACATAAACCTTGCCATCAGAAAGGCCTACAGACAAAATATCATTATTATAGTCAAAGCTTAATATTGATGCTATAAACTTCAAAGACAAAATTTTACTTCCATCAATCCCATAAACTACTAAAGATTTATATAACTCATTTAAAGCAAAAATAGCATTTCCTTTTGCAAAAACATATCCTTTAAATCTAAACGAAAATAAAAATTTATTAGTTTTTTTAAGAAATACAGAATAATCATCTTTGAACTTAGAAATCACATAAAAATAATCTGAAAAGCTTACTAAATGATTATTTAAAATTTTATAGTAACCTTTGATAGAATCTATTTTTAAAATTTTTCTTCCAATAAAGGAATTCTTGCTTGAAGAAATATCAACTAAATCATAAGGTTTCATTGAAAAATGTTTGAATTTATAAAAGGCAGGAATAAAAATAGTTGTCTTCAGTAAAAAATCAACCATTACCACCAAAATTAATAAAACCCCCAAGTATAAAAAAATTTTTATTTTTCTATACTTAACTAAATTTTCATCATTAAAGTCCAATATTATTAATATCCTTTTTCATTATGTATTACTCAAATCTGACCGAAACTTAGCAGACCAAACATCATAAAATTTT
The DNA here is from genome assembly GCF_014084025.1 of Borrelia sp. A-FGy1. Lineage (NCBI taxonomy): Bacteria > Pseudomonadati > Spirochaetota > Spirochaetia > Spirochaetales > Borreliaceae > Borrelia > Candidatus Borrelia mahuryensis. The sequence goes on from NZ_CP043682.1 coordinate 319,937, forward strand.
GAAAATTTTTCTGCTATTTCCTTTTGAGAAGTAACAGTAGCTAAAATTCTTCCGGCTTGGATATAACTCAGTGCTTGTTTTGAAAATATATAAGCCTTGTTTGATTCATACCTCACTTTTAAGAGAAATGCACCTTCTTCTAACAGTTCTAAAGATTTAATAAGATGATTTAACTGAACCTTATAAAAAGGACTATCAATAGTTAGATTTTCTGATAAATTCTTAAAATCAATAAAATTCTTTACAAAAATAATAAATTTAAGATATATATCTTCTAAGAAAAGAGTTGATTTAAAGTCACCTTTATTAAAATACATTCCTAAATCGATAAGATATCCTAATTTATTAACAATTAAAAATCTCTCTCTAGGATCTAAATTAATTACAGACCCTCTTTCAATAAGCTCACTGGGAGAGGCAAGCAAAATAGGACTTACAAATAAAGAAAAGTCAGTAATAAAATTAAAAAGATTTTTCTTAAAATTATAATTAACCTTCAATCTAGGCTTAGTATAAAAATAATTCAAAGAGGCAATATAACTTAAAGCATTTAAATTCAAATTAATAAATTTAATCGTAGCTTCAGAATCAAATGATAATTTTCCGGAATCCTTTATATCCCTTATATCATTGAAAGCTTGTAAAATAAGATTATCAATAAATAAAACCTTTTGATAATCTTCGTTATCAATTAAATCCATAAATACCTACTCATATTAACTATTGTTTTTTAAAAGTTGCTCTGCATGTTTAATACTACTATCATTAATATTACCGCTAAGCATCCTAGCAACTTCCAAAATTCGATTATTTTCTATCAACAGAGAAGCATTAACATAAGTCTTATTTTTATTACATTCCTTTTTTATTAAAACATGACAATCCGCAATACTTGCAATATTAGCAAGATGAGTTATAATAAATACTTGAACATTATCTGCTAGTTTTTTTAAATACCTACCTAAGCTAACGCCAGCCTCGCCTCCTATCCCAGAATCAATTTCATCAAATATTATAAGCTTATCTTCGCTAAAATTTTGTATACTCTTAATTGCCAACATTATTCTTGCAATCTCACCACCAGAAGCAATTCTACTAATTGGTTGTGCTTTTAATCCAAGATTACTAGAAATTAAAAACTCCACTTCATCAATACCTGTCAAACTCATTTTACCTTCTTTTATCAAAGCAAAAAACTCAGCATTACTCATATTAAGCTTTTGCAATATTTCCGTTACTTTAGAAGAAAAATCCAACGCTGCTTTTTTCCTAATATCTGAAATATCATTTGCTATTTTTTCCACACGCTTTAATAAAATATTTAATTCTTGTTCCTTACCTAGCCTTTCAGTTTCAAAATTAACAAACGAATTAATAATGGCACTGCATCTTTCTCTCAATTCTATGACATCTTTAACATTTGGTCCATACTTCTTCTTAAGACGAGAAATATCATACAACCTGCTTTCTATATCCTCAATTTCACTCTCATCATAAGTTTTATCAAGAAGATACCTACTATAAGACTGACCAATATCTTCAAGCTCATAGTAAGTATTCTTAAGACGATTTTCAAGCTCAAAATAATCACTATTTATCTTAGACAGATATTCAGAATCACTAACTATTCTCCTTATCTCACTTAAGGCAGAAAAATTCCCGCTTAAGGTCAAAACATTCTTTAAGTTCAAAAGCGAATTACATAAAGCTTCGTGATTCCTAAGTTCATCTAACCTGCTATTTAAAATTTCCTCTTCTCCTATTTTAGGATCTAAAGAATCTATATCCTTAATGATCTGCTCACACTCTTCTTTATTTTTTTGATTTAATTTTTCTTCCAAAATAAAATTATCATAATCATTTAAAAGTTTAATGTACTTCTCATAAACTAATCTATACTCTTCTAATAAGATATTTAAATTAGCATAATTATCTAAAATCTTTAGATAATTTGACGTATTTTTCAAAATTAAATATTGTTGATTTTGGGAATGAAACTCGACCAACATATCAAAAACTGGTTTTAAAATTACACTAGAAATGGGCTCATTATTAATATAATAATTGCTTAAAAAAGTGTCTATAGACTTAGATGCAATTACTCTCTTTATAATAATAAAATCTTCTAGTAATATTCCCTTGGTAAACAAATAATCTTTAATTTCCTTATTTGCTCTAAACTTAGCAAGTAAAACACAATCTTTACCTCTATCCATCATAATATTATCTTTAAGCTTTCCACCAAATAAATAATAAATTGATGACAATAATAAGCTTTTTCCACTCCCAGATTCACCTGTAAATGCTACCAAACCCTTACTACTGAGATTAATGTAAACCTCTTTAATTAAAATGAAATTTTTTATAAAAAGCTCAATTAACATATTAAACTCAAAAATAAATAATAAATCTCTTTATACTATAATAACTTATTTTTAAGTCTTTTCACAAAAGTATCTGTACAAAACGATACAAAACGTAAACTTTTATTAGCAAGGCTCACTTCAAAAACAATATCAACTACAAATTTACCAATATTAATACCGTCAACAAAAACTGATGCTGGATTTAAAGTATATTGCTTTTGAAATGAAAGTGTAATTTTGCTATCGATTGAAAAAACAAAAGATCGATTATAAACCGAATGTGGAGAAATAGGAGTTAAGATAAAAGTATTAAGATCTGACTCTAAAATAGAACCACCTGCTGAGAAAGAATATCCAGTTGAGCCTGTAGGAGTTGCAAATATTATTCCATCACTTCTATAAGAAAGAAAATCTTCTGAATTAACTCTAAGATTTACTCCAATTAGCTTATTTAATACACTTGAACGAACAATTACATCATTTAAAGCATACTTCGTTAAGATACTACATCCATTCTCATAAGCATTCATTTTAAGCAAATATTTCTTATGAATAACTAAAGAATTATCAAAAAATTTATCTATTACTTCTTTAAAATCCCTAGGCTTTATATCTGCCAAAAACCCTACTTTACCCAGGTTTATTGAAATAATTGGAATATCAATATCATTTTTTAACAGTAAGCTACTGGCCAATAAAACTGTTCCATCTCCCCCTAAGGTTAATGCAAGAATCAAATTCGTTTCTACTGATAAATCCAAAGATTCACCTACGCCTGTCATTAAACTTGAAACACAATACTCATTTTCTAAATATTTTTGTATTTCACAACCAAGAATCTCAGCATTCCAAATTGAATAATTTACATAAATCAAAGCCCTACCTTTCATCACTCTCCTTATATGGAATCTCTTCAAATTCAGTCTTGTCAAATATCCGTTCAATATCAATTAATATCAAGTATTCACTCTCAAAATTTTCTTCTCTATCAATCCTTACAACACCAGATATGTATTTTCTGTCCAAAGTTTGCAAAGTTGCAGGAGGTTCCTGCACCTTTGTCGAATCAAAATTAATAACTTTTAAAACCTTATCTACAAATATTCCTAAAAGCTTACCCTTGATATTAACTATTAAATAACCTGTTAAAATTTTATCTTCTTCTGTCTCACAAACAGAAGGGATATTGAATCTAATATTTAAATTTATCAAAGGAATAATACTACCTCTAAGATTATAAATACCTGTAATATAGTCAGGAACATTAGGTATTGCATATATACTCTCTAGAGGAACTTTAATCACTTCCCTAATATGGTCTATTGTAACCCCATAACTTTCTCTTCCTATTTTAAAACATGCAACTTGTAATTGAGATTTTTTTTCTCTAACTTTTTCCCTTCCAAACATACCCTAATATCCTTAAAGTTAATTAAATAACTACTTCAAATAACTACTTCCAATTCATAAAATCCTTAGATAAAAAATAAATTTCAAATGAATTTTTCCTGACAGCTTTAGGCCTTATTCTTTTAACAAATCTAAAATAATCCTTAAGTACGGCACAAATTTGCTCTTCTTCTCCTCCCTGAAAAACCTTAATTAATAAATTTCCACCCTTAATTAAAACTTCAGTTGCTATTTCTACTATTCTAATATTTAAATTAAAAGAATTACTTGTATCTACCAATCTATTACCAGTAGTTCTAGGGGCAATGTCACTTAAAATTAAACTATAAGGAGCATAAAATTTGATTTTATGTAAAATATTGTCAAGAGATATATCCCCCTTTATAAAATAAAAATTGCTATTAAAATGAAGATCCATTTCATTAAGATCAACTGCAACAAGTACACCATTTTTAATTTTACTATAAGCATATTGAGAAAAACTGCCAGGAGATGCTCCAATATCTAATATATTACCATAAGAAAACAAAGAAAACTTCTCATCAATTTCCATTAACTTATAAACAGACCTGGCAAGATACCCTTCTCTTTTAGCTTTTTGATAATATCTATCAATAACATCATACATATAAAGTTTTCCAATATGGTTACACTCATCATTATACTTTTTATTATAATTCTTATTATGAAAAATAAATTATTTTTAAAGAATATTGAAAAAATATTAATGCCGCATTTTCGAAGAAGCACTTCCTAAATCTATAATCTATATTAATGATATTGAAGATATCGCCATAAAAAGACGAGTATCACCTGCCATTCATTTAATTTATGGAATAGGCTCTAGCATTAATACTGCAAATTTAATTTATTTCTTACATATGAGATTAATAAGAAATTGTAACTTAAACGAAAATCAAAAACTATTAATTTATGAATTTTTTCACAACCTTTAAAACCCTTCATTTATGACAAGGAATTGACATTGAATTTCACAATGGAACACGTATACCAAGCATTAAAGAATATATATCTTTAGTCGAACTTAAGACAGGTTCCCTTTTTGGAATGGCTGGTTTTTAGCTGGGGAATATTTACAAAAAACGAAAATAAATCTAAAACCTTTTTATAATACCTTCTTAAAATTTGGAACCTATTTTCAAATAATGGATGACATTAAAAATATTAAAATGGAATTGAAGGTAAAGATTTAATTGAAGGCAAGAAAAGTCTTCCTGTAATATTCTTTTAAAAGAGAAAAAGTTTGATAAAAGCATAGTAAAATCACTAGATAAAATTAAAAATCTAACATAAATGATTCAATAAGAAGAAATATTAAAATTTGGCAATATGATTAAATCATCAAACGCCATAAAACAGGCTTTAAATCTCGCAATGTCGTATTTTAATAAAAATATAAAAGATCTAAACTCATATAAACTTATCAGCAAGTATCAAAATATGATACTAGATATTTTAAACAAGATAAAATAAAATAACTTATGAAAAAATATATAATAATCCTAGCATTAATAAATATTATCATTCCTGTTTATGCAACAATATCTGAAAAAGAAATAAGCAAAGATAAAATTGATGAAATCTATAAAGAATCAATGTCACTAAAAAATCTTAAAAAATATAATAAGTCTAAATCATTATTAACGAAAATTATAAAAAAAGATCCAAACCAAGTTGATGCGTACTTATTACTTTCTGAGCTAGAATATTTGATGGAAAACTGGACAGAAGCAATTAAACAGACAAAAATTTATCTAAAAATAATTGATTTTAATAATACAATAAACTATCTTGACATTTCTTGGGCATATTTTCTCATCGGAGAGTCTAGTAAATCAATGGAATACATAATAAAATTTATTGAAAACAATCAAAATTTAATAAATACTAATGTACATATATTCATTGATGCCATTTTAAAAAAAGGATTTTATCATTTCATCGAAGACGAAGATTCAATATTTAATCTAATTATTAACACTATTTTCCAAATAGAAACACATGATGATATGCTATATACGCTCTTCTTGCAAAACTTAGATATTATAAAAAACATTCCTTTTTATCTATTTAATAAAATTAAAATAAAAGAGATAGAATTACAAATGCAAGCTTTAAAGCAAATTAAAAATTCAATAAATGGTGTGGCTAAAATCTCTTATTTCTCCTAAAAAGCGAAACCAATATATTAATTAATATAGCCATATAAAATGGAAGGGAAAGAGCAAAATAAGAATTTACATAGTCCTGAAAATTGAAAAAATTATATTCAATAAATACAATCAAAAATGAAATTGGTAAAATAAGCCACGGATTTGAAAACGAAATATATAATATACAAATAGCAAGCCAACCATTATTTAATCCCAAATTATAAGAATAAACATTAAGATTTATAGCAAGAAATGAACCAGCCATACTTGCTGAGATTAAAGATAAAAAAATAGCAAAAGATTTAAAGTAATTACTATTCCTTTCACCTAATACATTCTCATAATCATTCGAACGTATAAACTCAAAAACCATACCAACCCTTGTATAATTTACTATATAAATACTAAGACCTAATAAGATAAAAAAGAATATAACAAAAATATAAATAGCTAAATTACTCGATATGTCCAAGCTAAATCCTGGAATAAAACCAAAATTAGCTCTCATTAAAAAATCGACTAAAAAATAACACAATATATTAATACCTATGCCTGTTATGTAAATATCATAACCTTTAACTACAAGTAAAGATAAAAATCCCCCAAAAATAAAACTAACAAGAAGCGTCATAATAACTGACATAAAAATCCCATATCCCCAATAAATAAAAAGAGAAGTTAAGAACACAGATAAAAAAGAAACCCCTTCAACAGATATATTTAAAAGACCTATTTTATCCGTATAAAGTACCCCAAGTGCTAAATATGCAAATATTATAGAATGTATAAAAATAACAAACATTTATTTTTTACCTGAATTAATAAAAAATAAAGATAAAAAAATAGATACAGCTTGATATAAACCAATAAATTCATATTTAAAAGAATAATTTATCTTAAGATAATTATTAAACTCATTTAACATTGAAAAAAACAAACTAAAGCACAATACATACATATAATTAAATCCAGAAATTACAGCCACAATAAATCCACTCCAACCAAGTCCCGAAGTTAATCCTAAAAATAAATAATTTTTAAAAAAAATGACAAATATTGAACCTACAAGTCCATTAAGAAAAGCACTAGTAAATACCGTATAAAATTTATATTTAAACTCATTAACGCTAAAAAACTTACTCAACATCTTTCTATCGCTTAATATCTCAAGCTTTAATCCCAAAATAGTTCTCTTATGTATAAAAATACAAATTAACCAAATTAAAAACCCAAATAAAAGCAAATATGGCAAAGAAGTATCAAGAGTAAATATTCTATGAATACTCTTTGTCTGATTCAAAGCCCCATTTGAAACTAAAAGCTTTGATATAAGCCCATCCACTAATCTCTGATTTCCATAAGACAACAAAAGACCTGTAAGCATTTCATTTACTCCGAAAAAGAATGCTAAAAAAAAAGGAATAATTCCTATAAGACTAACTAAAAATGAACTTAAAATCATTATTAATGCAAAATTAAAATATGTAAGCCCAAATAATTCACAAAATACATAAGCTAAATATGCTCCAAAATAAACTTGACCCTCATGCCCAAGATTCAAGTTATTGCTTCTAGCACAAGTAGAAATCCCCGTAGCAATCAACAAAAGCAATATAAAATTCCAAAATATTGCCTTAATATAAAAAAAACTAAAAAAAGTATCAAAAAAATAACTAAGAAAAAACACATTAAATGAAAAAATCAGAAATATGTATCCTTTTCTAAAGGATTTCATATAAATAACAATTCCTTTAGACTCATTTTATTTATATACTCTCTCTTCATCCTCAAAACAACTTCACCAGTTTTAATAGCTAAAACATCATCAGATAGAAGAAATAGCTCATCTAAATTAGGAGTAATTAATAATACAGGCTTTTGCTTAGCAAAATTACGAATAAAAATGGCTATTTCATTATATGCCTTATAATCCAGATTACTAAGAGGGGAAAAACAAATCAAAAAACTCTTTGTAATATACTTTTCCCTAAAAAGAGCAAGTTTTTTCAAAGTTCCCCCAGAAAATGAAAAAGACTTAGAATAAAAAGTCTTATTTATCTTGTCATCACCATATTCCATATCTTTCTTAAAAAATTCTTTAAGTTTATTAATAGTAGATTCCTTAATAAAAATTTCATCTTCAAAACTCATTATTTTTGTTAAAAAGCTATCTAATATAGTACTATCATCAGAAAACAAATTTCCAATACCTAAAGGTAAAAATCCTGCCTTTAAGTCATAAAAATTAATATATTCATATCTTTTCCCATTAACCTTTATGCACCCCACAAACGGAATTTCTCCTAAAAATAACTTCTCCCATGTTTTTATTACAGCTTCTTCTGCAATAATTCCAAAAACCCCTCTTTCTTTTAAAGAAAAATTAATATCATATTTCCAGAAATCTTCAAAAAATAAACTAAATTTTATAAAATCTTCATTTGACTTATCATAATTAATATTTGTATAAATAAATTTATTAGTAGGTATTTCAAGCTTTTTAAGTATTGTCTCTTTATTTGTTGTTCTAAAGCATTTCCCACCTTTTAAAATAACAAATTCATCGCTAAAATTTATAACATTTCCAATTTCTCTATGCGTAATAAAAAGAGAAGTGACACCTGCCTTCTTAAGATTTTCAAGCAATCCAATAAATTCTTTGGCTTCTTTTTGAGAAAAGTAAGCTATACTTTCATCAAAAATAATAATCTTTGCATTCTTCTTAAGAGAAGAAATTATAAGTAAAAGGTATATCTCTTTAATATTTAAATCTTGTATTCTCTTGTCTAGATTAAAATTAATATTATAAAACTGTCTAATCCACTTGTAATACCTATAGGTCTTAGATTTATTCATTGGAACAAAAAATTTAGAATCAAACCAATAAATATTAAGATACTCCCATACTTTCAAATTCATATTAAGTTTTGGTACTTGAGATACAAGATAAATACCATTCCGCTTTGCCTTATCCACATTCCAATTTTTCTGTATTCTATTATCTACAATTACATACCCACTATCAAAATGAATAACCCCAGCTATGATTTTAGATAAAGTACTTTTCCCTTCTCCATTTCTACCAATTACAGTCAAAATCTTGGATTCCTCAATCTTTAAATTAATATTATCTAGAATGGGTCTCTCAATATCTGGAAAAAATTTGACTATTTTCTTAAACTCTACCATAAAATCATTCTAAATTTATGTTTATCCCAATATCAATTATCTCTTTTATTTTACCTTCAAGAGCCTTCTTAATCTCATCACTAATGTTTTCTATATAAAACTTATTTAAGAAATTAAATGAAACTCCCATTTCTCTAAATCCAAGTATCTCATAAAAACCATATTTAATCTTACCTCTTAAAGCTTTATCCAACGCCTTTTCTAAATAAAATCTTTGATTTGTAATGCCTGAACCAATGATATTATTTTTATTATCCAAATAATCTTCGCTATCAAATAAAACCGCATAAATATTATGTTCACGTACGGATGAAAGCACGCCTTCAATAGCTGACCCAACAATAGGAAGGACTACAGAAACTTTTGAACTTAAAATTAAAGAATCCGTTAAAGCCTTTGCCTTATTACTATCATACCAATTCCCCAAAGTTCTAAAGAAAACTTCTGTATCTAAAACTTCTCTAACTCCATTTTTGAAATAAGGGAAAATATAATCATTCATAACAGGATACTCTTGTCCGGCAATCAAAGCCACATTTTTATTCAATAAATCAAAATTTTTTAAAAACAAACCCACATAATAACCTAAAATATAAGCTTCTTCAGCAACATTATAAGACAAGGAGTAAACTTGAGGGTTAGTATTTTTAACCAAAGAGTCAAAAATTAAGAATTTAGTATAAGGATAATTTTTTGAAATTTTATCAATAATTCCTTGCATTGCATTATTTGCGGTTATCAAGAAATCATATTTTTGATGACTTAATAATTTTTCAAGTAATTCCATCCATTCACTTTGGTTAAACCCAGCTTCAAATAACTTAATTTTAATGTCTTTTCTTTCCTTCTTAAATTTAATCAAAAAATCGTACATTCCTTTATAAGAAGGAGACCCATTAATAATGCCCGGGATAAACAACGCAAGCCTTTTCTCTGATGAAGTTTTAGATTCCCTAATTTTAAAAAAATTAATATACACAAATAAAAATAAACAAATTAATGAATTAAAAACCCAAAAAATTCTAATTAATAGAAATTTATTCACAAAAATAAAACACCTTTACCCCACCAGAAAGCACAAAACCTAGCTTAATATCATCAGAACAAAAAGTTACAAAATTAAAAATCCGAAAATCAAAGCAAACACCAACTTTTAAAAAGAATCCTCTTTGTAGAAAGATACCATAAAAGCCTCCACCACGTCCAATTATATGCCTCGTTTTACTTAAAAATGCAAAATCTGGAACCAATATAACAAAATATTTACTGCTATCAAACTTAAAGAAAGAAACAGGCCCTAAAATATAAATTTATCAGTCTTAAAAGAAGAAGTTATAATAATATTTCAAAAACACATTATAATTGTATAAAGCTCTTAGCAAAAGTCTCAAATGTTGAATTTATTCAACATTTGAGACTTTAAACTTTAAATCGCATAGAGTAGCACAATAAAACCTGACAAATATTTATATTTTTTATAAAACCAACAAATTTAAAAAAATATCTACATTATATTTAATCATTTTGCCCATTTTTCATAATTTTTTAAAAATCTATTATTTATATTTAATTTCTATCTTTAACAAAGGCACACTCACAAAAATTAAAATTCCATAGGTCTTAATAAATAAAATTCATCAACTTTCAAATTACTAGGTACATCTCCATTAGTGCGAGTTAAATACATTTTAAAAGAATGAATTGTCTTAAAAAATTTTTTTAACAAAGTTAACTTATTTTTTTTATAATCTTCAAAAAAGTTTGAAGTAGATCCATAAATAATTAATCTTTCAAAGACATTAGATGAATTTTTTACAATATCTTCTATGAAAAAAAACATATTTGCCAAATAAACAAAATTATTAAAAAGTATACCTATTCTTCCTTTCAGATAGTTAATATCATTGATCATATCAATCCTACTTCCTAAAGTACGATTTTCATCTTCCAAACTCCACTTTGAATATATCACATTAAATCTAGAATCTCTTACTAGATTTTCATATAAAAAATCGAATCTAGAACTATCTTCAATATATTTTAAAAATATGTAATTTATCCCCCTATTGCTCAAAGAAACAAAATTTTTACGAGATTTTTCTCTAAGATTTTGTATTGTATTTTTAAATATAGGATCACTAGTTTTACTCAAAAAGGAATTATCATCCCAAAGCAAAACACTAGTACCTTCTGAAACGAAATATTCATTTTTATTATAATGTTTAAGAACGCCTTCAAAAACGCTCACAAAATAACTATTATAATATTCACAATTAACATAAAATTTTGATGGTGTATCTGTCATGAAAAAATAATTATTAATATCAACAGAAAGTGAAGATCCTTTAACAATTTCATAAATCACAACCTCTAAACTTCCCTTAAATAAATATATTTTTGCATCTTGTAAATCCTTAAGAGAAGAATAAAAAATAAGAGTATGTGTATTGGAATGAAAAGTTAAATCTGATGAGACACCATTTATTCCATATAGGCATATCTTAATTTTTGAATTATCTCCAACTTCAATAAAATCATATTCAAAAATTTCATCTCCCAAATCTAATTTAACAGGTATAGAATTTCTTAAAACATTAACTCTACCCTCTATTTCCTTAATAGACGCCACTTGAGAGAATAATATTGTTCTAGATAACAATAAAAAGATAATAGCACATAATTTTAAAATAAAATTATCCCCCCTTTCAACACTTATAGTTAATTATATCCTTTTTCAAAAAATTTTTAACTTTAATAAATATGAAAAATACATTATAATTTTAGAAGAGTGCAAAAATAATGTTTTGCACTAAAGTTTTTAAGAAAAATATAAAAGGAATAAAACTACAATTAATATAGTAAATATTACGTAATAAGGATGTGTTTATGGTGCAAAAAAGGAAATTATTATTTTTAATATTATCTATATTTACTCTTTCTCTTGTTTCATGCGAATCCCTTCCAGAAGAAAGAACATGCGAGAATACTAAGATTTTAAAAATCTCTATGGGAAAAAGGTAAAATATTGATACTACAAAAATGAAAAAATGAATAGTTTTGGATGTATATTCTATATTCAAATACTAAAAGTGTTATGAAGAGATAAAAATTATTATTATTTAAAAATAATTTTTAAGTAAATAAGTATTTCATAATAACAAGGATGTATTTATGACACAAAAAAGGAAATTATTATTTTTAATATTGTATATGTTTGCTCTTTGTCTTAGTCTTATTTCATGTGAAACTCCTCCAGAAGATACCAAGAGTAAAAATGCAAAAATTTTAAAAAGAAAAGAAACTGATGATGTTCAAAGAGATATTGAAAATATTAAAAATGAAGTTATAAAAGAGAGAGGAAATCTTTTTTATTCTAAAGAATTCAACCAAGCTGAAAATACTGAAAAAGAAATGAAAGAAAAATTTAAAAAAGGAAATATTAAGGAAGGTAATGAAATTGGTATAAAAGCACTTGAAAGATACAGAAATATTGCAAAAAACACAATAGAAAAAAAGGAAAAAATAAACTATTTTAAGGAAAACATTGAAAAATACTTAAATGATGCAGAGGCAAATGAAGCATATATATGGATACCATTAGAAATTGATGAAGTAAATAATTTATATTTCGAAGCAACCAGAAAATATAAAGTGTATGATATTGAAAACTCTCTAGGTATGTATAGTAAAGCTTTTAACAAGGCTCAACAAACAGCTAAAAAAGCAAGAGAATCAAGAGCATTTAAAGAAACAGAAGAGAGAATGTACAAACAATTAAAAGCACTTGAAGCTGCTTCTAATCTCCCCGTTTACAGCAACAATAAGCTTATTAAGCCATCTCCATGGAATGGAAGATCTCTAATTAAAGATAAGGGACAATACACAAATCTTTTACACTTAGAAGGTGGCACTTATTTACTTGGTAAGTTTGATTTTCCATTAGTACTTGCTTATGAAGAAGAAGCTCAGGAAATAAAGAAATCAGACTCAACAAAATTTAAAACACTTCAACTTATTGAAAAGTCTAGACAACTATGGGAACAAGGCCTTGAAGCTAAAAGACTAAATAATCTTAGACTTGCAAATGAATTATTCTTAGATTCTGCAAAATACTTAGAAGCTTATCAAAGCCATGCAAGTAAAGAACTCTACATAATTAAGATAGGAAATACTCTATGGGGGATATCTAAGAAATTATACAAAGATCCCTATTTATGGCCAAAGATCTGGTTTGCAAACAGGAAAAAAATACAAAATCCAGATTTAATACATAAAGATTGGAAAATAATAATTCCCTCTAAATAAAACAAAAAAAGAAAACAAGTTGAAGCTTGTTTTCTTTTTTCAGATCTAATAGAATTAATTTAATAAATTTATACAAAAGAGAATGAATATGAAAAATTTAATATTAATAATTAGTACTCTTTTCTTTTCTTGTTATACTACCAATTTAGAGGAACTTACAAAAGAAACTCCTTATAGTATTTATTTAAGAGAAGCTCAAAAAGCAATGAATGTAAATGATTATGATTCTGCCCTAAAAGTATATGAAAAAATGATTGAAAATCATAAAAAAAATACAAGTATAGTTGCCACTGGAAAATATGAAATTGCATTCATACATTATGCGCTAGGTAAAAAAGAAATAGCAAAAAAGTTATTTGAAGAATTAATAAAATCTGGTATAAAAAACCCCAAATGGATTCTAGCTTTATCCAAAAAAATACTTGAAAAAATTAAAACCTAAAAAGCTTAAAATCAAATCTTACTGCTGAAGCAATATTCCATAAATTGTAATATTCTTTCTTTTAGCTGACTCAATTACTTCTTCATACACTATAGGGCCTCTAGGATACTCATGAGGTGGGGCATCTCCCAATACAATAATAAGCCTATTTTCTGCCTTCCAATCAAACTGAGTAACAGCCGCATTAATCCCTTCAAATACTGCCTCTGGATAATCACCTCCACCGCCTACATTAACATATTTAAGAATATTATTTAAATATTCCTTAGTATTAAAATCAAAAGATCTTGTTAGAAAGTCTTCAAGATAATCTTTATAAAACACAATTCCTACTCTATAAGACTTAAAATTTTCAAGTTGAGGTTCTACTATCTCAAAAAGATGCTCTTTTAAAATCTCAATATGACTCTTCATGCTCTCAGTAGCATCAATAACAAAAACAAGATCTAATTCAGAAAGTGGATCTTCTACCTTTTCTAAAATATCCTTTATCTTTTCAATAGTATCCATTCCTTTATTTGCAACAGTAACATTATCTGAAAATCTAAAAAATGCTTCTCTTAAGCCATCAATCTCTACTTTATCTTCTTTTTGTGTGTCCTTAAAAAACAACTCATAAGCATTATCCTTATATTGACCTAAATAATCATTATATTTCCTCTCAAAAGTTCTAATTGAAAACCAAAAAGGTTCTTTTTTTCTCTTAAGAGTTTCTAAATCAATATCACCGCTTCTTGTTGAAAAATTTGGAAAACCATATTTTAATCTCTTAGGTATCAATATATGAAAAGCCTCTCCAAATTTCTTATTTGGAACAGGCGTAGAAGATGTCAACGATAAAAGCTCTCTATTCTTAATAACTCTACCATTTAAAATTCTAATCTCATCTCCATTAATCTTGTTATAGCTCAAAGTTCTAAAAGAATAAGTAGACACATCTTTACTTTTATCTGGAATTTCAAAAGATTCCGTTAAAATAACAGACCTAACTCTTGGCTTTTTTCTAATAAAAAGATGAAATCCATCTTCATGAGCCTCGACATATACATCATCAATAGAAATATCTAAATAATCATCGATTAAAGAAAACAAATTATACCCAATAAGCAAGAAAATAACAAAGTAAGTTTTTCTCATATAAATCCTTAAAAATAAAACATAAAAATTTATGTCCAAAATTATAAAAATTCAACCAACAAAACTTAAAGATTATCCGCTAAATTATCATAGAACAAAATATTAGAACCAACGAAATCATTCTTAAAAACACTTCTAAGATTTAAACTAGCAAGATCTTTCTTAAAACTTCTCACCATATCAACATCTCGATTTAACAGATCAAATATCCTAGAAGATTTAGTCAAATTAGCAATACCTGAATCAAAAAGCTTATGATCTTTAACAATGCCAACTCCAATTCTATTACCAAGGGATGCTCTTATCTCAACAACCCCAAGGTTATTATAATTTTCAATTTCCCTCATCAACAAATCCTTGTGATAATTATTATCTTTAGGTCTAAATCCCAAAATACTAGACTTTTCTACTTCTAAATTCTCTAATATCCTAACATAATAACTCCTAGATGCTACAAAATCACCCATCTTATAAAGAACAGATGCTATTGAGCTCAAAACTTCATTATTATTTGAAAATCCAGACATATTTTCAACTTTAAATAAATAGCTTAATGCTTCCTTATAATTATTTTCCCTATAATTGAGTAATGCTATTTTATAATAAACATCTGGAGAATTTACTCCCTCATTTATTGCCATCTTATAAGAAGAAATAGCTTCCTTATAACCTTTTAAAGATCTAAGAATATCTCCTTGTTTTTCATAAATCAAAGAAATTTCTTTAGATCCTCTAATAAGACTATTTTTCTTATAAAAATCATAATCATTTAAAGCTAGACCAATAATATTACTTGCTTTAAGAGAATCCTTTTGTTTTTCATAAATATCTGCCAATATTCTATAAGCTATTATTTTGTTAGAAGAATTTTCAATCAAATTTTCTTTCCTAAAGCCATTCAATGCTGTTAACAAGTAGCCTTCTGCCTTTTTAAAATCACCTATATAATAAGAATATCTACCATTTTCAAATAGAGCCTTATTATAATTAGGATTTTTAGTTAATATTCTTCTAAGAATATATTCAATTTCTGAATTCAAATTAACATCATTTAAAGAATTGGAAACAGACTTTCCACCACCAGATTTAAAATTAACAAATTCTTTATTCAATAAATTCATTTGAGCATTGAAATACTTCAAATTCCTAGACAAACTATTTATTCTCTTATTGTAAACAGTAAAGTCAATATATTTATCTATTAATTTCTTAGCATATATAGTATAAACTACTTCATCAATATCTAATCCTTCATTGGCTTTAATAAAAGAATTTATATTTTCCATTTCCCTATCAGCACCGGCCTCAATATAAGCATTAAAAAGCTTAAATAAAATTTTCTTCTTATGTCCATATCTTGTAAGCAAAATAGTATAAATGTTTATACTATCCCTATAATACCTAGGATCTGTTTTAGCCCAATAAAAATAATTATCACCCTTAGCCATTAATGCTTCATGGTCATAAAGATCATAAGATATAACCTCATCAAGGATTGAATTGGCCTCAGCATATTCTCCAAGCTTCATTTTCATAGCAGCATAAGAGATATACCCATTTTTATCAAATTTCTTTCTTCTTCTCTTGAAAGCATCTTTAGAAAAAGGATCAATAGTGAATAATTCTTCATATTTTTCCTCAGCACTATCAAAATCTCTTATGTTTTCAAACTCCTGTGCATAAACCAAAAACCACTTATCATTAGGCCGCATATAATAAGCATCTCTAAAAGTAGATTTGGCAAGATCTCTTTTATTCTCATGAATATAAGATATGCCTTCTCTATATTTTTTATCAGATGCAACATAAAAGAACATAACATCCACTAAAAAATAAAAAGCAACAAAGGTTAAAAAAACAAAAAATAATGATATCTTAAGGACAGGAACTAAAGCCTTAGAAATTCTATAGCTAAACTTCTGCTCGAGCCTACTAAACTCTTCTGCTTTATAATAAATAACAGGTAGCTTAACAGAACGACCAACAATATCACCAACAAACTTGGCAATAAATTTAAGACCTTTCTTATTCTGCTCAACAAGATCAACCAATGCTTCAAGTTTATATCTAGAAATATTATCTTTTGTTAAAGCTTCAGCCACAGCAATTCTTAAATTTCTAGGATAAGAATTTAAATGCTCAAGAAACAAAGGATAATCAATTGTAAACTTACGCTTATTAGTATTTTCCTCCTTATCATTTTCTAAAAATCTAAAGTCATCTGAAAGCTTAGAAAAATCATCCTCTTCTTCATAAGTTTCAAAATTTTCAATATCATTAACATCAATGCTTTTATTATTAAAGTCATCAGAATCACTTATATTGTTCACTAACTTTAAATCATCAAGATTAAAATCATCATCAAAAACATCACTACTATCATCTAAATTATTAGATGTCATTTTAGTATCAAGAAATTCATTGGTATCTAATGAATTGTAACTATCTTGATTATCTACATCAAAATCAATTACATCGTCTGTGCTAATAGCATTATCATCAAAAACTTTTTCAAAATTCTCTTCAATATCAGTGTTTTTATCGCCTAAAGCATTAAAATCATCATTTAAGTCATTAAAATCAGGATCAATCTTTAATTCTTTAGAGTCTTCTAAGATTGACTCATTGTTTTCGTTTTCATCTAGCTTAACTTGTTCTTCACTATCAAGAGCATCAAGAATAAAGTCTAAATCAAGATCTTCTTCTGAATTAAGAAGAGATTCCTGCTTTTCCCATGGTATAATATCCTCCCCCTCATCATTTGGAGGTTCAACCTCCATTTTTATCCCAAAAGGCTCTTTTTTAGCTCTTTCATCAGAAATGTTATCTAATATTTCTCTTTTAAACTCTTTTACTTTATCTATATCAGGCATACTACAATAAAATCCTAACTCAAATCATTATATATTTTAGTCCCTTCTTCATGAAGAACAACAAAACGTTTTTCTAAGTCATCAGCAATCTTAGAACTTAAAATTTCTTTTGTAGGCTCTAGTCCTTCCTGATCCAACTCCCTCAAAATCAAATTCTTATATTCAAGCATATCTATCACTTCTGTTGAATTATAAATAAGAGTATCTTCCCTAAAAATATCATGCGACATTTTCTCATCTGAAGAAACCTCAAGAATATTTCCATTAATACCAACCATTACAAAATAATCAAAAATTTTAAAATAATTTCCTATTTCTGAAATTATTTTTTTAGTTTCAGGCTTTCCCTCTCTATATCTTGTAGCTGTTGGAAAAATAAGAATAATATATCCACTACTCTTTTTATCAGAAATAAATTTCATAGAATTAGCATTAAAAGTCCTTCTCTCCCTAATCCTCTTAGTATCAACCCCAATAAATGAATGAGGAGGATAAATAAATATTACGCTATAGCCTAAAGACAAACTTTTAACAAACAAATCATCTTTAAAAAGCTTAACACCAGCTACAGGAATAATATGATCTGCAACTTCACCATAATTCATCTTATTTAACAAGAACTGAAAACAAGGAAAATCAAAATTACTGTAATGTTCCATCAATATGATAGATGACTTACCAGATTGAGTCTTTTCATAAAGTTTTAAAATATTTTGCATGCCAACAATAGTAGAATTACTCTTCAAAAGTCTTTCTATCATTTTATCAGCTAAACGCCTGCTAACAGAATTTGCCTCATGGTAAGAACTATTTAAGCAATCTACATTTTCAATAGCTTTAAATTGACTAAGGAATTCATTTTCAATGTCTTTAAAGTACTTATTAAAACTCTCATTTTTTATAAACATAAAACATTACCCTTTAAATTTATAGGAAAAAACAATACAATAGCCTATCAATAATCTACACCATTATACTTTATTTATTTATCAAATTAAAGTGATACTTAAGTCTTTCATTAAAATCATTTATAATGAAAGAAAACATAAATAACAAAGAATTTAAGGAGAATGCTTTATGAAACATAACATAATAATTCTTTTATCTTTTTTTGTTTTGCTCTTATTCTCATGTACTAGTGATGCACACAAAGATAAAATAACATTTAGAGTTACAAACGGAGGTGAGCCTACTTCACTTGACCCTCAGCTTGCCACTGATACAGCTAGCTCTAATATCATTGCAAATATACTTTTAGGACTAACAGTAAGAGATTCACAAACTGGTGGATATAAACCAGGACTTGCTCATTCTTGGGATATCTCAGA